>NZ_JAILWT010000005.1:0-347891 GCF_025698805.1 Filomicrobium sp.
CGTTGGCGCGACCTTCGCCAGCATCAGAGTTGCGCCACTTTCTGGTTGATGGCGTCGATGCAGCTGCGGATTTCCTGCATGGGTACGGCGACATAGCCAATGTTGGCCTGATGGGCGAGCTGGTTCAAGTTGTTGCCGATGCGGGCCAGCTGGTGGACCAGTTCATCGGTGATGCCGCGCGGATGTGGCAGCCGCACGGGTATGCCCTTCAGGTGCGCCTGTAAAATCGTTCTGGTCAACCGGGATATCTTGATGCCGCGTTCGGCGGCGATGCGGTGCATCTGGCGATGGTCGTCTTCACTCAGCCTTGCCTTGAGGAATCGTGGCTTGACCACCTTTTCTTCCTTGTCGGCCCGTTTTGAACATCTGCGCGGCATCTTAATGGCTTTCCTTGAAAGGAACGGAGCGGGGAGCCGGGGCTTGCCCCGGCGCCACAGGCGCCGAAGGCGCCGCCTTTGATCAAAATTGTGGTCAAAGGCATACCTCGCTCCGTTCCTTTCAACCTTCTCTTAGCTTCACTTTGCATACCAGTCGTATGCTCTGTGTATGGGCAGCATCGGTGCATCGACGCCACGTTCCGTGCCTACATGAAAACCATCCTTCGTCTTTCCAACGGCTTGCGCTTCATCTCGATGGCATCAGGGTGGCTTCGTGAGAGGCAAGTGCATGCAGGAATCGGAATACAGACCGTGAGCGCGGGTGGCTTCACGCCCCCCGGACCCCCCGTGAAGTAGTTCCGGCCGGTGATGGAGTGTATACAGCAAATGGGTGCTTATGGGGCAGGCGCGCGGGGTTTGCGACGCATTCGATATTGCTAAGATGGTGGCGCGGTACAGCTTGAAGAGGCGATGACCGTGCCGGTGATGGGCCACCGAAAGGACTGCGGCCTTCTCCATTGGGCCCCGCCCTAAACGCGGGGCCTTATTTGTTGAGACGGGTTACGAGTATCGTTTGCTACGCGAACGTCCCTTGTCGTGGTAGGCCTTGAAATCGCTCGCGGTGAAGTCGGCCTTGGAGCGTTTGATGGCGGGTGGGGTTGGCATGTAGCCGGTTTCGATGACCTCGCGCTGGGGTGACGGGATGCGCTTGTCGTGCAGGGCGGACGTGGTGTGCAGTCTCGCGATGACATCGAAGGGCACAGTCACGAGGTCGCTCAGCTGAACATTAAGGACCTCGGCCAATTGGCAGAGCAACCCGTGGGCCCATTGGCGCATGGCATCGGGGTCGGACATGTGGGCTGGGGCTTCTGAGGCGTCGAAGGCAAACGTCCAGGCCGGTGTGTCGTCCTTCTGCTCGAGCCAGGCCTTGAGGGAGAAATTGCCGCCGAGATAAACGCGGTGCTTTCCCTGATGGTTGACGGTGTGGGTGATGATCATGACGGGAGCCTACCTCGGCAGCCACCGGAGGCGGCAAGGCGCACTGCCCACGGCGTAGGCATCCGGTAGCTTCAGCAACACAAGAACAACCGGGAGTGTTGCAGCCAAGTCTACATGCGGGGCGTGCGTTTGCGGCTTCTGGTTGGTTTCGGCGGGTCCATCTTGGGTTCGAAGCCCGGCAATTCGTAGGGAAGCTTTTCGGATTTGACGAAGGAGAGCTTGATGGGCTTGTCGGGGGCGTCGAGGTAGGTCCACGTGCCGGTTTTCAGGTCAAGGGTAAATTCACGGCCATCATCGACGTAAACGCGCTGATGGTTCGGGTTGTTCTCGATTTGGGCTTCTTCGCGGGCGTTGATGGCGAGCCCGAGGTGATGGGAGGCTTCGCTCAACCGTTCAACCGCTTCGATGATCTTCGGGTCGTCGGTTTTGAGGCGGTGAAGGGTTGCGTTGAGCCCGATGTCGATGGTGGAGGCGATCATCTCGAGCATCGCGTTGCTGCGTTCGTCTTTGCCGATGGCGCTGGCCAAGGTTTTTCGTGCCGCGCGATACTCGTCATGCGCGGCGGTGCAGGCGGCTTGAAGCTTTGTCAGGTTTAAAGGGGCCACCTTGTGGACTCCCGTGTTGCGAAGCGGCGTTCACGTTGTAATCTGCAGGCAGAGGGATTCAAACGCAAGAGCAAGGGCCCGTGGCGGATATTCCTGAGAGAAAGACGCTGCTGCAAACGGCACAGGCGGCGGCATATCTGCATATCAGCCCACGGACCCTTGAGGATTACCGGATCAAGGGCGGTGGCCCCGTGTTCATTCGGCTTGGTTTGGGGAAACGGAGCCCTGTTCTGTATGACCTTGCGGATCTGAATGCGTGGCTGGATTCCCGGAAGGTGGCGGCGACGTTTGAAGAATCATAGCGCCGGACAGGATGTTGTCGATGGCTTGTCCGGTTTGGAGAGAGGTCGTTTTGGCTCTCTGGTTGAAAATGTGCAGATAGAGTTTTGTGGTTTCGATGCTGGCATGACCGAGGAGCGCACCGACCGCGCGGGCCGAGGCACCCTGATCGGCTGCGAAACTGGCGAACGAATGCCGGAAGTCGTGCAGGCGGAAGCCTTCAAGTCCGGCCCGCTTGCGGATCTTGTCCCACGGCTTCTTGATTTCGCTGATGCACGTGCCCTCTTTGCGTCCGACCATGTAGTAGGGGTTCCCTTCGACTTCGGGAATTGAGTCCAGAATGCTCATGGCGTAGGGGCCGAGATGAAGTACCTTTTTGCCGGTTTTGCTGTCGGGCAGGTAGGCGATCATGCGGTGGGGGTCTACGTAGCTGCGCTTGAGCGTGAAGATTTCGTTGCGCCGTGCTCCGGTGAAGAGAAGCAATAGGATGGTCGCCACCTGGATGCGGGAGGCCTCGTTCCGCAGCAGGGCCTCGTGCAGGGCTTTTGCCAGACGTCGGAGATCATCTTGTGACAGGAACTGGGCGCGGCTGATTTGCTTGTATTTGCGGACGCCTTTGGTGGGGTTTAGCGCATCGGGGATGAGTTCCTCGACAATAGCCCAGTTGAAGACGACGCTGATGATGCCGCGCGCGTGGTTCGCAGCGCTGGGGGCCATAACGAGCGATTGATGCAGTGCCTGACAATCGGCCCGTTTGAAATCCTTGAGGGGTTTGTTTTTGAAGTAGGGCACGATGACCCTTTGGGTGATGCGTGTGTATTCCCTGAGGGTGCTCGGTTTGATGTGGGGACCGTGAGCTGCGGTGAACCTGTCGAAGGCCTCCTTGAACGTGATTGCAGTGGTTTCTGACTTGTCTTTGTCGATTGTTGGCTCGAAGTGCCTGTCGACATTACGGAGTATGTCGGAGGCCTGTTGCCTTGCCCTTTCGGCTGACCATGCCGGATGGGAGCCGATGGTGATCCAACGCTGCTTGCCCCTGTGGCGTGTCTTGACGAAGAAGGTGACGGTGTTCTTGCGGCGGCGCGCACCAAATCCCCTGAGGCTGGTATCGCGGATGGTATCGCCGGGTTCGAGGGTCTTGATGGCGGATTGGGTAACGGATTTGATAAGGTTCATGATCGGCCCTGTCGGCTTGGGGTTGCCTGATGCTTTTTGGGGCCGGGCTACCACGCAATATGATGGTGGAAGCGGCGGGCTACCAATGGGCTACCAGGGCAAAGCGGTAACAGGGCGTATTGTACGTTGTCGGATAATATCGGTCAGTCCGAAAAACCATGTAAGTTCAGGGGCGTACCGTAACAGTCCGTAACCCTCAGGGATGGTGGTCACCAATTCCTAATCTGAGGGTCACAGGTTCGAATCCTGTCGGGGTCACCATTTCTTCGGTGCATGCAAGTCGGAGCCAGTCCGTTTTGGAGGCTGGTTTATCCTATTTGTGCCTTGGCCCGCCCCCGGTGCGGCCGCGCGATTTGCGCTCGATCGTCTCAACTGTACTCTTTGAGAGAGCCAACTTCTTTGGCGCGTTGATCTGGTCGTTAAGGACTGTGGATTGACGACCGGTGCGTTGGTTCGTTCCGGCGTGTTTTCGTACGGTGGTCTCAGGGTGAATTGAACCGGAGAAAAGCGTAACCGTTATGACGATACCGATGGACCTGCAGTGTGCCTCAAAGGATTTCGAGAAGTTTCTTGCTGATGCGCGAGATGCATCCGGGCTCACGACGCGCAATCAGACCTACACGATGGTTCAAGGCGTGATGTTGGTGTTCCGTCGTCGTCTTAGCTTGAAGGATGGCATACGCTTCGCCAGCGTGCTTCCTCCTCTTTTGCGCGCGATTTTCGTCAGTGATTGGGACACGGATGAGCCGCAGCGTCCGTTTGATGGTCGGAGCGAAATGACGCGCGAAGTGCAGGCCCTTCGAAAGGATCACAATTTCTCACCGGAGACTTCCATTCGGGATGTCGCAATAGCTTTGCGCAAGAACATCGATGAGGAGGCCTTCGAGCAGGTTATCGCATCCCTTCCGCAAGAGGCATCCGAATTTTGGCGGCGATGAGTTAGCGTCCTGTCGAGTCACCGGCCTTGACAATGTGCAGATCAACCTCCGGCATTCCTCTGCACAAAGACATTGAGTTCTGCAAGCGAATCACGTCCCGTTGTCAACTCTATGATGGGCTGCGGGAGGGTGTGTCCGATTTGGCAGGTAGGCCGGGTCGATAACGCGATACCTTGAAAGGTTGCGCTGAAGTCAAGGGACGCAGATTCCGTATTAAATGCCCCGGGGCATAGAAGGGGCTGAGAAATGAACGGTGGCTCAGGTTTGTGGTTCGCTCGCTTATCGCGGGAGATGTCCAATCAGCTATCGGCACCACCCTCGGTCTCGACGGTACCGCTGCGCTTGCCGGCCAGGCTGGGACTGCTGCGGGAGATTCGCTTGACGTAACGGTCGACGGTGTCACCCAGACAATCACAATTAACGCAGCTGACACGCTTTCAGATATTGCGGCCAAGATTGAAGCGGCGTTTCCAACTCTCGAAGTCTCGGCGACCACTACCGGCACGAACGATACCCTGACCATTGGTCAGGGGGGGTACGGTGATCGACGACTTCACCCTCATGAATAACAATAACACGCCAGTGACTGCGCTCGGATTTCCCGGACCGTTTCCTAGGACCGTCGATGCGTTGTTCGATGATGGTGGTTCGGGCGGCACTGGCGGAGCGGCTGTCGTGCTCGAGGCGACTAGTGATGACACCTTTGAGAATCTCGGGACGATAATTGGCGGTGCCGGAGGGGCCGGAAGCGCAGCTGCTATCGTCAATCGCGGTTCGATTCGGGGCGGTGCAGGAGGTGCAGGAGGTGTAGGCGGTGCTGGCGGGAGCGATGGCTCCGACGGTGCGGGGGGCATTGGTATCGTCGGCAGCGATTTGACGATCACGAATAGCGGTACCATCGCCGGAGGGTTGGATGGAGATGTGGCTACCCGCGCAGATGCGATTCATTTTACGGGCGGCACCAACACGCTAATCCTAGAAGCAGGCTCTACGATAACGGGAACGTCGTTGCATTCAGCGCCGCGGACACGTTGTCTTTTGGCGGAAACTCCGACAGCACTTTTGACGCGTCAGTGGTCGGCCCCGGCGGCCAGTACCAGGGCTTCGGCGCCATCGGCAAGATCGGAAGCGGGACCTGGACGTTTACCGGCGCCGGGACCTAAACAGTTGACACCACGGTCGACGATGGAACCTTGCTGGTGAACGGCTCGCTTGCCAGCGAAGTGATGGTTGGACCCGGTGGCGTATTGGGTGGCAACGGTACTCTCGGCGGCGGTGTGATCAATAACGGTACACTGGCACCAGGTAATTCGATTGGCATCGGTCTCAGAGCTTCCACGATGATGACGTTCGGCAGTGTTACGGCTGCTGCGCATGGTCTGCTCGGTTGGCGCCACGCCTTCGGCGACACTGTCCCACTGGCCGCGCACAGTGTCGTCGGCAGCGGTTCTTTTTTAATTGCCGGAGCTCCTATTGCCGATGACACAGCGCTTATCGAGGCGGGTATCGACTTCAATCTTGCTGTAAACTCCAGCTTGAACTTTTCTTATTCCGGCCAGCTTGCCTCGGACGCGTACGATCACGGAGTGAACGCCGTTCTCTCCGTGCGATTCTGATCTGCGGCCCGAAATCCGAACTGGCTGCCGCTGCCGGAATGGGGGCGATGGGGCTTTGTCGGCGTTCTATTTTTTCGAGCGGAATGAGTGCAGGGCCTCAAGCCACCGGATAAAGAACGGTTGATTGTCGACGGGCTCGTATTCGGGCCCAAGATAGAGGCCAACCGCTTTAATGCGTCCCGAGCCGTCGATGTCGCGGACAATCAAATCCATACTCCCGAAATCCACGCGGTCGCCGGGTTCGGGTGGCCCTGACAGACGGTCTTCCATGTATTCGGCAATGGTCAATTCTGAACCAACCTTTGAACGCACACCATACATGTCTGCCAGCCGCTCCAACGGCTGCGTTGGGTCCAGCTGGAATTGCCCGAACAGTGTCGGATCATCTTCATCCACGCTCGTTGCGGCGCTGGCAAAGAGACGGTCGAGCATTGGGACGAGACGCGGTGGCGTGAAGATGTAGATATGGTCGCCGGTCTGGAGCCGTCCGGCATCATGCAATCGTAGGGAAGCGCCATCGCGGAGAATGAGCGATGGCCGGGCCCATCGCGGTAACCTTGCGCCAGTTGCGATGGGGCTGTCGGGGACGATACGGTAAGATACAAGCTCATGGGATGTGCCGCCGGGGAGCTCGAGTTCTATCTTTTCCAGCGGACCGGTTTTCGGTGGCACGATCTGCCCCAGCCAGCGGGCGACCGGACGTATGGTCCAACCCTGCAGAAGCAGTGATACCAGCACCGCAATGAATGTAATGTTGAAATACAGCTGGCTGCTTGGCAGGCCGCCTGTGATTGGTAGCACGGCAAGCAACACCGATACGGCGCCGCGCAGGCCGACCCAGGAAATGAACGCGGTATCCTGTGGCCGATAGTTGAAGGGGAGTAGACATAACCAGACGGCGATGGGCCGGGCGATAAAGGTCAGCACCGCAGCGACGACAATGCCCTGCACGATGGCGTCTGGAAACTGGGAGGGACTAGCCAACAGCCCCAGTAACAAGAACATTGCGATCTGGAAAACCCAAGTCAGGCTGTCCTGGAATTTACGGAGCGAGATGATGCCGCTGAATTTGGCATTGCCTGCAATGACACCAGCGACGAAAACGGCAACAAAGCCACTGCCGCCGACCATGCCGGTTATACCGAAGCAGAGCACCGCCAATCCCAATGTAATTAAGGGGTAGAGGCCTGCTTCGAGGTTTAGCCTGGTGACCACCTGAATAATTACGAAGCCCCCGAGTACGCCGAATGCCAAGCCCAACCCGGCTTGTTGGAACGCGGTTATTGCGAAGGCGAGCAGCCCTGAGGGTGTATCAGGACGTGCGAGAAGTTCGACAAATACGGTGGTGAGTAGGATAGCGATCGGGTCGTTCGAACTCGATTCGACTTCCAGAGTCGAACGCACGCGGTCGCGGATTGTCACGCCACCGACGCGAAGAAGGAAGAAGACCGCGGCGGCGTCCGTCGATCCAATAATCGAGCCAAGCAACATGCCTTCCAGTAATGAGAAGCCGAAGACAAAATGTGCGGCGAGCCCGACGATACTGGCGGTGATGACCACGCCTGCAGTTGCCAAAAGTAGGGATGGGCCTGCCGAGAGCCTCAAGGACTGCAGTTTGGTGTTGAAACCGCTGTCATAGAGGATGATGGCGAGGGCTATGCTGCCGAAGAAATAGACGGATTCTGCATCGTCAAATTGGATACCCCCTATACCGTCTTCGCCAGCAAGCAGGCCGATGGAGAGGAAGACGAGAAGAAGCGGGGCACCGAAGCGGAAAGCGATGATGCTCGTCAATGCCGAAATAATCAGTAGTGAAGATCCTACTATGATTATTCCGTACATGGACGTCAGCATTGCGTTCTCGATCTCCTCTCCGGCTTGTTCATTAAAGCGATCCGATCTCGGCGAGCGTATCGTCGCAAACCAACAGTCGGAAGTCCCGTTAGGACGACAGACCAGCGACGTTATCGATGCGAGGAATGCCCGAACTATCGTACGTGACCGTGCGGTTCTGTCTAGAGGTCAGAACACCGTGTTACTGGGAAAAATGCGCACGGTTACTGGAAGTTTGAGAAAAATTGAGGCTCTTGCCGGGGGACGAGGCAGAATTGGGAGATTGATACGCAGTTGAATTGAAATTGAACTGAGGCGCAGCAGGGGGAAGCGATTGTGAGAACAACTTCCGGAGCGAGAAAGGATTGACCGGCGTTGCGCCGGTCTCCGTGGCATCAGACTTCTCTATGCGGCAGCAGGACCGGGGTCCGTATCGTCCGTCGGTGGAAGTGTGTCGATGGTTCCTTCAACCTTGACGACGGTCATGGATCGGCGATGACCATCACGCGTCATCCATGAAATAGATTGCCCTTCGGACAGTCCAATGAGGGCCGTACCGATTGGTGTCAGAATCGAGATCTTTCCTTCCGCGATATCGGCCTGGCCTGGAAAGACAAGTGAGACCCGGCGCTCGCGCCCGTCGTCGGCTTTGTAGAGGACGGTTGAGCCCATCTGCACCGTTGTCGGGGGAACGGATTGAGCGGGAACGACTTCCGCACGCTCCATTTCGTTGAGGAGTTCTTCGGCAACTTCCGGCGCTCGATCGAGTGCCGTTGTCGCGAGTGTCGTCAAGCGGCGCTGATCTGCGTCACTGACAATGATGCCGGGCTTTTTTGGAAATTGAATGGTGTCGGTCATGGCTAGGCGCACCTTGCGATATTTGTCCGTGGACTTGTCCTACGGTTCAAATGAAATGGTTGAGGCGGTTGCGCACCGAGGCCGATATGCGGAACTTTCCGCTAAGAGCAATTGCGTATCGGAAAGACGCGCCCCAGGCTCGGAGGGTGCGCGTTGGCCGAGCTGGGGTTACTATTCTGCGATGAGCAGAATCCGAAGCGCACGTGGCGCACTAATGCTGGCCAAAGTTTTCATAACGATCAGTTTGGGGTTTCCGCGACTGTTGTCAAGCCAGAGCTTGCAGTGCTGTTTCTGGGCCGGCTGCAACGAAGTTTAGATCGTCGCAGGAAAAAAAGGCTGAATTTGGCAGCGGACAAGCTGAGGTTGGAGAGGCGATCCTCGCCAACTGCCAAGCTCAGCTTGCGCGCCGATGTGAGATCAGGTCGTCTCTGAAGTTTGTTTTCTTCCGGTCGCTCGGTGGAAGCGTTCTCTCATCTTCTGGAAGATCACGTAGAGCGGTGGCACGATGAAGATGCCGAGAATACTCGCGCCAAGCATGCCGGCCAGGACCGGGACGCCAACGGCAAACATGCTACCGGCGCCGGGCCCACTCGCCAGTACGAGTGGGATCAGACCCATGATAAACGCGATACTCGTCATCATAACCGGCCGGAAACGCAGGCGGGCACCGTTGATCGCAGACTCGAGAACACTTTCACCTTCGGCGCGTCTTTCGACGGAAAACGCGACGATCAGAATAGCGTTTTTGGCAGCCAGAGCGATCAACACGACGATGCCGATCTGGGCATAAAGCGTGAAACTCAGACCGACGAGCCACAGTCCAAGAAGTGCGGCGAATATGGCGACAGTTACCGAGAGGACCACGGGAATTGGGATCGTCCAGCTCTCATAAAGGCCTACGAGGAAAAGGAAAGCAAAGACTATTGCGAGTCCGAGCACGATCGGTGTTTGGCCTGCGGATTGGATCTGCTCGAGCGCCTGTCCCGTCCATTCGAACGAATAGCCTGGGGGCAGGGTACTCTTTGCGACTTGCTCCATGACCGTGATGGCTTCACCTGTGCCAATTCCAGGGGCAGCCTGGCCGTTAATCGAGATCGCACGGTAGTTGTTGTAGCGCGTGAGGGTACGGGGGCCGACATCTAGTCGCGCGGTGGCAATGGCCGACATAGGGGTCATTTCTCCGGCGGCATTTTTGACGTACACGCCGTAGATGTCGTCGATAGCGCCGCGGAACTGGCGCTGGGCTTGAATGCGTACCGTCCAGGTGCGGCCATAAAGGTTGAAGTCGTTGATATAATAGCCGCCGAGTGTTGACTGGAGTGCAGCGAAGACACTGGCGAGGTTGATGTTCAACGCCCGTGTCTTATCGCGATCGATATCGAGCCGGACAATCGGTGTTTCAGCGTCGAACGTGGAGAAGACCGAGGTCAATTGAGGTTGCTGGTTTGCAGCCACGATGAGCCCGCGCATAGCCCCCGCCATGTCGGAGGCTTCTTGTCCCTGGAGGGCCTCCAGCATGAATTCAAAGCCACCTACCTGACCAAGACCAGAGATTGATGGGGGGTTGAGCGGTATGAAATTGCCATCCGGAATCGTCGAGAGCTGTCCATAGAGCCGTCGAACAACTGCTGTAGAACCCATGTTCCGTGCTTCGCGCTCGCCATACGGTTTCAAGCGAATGAACATCACGCCCGCGTTGGAAGCGGCGCCGCCTCCGAGGAAGTCGAGACCAAGAATTGTGGTAACGCCGTCGACGGCTGGATCTTTTGAAACGATCGCTTCTGCTTTGGCGGCGGCCTCAGAAGTTCTATTCAGCGACGCACCGGCAGGAAGATTAACGATGGCCATGATGAACCCGCGGTCCTCGTCGGGGAGGAAGCCAGAGGGCGTTTGAGAGAAGAACCAATAGGTCAGACCGGCTACGGCCGCGAGCGCCACGATGCTTAGCATCGCGACTCTGACTGCCTTAGAGACTAGCGCTGCGTAGCCATCCCCGATGTGATCGATGCCGCGCGTGATCCGGCCCATGATGCCTTTTGGAGCGCCGGGTGTCAGGAATACGGCGCACAGAGCCGGCGACAACGTCAGAGCGTTGATGGCCGAAATGACCATCGCGGCCGAAATGGTGACGGCGAACTGGCGGAAGAGGACACCTGATGAGCCGGGCAAGAACGCCACAGGAATGAACACCGACAATAGTACCAGCGTAATTGCGATGACCGGTCCAGCAATCTGCGACATGGCCTTGCTTGTGGCTTCGGCCGGTGTGAGGTGCGGCTCCTCGTGCATGACGCGCTCGACGTTCTCGACGACGATGATGGCGTCATCGACGACGATACCAATGGCGAGAACGAGAGCCAGGAGAGAAATGGTATTGGCCGAATAGCCGAAGGCAAGCAGGACCGCGAACGTCGAAATGATCGCTACGGGAACGGCAATGAGCGGAATGATTGTTGGGCGGAAACGGCCGAGGAACAAAAAGACGACAATAGCCACGAGTGCGAACGCTTCGAGAAGAGTACTGATTACCTTCTCGATCATGGCGCCGACAAACTCAGCAGTGTTGTAAACATACTCGAATTCGACCCCCTCGGGGAACCGCGGTCTCAGGGATTCGAGTTTGTCAGTAACGGCCTGTGCAACCGACACGGCGTTTGCACCCGGTGATAGATACACACCGACAGGGGCGGCGGGGTTTCCTTGATAACGGGCTTCGGAGTCAAACGAGGCGGCTTCGAGCTTGACGTCCGCCACATCTTTCACACGGACGAAGGCGCCGTTTTCACCGCCGCGGACAATAATGTTTGCGAACTCGTCTTCGGACACAAGACGGCCTTGTGTGACGATCGAAAGCTGCATGCGCTGGTCAGAAGACAATGGCGCGGCACCAATGCGGCCCGCTGCGGCCTGCACGTTTTGCGACTGGATCGCTTGGATGACATCCTGCGCCGAGAGATCGAAGTTAGCCAGACGCTCGGGATCAATCCAGATACGCATGGAGTAGTCGCGCGCACCGAAGATGGAGGCATCGCCAACGCCGGGCACGCGTTTGATCTCGTCCAGAATGGAGATGTTTACGAAGTTTGAGAGGAAGAGCTGGTCTTTGCTGCCGTCAGGTGAGTGGAACAGAAAGACCTGCAAAAGGTCAGTTGAAACCTTGGCTACCGTCAAACCTGTACGGCGGACCTCTTCGGGTAATTTCGAAGTTGCGAGACCCGTACGGTTCTGAACGTTGACCGTGTTGATGTCGGGGTTGGTTCCGAGCGTAAAAGCGACCGTCAGACTGTAAGAGCCATCATTGGACGAGGTCGACTTCATATAGCGCATATCCGAGACGCCGTTGATGGCGTTCTCGAGCGGCTGAGCGATGCTTTCCTCCACCGTCACCGCGTCTGCACCGCCATAGTTGGCGCTGACACGAACCGTTGGTGGGGCAATGTCTGGATACTGCGCGACAGGAATAACAAGTGTAGCGATGACCCCAGCGAGGGTCATCACGATGGAAATGACCATCGCCAGACGTGGGCGACGAATGAAGACGTCAAAAATCATCGCTGAGCGCCGCCTTAGTTCTGAGCCGAGATGTCTGCTTTTGCGAGATGTGGCTCGACGAGCGAGCCCGGCCGTGCCTTCAGGTGTCCACTGACTATCACGCGGTCACCCTCCTCCAGGCCTTTATTGATGATGACGTTCGGCGAGACTTGGTCTCCGAGCTCAACGCGTCGCATCTCAACCTTGTTATCTTTGTTCACGACAAGAACATAGGCCCCCTCCTGATCGAGTAGGACGGCTGATTGAGACATCACCAGCTTCTTTTCGGCTGTTTTGGAAATAACCGATACGCCAAGGAGCTGCTGATCGACGAGGAGGCGCTCTGGATTGGGAATGGACGCGCGAATTGTCACCGTGTCCGTGCCCGCATTGCCTTCCACTTCGGCGAAGCTAATGGAACCATCGTGCTTGTAAATTGAGCCGTCCGGAAGCGTTAGCCGGACAATGACGTTATCTGAATTGAAGCCTTCACGGCGGGCGTGGAGCAATACGCGTTGCGGCACCGCAAACGCGACGTACATCGGGTCCTGCCGGACGACAGTCACGAGGGGATTACTGCTGGGCGTGACGTACTCACCGACTGCATAAGTCGCGCGGCCTGTTCTTCCGTCCATAGGGGATCGGATGACCGTGTAATTCAAATCGAGTTGTGCCTTCGTTAGATTAGCTTTTTCGGCTTCGACGGCGGCTTTGGCTTGCGACAGCTTCGCGTCGGCGTCGTCCAGCGTAGCTTGAGACGTCGTTCCCTTGTCTGTCAGAGGCTTAATGCGGTCGTATGTGGCTTGGGCGAGCGCTTGTCCGGCTTGAGCGCTGGCGAGATTGGCTTTGGCCAACTCAACAGCTGCTTCATAGGGTTCACGTTCCAGTTCGAACAGGATTTGTCCGGCTTTGACTTCGGCCCCCTCTTCGAAGCCGCGACTTTTTATGAAGCCTGAAACTCGCGCCTTAATCGTGACTTTGTCGATGGCCTGCACACGTCCGGTGAACGTCTGTTGTGGCGAGATTTCCTGGTTGTGTACCGCGTCCACGATAACGCTTGGTGGCGGTTGATTGGCTCCAGGCGTTTGGCTGCGCGCTTCTTTTGGCCATACCGAACACACCGAAAGGCATATGGCGAGAACGGTGAGAATAGGCTTCGGCGTCATTCAGACGGCTCCTCACAGGAGTTCAATGGCTGAGGGAAAAACCCGTTTAGACCTTATAAGCAAGATTGGCTCGGAAGGTGCCGGCAACGGCACGCTGGGCTAACCTACGATAGAGGCGGGGCTCAACCAAGCTGAGTTTCGCGGTTCCAGCGCATAATGTTTGGCCCGTGAAGCGTCGTCTCACGGGCCAAACAATGACATACGTGCGCAGACGGATGAGGTCCAGGGAGAGTAGGTAAACTTATTGTTGCGTGAGGGGCTAGGGCCTCAGCGACGTTCGTGATCGCGTTGCCAATATACAAACAGCACGGTGACAACCGCCGTGAGGATCATCGTGGCCAGAATGTCAGTTCGGTAGATAAAGGCCAGCCAAGTGTCGAATCCTTTGAAGGTCTTGCCTTTAGCGACCAACAGACCATTGCCTACGACGACGGCCAATACGACCAACGCCGTTAATGCTACGGCGGAAGCGATTTGGATAAGTCTTTTGAAGAACCGCGGAACGGACAACTTTTTGCCGGGTAGGACCAGGGTCGTCTTCACGGACATGGCTCGTCTCTCCGATTTGGCCGATCGGCAAAACATACCTGATTCGTGGCTGGCAAGGGGGATGCTGGCTGTTTCCTCGTGCGTGCGCGCACGGCTGATTTGTCGGTTTTTTCGCGCTTCGTTCGCCTTTTCTGACCGAGATAACTTGTTAAAAGGCTTTTAGTCAGATTGGACAAATCGACTGTTCTGGGATGACCTGCCGCGCAGGATGATGCACATAGAGGGCGGAATAGGGCACGGGACAGCGGGTGGCGGTCGCATCAGTCGCCGTGTCAATTAGGATTTGCGTTGTCCGAGGTCCTTAGGGGCTACGGGAGGGAGGTTGCGCCACGGCGGAACCTGAAAAAGGCGTTATGAAAACCGAACTCGTACAATACGGAGCTTTGCCTTACGTCGTTGTCGACAACGAGCCACTGATTTGTCTTGTGACCACTCGGGAAACGAAACGATGGATCATCCCGAAAGGTTGGTCGAAGGTCGGTATGCCGGACTCGACGGTCGCGTCACGGGAGGCCTTCGAGGAAGCGGGCGTCTCAGGGACGATAAGCGAAAAAGTCCTCGGATCGTACGAATATCGTAAGAAACTACATGCTTTTGCTTATGCAAAGTGTCGAGTTAGCGTTTTCGCGCTGCATGTCGATCGTCAACTTCTCGATTGGCCGGAGCGGCGGCAACGTCAAATTGCTTGGCTTGTTCCGCATGACGCTGCAAACCGTGTCAGCGAACGCGG
Organism: Filomicrobium sp.; assembly: GCF_025698805.1. Lineage (NCBI taxonomy): Bacteria > Pseudomonadati > Pseudomonadota > Alphaproteobacteria > Hyphomicrobiales > Hyphomicrobiaceae > Filomicrobium > Filomicrobium sp. Next base: position 14,658 of record NZ_JAILWT010000005.1, read on the forward strand.
TTTAGCCAATTTGATTGCTGCGTTCGCATACGAGGAAGTATGAGGCGCACGACCGTAATTCCTTTGAAGCCGAGCGTTGACGCCGCGATCTTGACGATGGTCCATAAAGTTCAATGACAATTTCCAACGACGGCAGACTGGTTCGAGGGAGCGCAACACCTGCAACCGACGAGGCGGGCGATGTGGCTCAGCCGGTCTTGCGCAAAGACTCTCTTGATAAAGATCTGCGAAAGATCGCACACCTTGAGGAAGCGACCCGGTCGATTTCCTTCGGGCTTATGGCTCCAGGCTTGGCGCTGCTGTTTCTCGCGTTTGCTGGAAGCGTTGCTGCAATTTACATCGGTGCGGAACCGAACGCTGTCGTCATCATAGCTGCCGCGGTTATCGGCGGCTATATGGCCCTCAATATCGGCGCGAATGATGTCGCCAACAATGTTGGCCCCGCGGTGGGCTCACGCGCGATGACGTTGTTTGGCGCACTTATTATTGCGGCGATCTTCGAGTGCGCTGGTGCGCTTATCGCGGGTGGAGACGTCGTCGAAACCATTGCCAAAGGGATTATCAGTCCCAGCGTTCTGCCGAGTGAGCAGCAGTTTGTCTGGGCTATGATGGCCGCATTGTTGTCATCAGCACTTTGGATTCACCTCGCGACCTATATCGGTGCGCCAGTGTCGACGACGCATGCGGTTGTTGGCGGAGTCGTGGGCGCGGGCATTGCCTCAGTCGGCTTCGGTGCAGTGAACTGGACGACGATGGGGGCAATTGCGGCAAGCTGGGTTATATCGCCTTTGCTGGGCGGCGTGATCGCCGCGATATTTCTAGCCTTCATTAAAACGTACATTGTTTATCGTGACGACAAGATTGATGCGGCGCGTTTCTGGGTCCCGATCCTTATTGCGATCATGGCCGCGTCGTTTACGGCCTATCTGATAATGAAGGGGCTCAATCACATTTGGAAGCCCGACGGAACGATGCTCTTACTTACCACCGTCGCGACGTTTTTCGTGTCATTGGCAGTTCTGCGGCCTCTCATTCGCCGGCAATCGGAGGGGATGGAGAACCGTAACAGGTCCTTGCGAAAGCTCTTTCATGTTCCGCTCATCTGTTCGGCAGCATTGTTGTCGTTCGCCCACGGTGCCAACGATGTTGCGAATGCGATCGGCCCCCTTGCAGCTATTCTCAATGCAGTCGAGCAAGGTTCTGTCGGGGCGGCTGTGGATGTCCCTGTTTGGATTATGCTCATAGGAGCGCTGGGTATCAGTATCGGCCTATTTCTCTATGGGCCCCGGCTCATACGAATGGTCGGTCAGCAGATCACGAAGATGAATCCGATGCGCGCCTATTGCGTCGCGCTGTCCGCGGCGATCACCGTTATTCTCGCTTCAGCGCTGGGTTTGCCGGTTAGTTCCACGCATATCGCGGTCGGTGCGGTTTTCGGGGTTGGGTTTTTCCGTGAATATTATACGACCCACAGCCGCCGCCGCCGCGAGTACATGCTCAAGAAGAACAAAGGGAAAAAACAGACGGCGCGCCACTACGTGGTTGACCCCCAAAAGTTGCAGCGCCGGAAGCTTGTTCGCCGCTCGCACTTCATGGTCATTGTCGCAGCTTGGCTCGTAACGGTTCCCGCAGCGGCAACCCTTTCGGCCATCCTCTATACCGTCATTATGCTTTGGCAGGGTTGAGTTGCTGTTTGTTTATCGAATGATATCAAAATTTTTGAACGAACGACGTAAGAGCCGCGTGTTTGAAGCAATTTGAGCTCTAGTAGGGTTGACTGCGACAGGCAGGCGCACCATCCTTGCACCGCAATGTAAGTTGGCCCGTGGCAGAACCGTGTGTCTCAATATGCCACCGGAAATCGAGAAACGATCCGAAGAGCCAACACTGGGAGGGCGCCGGCTTGGCCGAGACCCTGTCAAGAATGATAGAATACTGCATTAGGCAGTAACGGTCCGAACATGTATGGACGGGAGCGGCTTCGGCTCCGCTTGCAGATCCCTAAGGGGTCGGCGCGCGCCGAATGTATCCGGGAGCCTAACTATGAGTGATGACTCGGTTGAAACTGAGGAATTGAAAATTACACCTTTGTATGACCTGCATATAGAGCTTGGCGGTCATATGGCGGAGTTCGCCGGATACGACATGCCGTTGCACTTTGGTAATGGGCTGTTGAAGGAACATTTACACACGCGCACCCAGGCCGGATTGTTCGACATCTCGCATATGGGACAGATCCGGATACGCCCAAAATCTGGCCATATGGCAGATGCCGCGGAAGCCCTGGAACGGCTCGTTCCGGCTGACATTGCCGGCCTGAGTGTAGGCCAGATGCGCTATTGTCTCTTCACGAACTCACGCGGACGGATCCTTGATGACTTTCTCGTCATTCATGGTGGAGACCATTTTCTGCTCGTGACAAATTCGGGCCGCAAGAGTGCTGACGAAGCCTACCTGCAGCAGCACATTTCAGATGAGTGCTCGATTGAGCCTCTCGACCGCGGGCTCATCGCATTGCAGGGGCCCGAAGCCGAGGTCGCCCTTTCCGATGTCGCACCGCGTTGTGCCGAGCTGCGGTTCAGGGAGGCCGCGGAGTTCGAAATTCTTGGTGCGTCTTGTGTGGTCTCCAGATCAGGCTACACCGGTGAGGATGGTTTCGAGATTTCCGTTCCGGCCGACAGAGCCCGTGAGATTGCCGAGGCGTTGCTCGAGCACGAGGCCGTTGCCCCGATTGGATTGGGTGCGCGCAACTCGCTTCGTTTGGAAGCGGGCTTGTGCCTGTATGGTTGTGACATCGATGAAACGACAACACCCGTAGAGGCCGGCTTGAGTTGGGCTATTGCGAAATGCCGTCGTCCGGGTGGCACTCGCCCTGCAGGATTTCCCGGTTCCGACGTGATTTTACAGCAGCTCGAGAATGGTACAGGGCGGCGTCGCGTCGGGTTAAGACCTCTCGGGCGGACACCTCTGCGCACCGGCGCTCTCCTGGTCGCTGAGGAGGAAGACGAACTGGCTGTCGGAAACGTCACTTCGGGCGGGTTTGGTCCAAGCCTTGGCGGTGCGCCAATCTCTATGGCTTACGTGGATGCCTCGTTTGCCGTTCCGGGTGCCGGGGTCGTTGCGGAAGTTCGCGGGCAATTCTTGCCGGCTATGGTTGTTGAGCTGCCGTTTGTTGCCCCGCACTACAGACGTGGAAATGGGAACAGTTTACGGTCTAAGTGATGTCGGTGCTTAGGGCACTGTTCCTCAGTCAATTTCCCAGGGTGGTTTTGAACCAAAGCGTTTGACCAGGAAATCGATGAAGACGCGCGTCTTCGCCGCGAGATATCGGTTCGGTGCATAGAGTGCCGATATGCTCAAATCGTCTGGTGGATAATCTGCGAGTACGACTTGCAGGTCGCCTGCCCGGATCGCTGGGCCGATAATGAATGTTGGCAGGCTGGTGATACCGTGGCCGGCGATGGCCGCAACGCCCAGGATCTCTCCATTGTTGCAGCACATTTTTGAGTTTACCGGGACCGTGAGAAGTTTTTCGCCGTCTCGTAGACGCCATCGCTGCATGGCTGTGGCGTAGCCGTATGTCAGGCAGTCGTGGCGGGATAGCTCTGAGGGATGCGTTGGAATCCCGCGCTTCTCCAGATATGCCGGCGCGGCTGCGAGTACCAGACGTGCGGGTGCAAGTCGTCGCGCAATCAAGCTTGAGTCGGTGAGTTCTCCAATCCGGATCGTTATGTCGACGCCCTCGGCGATGGGATCGATGAAGCGGTCATTGAGCGTCATCTCGACGGATAAATCCGGATAGAGCTGCATGAACTCGGCGATGCTTTCGGCCAGGTAAAGCGTTCCGAACGATGTTGGAGCATTGATCTTGAGGATGCCTCGCGGTTCATCATGAAGACGCGAGATTTGGGCTTCTGTCTCTTCGACCTCGGCCAGGATCGAAATGCAGCGTTCATAGTAGGCCAGGCCTGCCTCTGTCGGGCTTACTCGGCGCGTGGTGCGATCAAGAAGCCGAGCGGCGAGGAGCGTTTCCAGTTCCATCACCGCTTTGCTGACGGCCGATCGTGTCAGCCCCAGTTCGCGGCCTGCCTCGGCGAAGCTGCCGGTGGCAACGACCTTCGCGAAGGCATTCATGGCGTCGAGCTTATCCATTTATTGGTTCCGTTTTGGAAGCAGTTTGGGTTTGATCCTCCCAATTGTATCCATGCGTCACGGATGTCAAATATCTCTCCAGATGCTGGGCGCTATGGCCTGGATGCAAAATGAAGAGGTTTGCCATGCTGACACTGCGAAGAGCTGAGGAGCGCGGGCGTGCCAACTTTGGCTGGCTCGACAGCCGGCACACGTTCTCGTTCGGTCACTATCATGATCCCAAACACATGGGTTTTGGTCCATTGCGCGTTATCAATGATGATCGGGTCGCTGGCGGCGGTGGGTTTCCCACACACCCGCACGCCGACATGGAAATCGTTTCCTATGTGCTGGATGGTGCTTTGGAACACGTCGACAGCCTCGGCACGGGATCCGTGATACGTCCTGGCGACGTCCAACGGATGTCTGCCGGTACGGGTATCCGCCATAGTGAATTCAACGCGTCTGCAGATAAGCAGGTCCATTTCCTGCAAATCTGGATCATTCCCGAGTCTCGCGGACTTGAACCGAGCTATGAGCAGAAAAACTTCAGCGACGATGACAAGCGCGGTGTTCTGAAACTCGTTGGTTCGGGGGATGGCCGTGAAGGTTCTGTGATCATTCATCGAGACGTCGATCTTTATGCGACGTTGCCTGGAAAGGGCGGAAGGATCACGCATGAGATCGCGCGGGGTCGTATCGGGTGGGTTCATATCGCCCGCGGTTCCGCGTCGGTCAACGGAGAAGACCTAAAAGCTGGAGATGGCGCTGCGATTGGGCAGCCGGGCAAGATCGAGCTGACAGGAACTTCCGATGAGGCTGAGATCTTGTTGTTCGATATGGCCATCTAATTGCGGTTACTCTACCGAGATCGCCGGTCGTGAGCCTGTGACCTTGTCGGTTTAGTCCGGTGTGGATACCGGCGCGCGGGCGGCGGTTCTCGGAGGTTCTTTCAGGAAATTCCTTCAGGAGCTACGAAGATGAATACAAATATCCATACCAGTCGAGCTATCGCCGATGACCGTGTATCCGTGGCCAGCGCGGAATTGAGTTGGACGATCGTGCGTGTCGCGACGGGTCTAATTCTAATGCCTCACGGCGCACAAAAGCTGTTTGGCTGGTTTGGTGGCGGCGGCCTTTCTGGTACGGCGCAATATTTCGAACAAACCTTCGGCTTGCATCCCGGCCTTTTGTTTGCAGGCGCCGCCGGACTGACCGAATTTGTCGGTGGTCTGTTTCTGGCGATTGGGTTTTTGACCCGGCTTTCAGCCGCCGCGGTTGTCGCGCTGATGAGCTATGCCGTCATCGCAGTTCATTGGAGCAACGGCTTTTTCTGGACCAACGGTGGCATCGAGTATCCGTTGCTTTGGGGGTTGGTGGCGCTTGCCATCGTCATTCGTGGCGGCGGGGAGTACTCGGTGGATCGTGCCGTCGGCTGGAAGTACTGAGCGTGTTGCCTCTAAGTGATCGAGCCGGGAAGCAGTCTGGCTTGATCATTTCGTTGGTGCTGGGCGAGAGCGTCGTTTCACGTTCGGTACGAGATGATAGAGCGTCATTGAACCGATGATCAAAATTGGAACGGCGAGGAACGCGCCGATCGGTCCCCAAAGCCAAAGCCAGAATGCAATAGAGACGAAGACGACGAGCGGATTGAGCGTCAGCCGTCCGCCGAGAATGGCTGGGGTTACAAATTGTCCCTCGAGTCCGTTGAGGGCGATGTACGCGATGGGTGGCGCCAAGGCCATTACCGAGTCGGGGAATGTGAGAAGTCCGACGCCGAGTAGGATGACCGCCATAACGGCTGGTCCGACGTAGACCGCGTAATTGAGAACCATGGCCAGCGCTCCCCACATGTAGGGCTGCGGGAGGCCGATGGCGTACATGGCGATTCCGACGCAAACGCCCAGGCCGAAATTAATGGCTGTGATCGTTGCGACGTAGCGGGACAAATAAGCTTCGGTGTCGCGCACAATACGTGCAACGCTAAATTGAAGTCTTCGTGTCGGAAGGAAGCGCAATCCGCTACGTTTCAAATTCGTCCGCGTCGCGAGAAAGAAATAGAATGTTGCGACGAAAATCAGCAATCTCGCAACCATGTCCGCCGCTGAGGATATAAGATCGGTAATAATCCCCTGCGGTTTGACCGTAACTTCCATCGGTTGGGCTTGCTCTGATTTCGCCGCATCCGAGACTTGCTTCTCGACCTGTTTCAGTTTGTCGATTGGCTCTTTGACCTTTAGCCACTGACGTTCGATGGCGTGAGTGATTTCGGGCAGGCGGCTCGACCAGTTTTCCAGCGGGACAGCGAGTGCGAAAATCAAAAACCCGACCAATGTCACTAGGCTCAGGACAATACCGCCGGCCGCTATACTCGGACGGATGCCGCGCCGTTCCAACCAGCTCGATATCGGTCCGAACGTGAAGCCAACCAGAACGCCAGCTGCGACAGGGGCAAAAATGTACTGTCCAAGATACAGACAGATGCCCAGCGCCATGACGAACAGGGCGATGGTTGAGAATTGCACGAAGCTTTGTGTGAACCGTCTCACCTCAGCGGGAGCTTGAGGGGCGGTGTCATAGTTTGGGCCAGTCGGCGCTTCAGCGCGCTCCGCCGCTGAGGGAAGCGCACTACCCACCGTATTTTGCGCCATGAAAATTTTTTCCGGTATTATTGACTTGTCACCTGATGTTCCGCGACGATCTACCCCTCGATAAAATCAGGTGCGGAGCCGAGACATTGCGGAACTGAACCAATCCCGAATTTTTTCAATCGCCGGCGTGGCGGCTTCGGTATCAATGCGCGAAATTGAATCGGCGACCTGTTCAAGACGCGACGTAATTGGCTTGAAATTATACTGCGGAATCGCCGAGACGGGAATGTAACGACTGACGTCAGGCAATTGAAAGTCAGGCAATCTCGAGAAGGCGGATGTCTGTTGACGACGCCTTGGCGTAATTGCCAATGCCAATAAGCACCCGGCGATTGCGGCAAGGGATACAGTTGTCCAGGGATGCTCGCGCATCGCGACTTCAGTTTTTGCACGTGCGCGCGCCATGCGGCGGTCAGCAACTTGGGCTACGACGCCGGCAAGTTGGGTCAGATCTTCACGCATCTCTTTGAGATTGAGATCCGTTCCGCGGTCGTTGGTAGCGGTGTCCGAGACATTCATCGTCGATCCTGACTGTGCAGAAAAGGAACCGGTTGATTGCGGATTCGACATATCGAGATCCCTTTAGTTGTTTGGAGTTCCGGAAGATCAGGGCGAGGCGAACCTACGACTTATAAATAGTGAACCGAACAACGTGCGAGCGTGCGAGAGGTTCCCCAATAGAGACCATGTTGTTTGTGCGGACCGCTCTTGTCAGTGCGGAACTCGCCAGGCTGTCGAACGTTCTCAAGTCACGTTTCATGTTGGCGCTGGCAGAGCAGAAAGGATCTTTCCCATGTCCGCACAATTCAATCCCGCTTCGAATGCTGAAGCAAAGCCTGAGGCGCAGGAAGCCCGGCGAGAGATTAAAGATAACTACGAAGCTATTCGCGCCGATATCGCAGACCTTGCGAGCTCGGTGAAGAAACTCGCGGGTTCGGAATTCGGCGGCGTTATCGAGGACGCGCAAGAAGGTGCACAGATGCGCCTTGGTCAGCTGGAGCGCTCTATCCGCGAGAAGCCAACCCAAGCGGCTTTGATCGCAGCAGGTGTGGGCTTTCTTGTTGGTTTGTTGATCGTTCGCTGAGCGTGAATGTCAAAGGACTTCCGCTGCGTTTTTCATCTTTCATAAGGTATCAGTGAAATGGCGACTTATCGTGACCCCATAGCAAGCACAGAGAGTGGTTCGCGGCTTTCAGGCAACGGGGACTTTCAAGGTCTGCAAGCCAAAGCCGGCGAAGCAATCGAACAAGCTCAGCATCAAGCCAAAGAGCAGCTTGATCAGCTGCAAGATGCAATCCGGCGGAATCCCCTTGCAGCCGCAGGTATCGCGGCCGGAGTTGGCTTTGTCTTAGCGCTCATTGCCCGTCGATAAATAGTCGGGAAACGGATATCCATGTTGACAAACCTCGTCGGCTACCTCGGCACACGTGTTGCTAAACGCACCGTCGATAATATTGAGCGGAAGGTCGTGTGGGGCGCAACCGGTGCGGTCTTGTGTACGCTCGCGCTCGTATTCCTCATGATGGCAGCATACCTGTATCTTTCGCCGTGGCTCGGGCCTGTGTGGAGTGCAGTGCTCTTAGCTTTGATCTGCGCGGTTTTCGGCGTCGCGGCGTTTTTCGCGCCGTCGATCTTAACCTGGCTTGAAAGACAGGCACACGGCGAGGAAAACGGCACCATGAATGCCGTCGATGAAGAGGCCCATGCGGCTGTTGATTATTTTGGACCGCTGCAGGTTGGATTGAGCGCCTTCATGCTGGGGCTGAGCGCTGGTCGAAGTGTTCGGGGTATGCGCAAGTAAGGACGGCGTACATCGGCGTATCAGTTGTCTGCATAGCCCATCGGATTGTTGTCCGGTGGGCTAATTTCGTGACAGCTTTGTCGTGAGAACTCGACCAGCATTCACTGCCTGTGACCAGAGCGTGCGCCAACGCGGGCGATCGGAGGCCGATTGGGTTAGGCAGCGCAGAAGACGCGACCGCTCCGCGTTGGGCATTACGTCCAACATACGTCCCCAAATCGCGTCGACATTGTAGGTCTGCTCGGGAGCTAGGACGGCCGGGATGATCTCCTCCGGGAGAACGCCGAGATCTTCAGCCACTGCGCCCATAGTTTCGCGTATCGCTACAGCCTTAGGGCTTGAGGGCTTGGCAAGATCGTATGGCGGGTTCCATTCCTTGAAAGGTCGCAGTTTATCGATGTGCGTTAATACGTACACGACAGGCGGGGGTGCGCGATCCGTCAATGCTTGGAGCTTATCTCTAATCATGCTGAGAATTTTACGGTCGGTTTCGCGGTCGGCCCGGGCCGCTGAGATCACCCACACCACAAGGTCGGAGGCTGTTGCACGCTCGATCAAGCGCGCCAACGCTTCACCCTCTTCAGTGACCCCGGGGCCATCCACGAGAAGTGCCGCGGGGGCGTCGTCGCGGCGTAGCTCGTGAAACGTATAGCCGGCAGGTGTGGGCAGCACATCTATCGCGGCGCTCACGTCGCCACAGAGGGCGTTGACCAAGCTCGATTTGCCAGCACCCGTTTGGCCTGCGATCAGAATGCGCACCGGTTCTGCAAGCGCTGGCATGCTTTCTCTATCAACACGCGTGGTGTTGGTTACGGTTGTTTCGAGTTCTCTCGCGGTCACCTTCATGCGTCCGCTGTAAAGATCTATCGCGGCGCGGCCGACTTCCTTGACGTAGACTTGCGCAATCTTCTTTGAGGCCGCGATGCGGATGTTGTCGAGCATCTGCCGCTGTGCTTGCTCGCGCATTTCGCCACCGATTGCGGAAAGCGGATTCACGACGCCCCGTATGATGCGGTAGATGTCGTACGCCCGCTCGGCAATGGTGATGGCTGATCGCCACCTGTAAATGCTGAGTGCCTGGGCGACGGTGAGACGATCGCCGTAAGGTATCGAGTCGTTAAAGAAGCCACGAAGCTGGCCGCTGACCCGTTCCACTAACGCCAAAGCTTCGGGGACGGTGAAGCGCCATAACGGATCTTTCGCTGATGGATGCATCCGGCGCGCGACGGTTTCTACCGTTTTCGTTCCCAGTTCAATTATTGCGTCGCGGTTTGTCAGACGGTCAGTCGCAACATTTTCCGCCAAAGTATTCACGTCGTCCCAGGCTTCGAGTTCGCGGGCTGTCCACATTGGGTCGGTATCCGCGGGGATGTCGGATTCTGAGCGCGCGGGGTCCTTTTGGGCCAGTTTGTCGGCTTGGGTAATCGTGCTTCCAAGTATCCAACGCTCAAGCCCATAGACGACCAATGTAACCCCGCATGCCGCGGCGGCCCATATTAGGATCGCGTTGTTCTGCCAAAGCCAAATGCTGCCGAGTATTACGAGTGAGGTGATTGGCAAGACCAATGCGATCAGCAGCATAGCGGCGCGCACGTAGGTTGCACCCCACTGACTTTTCGTCTTCCGATCGGTCATTTGCTGGAGTCTCCGCTCGGGTTAGGAAATTCCCGATCCTTTACCATGCGCAGAGCTTCGGCCAGCGCTTCTGCATAAGCCAGACGTACAGCCCCTGGTTCGCTTGATCCGGCTTTTCGGCGTCGTGCGAAGACGCAGGCGGCACGGCCGAGAGCGTATGTCGTGGTGAAGCTCATGGCCGCGGCTGCTGCGGCACCTGCTGTTTGTCCATACACGGGGATTAGCTTTGCGAGTTGGCGTATTCCGTAGCTGCCGGCGTAACGCGCTAAGAGACCGCCGCCCAGAGCAGCGGCGAACTCAGCGTAGGCTCTTCGGTCCCACGGTATTCCGTAGAGCTCAGCGACCTTATGTAGAAGCTTCGCTTGTACAGCCGGGACCGCGACCGCGCCTGCAATGGGTACCACGTCTGCAGCCGCAGCCGCTGTGGCGTAACCTAGAATATAGGGACGGGCGCGTCGCCGTATTGGTTCGTCGGCGTCACTGCGTGCTTCGGTGAGCGCTGTAACGAGAGCTTGAGGTGCTATCCGTTCGAGAGCTTCGTGAAGTGCGGTCAAGCCATATTCGACCGGCTTATAGCCATCTTCTGGTTTGGTGAAATCTATGGGTACGAATGCGATCAGCCCGTCGCCTGGCAGGTTTTCGAACATACGACGTTGATGAGCGAGACTTCGGATCAGATCGTTCGGGACGCCTGCAGCTGCGAGTTTGGACTGATCCGTCGTCGCGAAAGGATAAGGGTCCGGATGCTGCATCGACGGATCGTAAGCTTCATGGAGCGAGGTTTGCGCAACGATGATGGGCCAAGAGCTGTGACGCTGACGGACTTGCTTCAGAGCGTCGATAATCGCTTGCTGCTGGTGATCAAGCGCCTTGATGACAACAATGAGTAAGTTCGCGTGGGCTTCTGCAAAGGCAAGATCTTCACTGGGGTCATAGGACGCTTCACCCAAACCGCGCGTGTCGAGGAAGCGGATGAGAGGTGCTTCGGGTGGGAAGTCGTAAATTCGCGCTGATGCAGTGCATGGCCGGAAGCCGGAACCTACGGGCGCGTCGGCCGTGGGGGTCAGTGCGCGAATGATCGAACTTTTGCCCGATTGGACCTTGCCTAAAAGCCATACGACTGGCGCCAGGGATCGAGCCTGTTCAGCCACGCGCTCATCTTCCCTCAGTTCTTGAGCCTGAGCGGTTTTCTGCCGGTCTGTTTCGGTGTTCCGCGAACGTTGGGACCAGGGTAGACGCTTCCAGGCCTGCGCGAAAACACCGTTGTCTGATTTGGGCATTCGACCTCGATGATCGGGAGCAGCGTGTCCGCGCTACTCTATTGAAAACTCCTGGAAGCGTGCTTTCGTTTCGTTTGAAAGTGGCAACTTCATTGAAGGTTCAGGTGGCTTCTGGTTAGCGGCAGTTGACGTTTTCCCTCTCGTCAGGAAACCACAGCTTAAGCTGTCAGTCCTCTAGCGGGAGCCACGTTACTTGAGCGGTGGCCAACGGGACATAGGTTGCGCGGCTCGCATATGCAAAGGAAGGTGCGATATGGGTCTTCTCGTCGACGGCGCTTGGCAGGATCGCTGGTACGATACTGAAAAGACGGGTGGACGTTTCGAGCGCCAAGCCTCTCAGTTTCGAAATTGGATTACTGCTGATGGTTCGGCCGGCTCAACTGGTGACGGCGGTTTCAAGGCCGAAGGGGGTCGGTATCATCTTTATGTCTCATACGCTTGCCCGTGGGCGCACCGAACGCTGATCGCGCGGCAAGTGAAGGGGCTTGACGATATTGTTTCGGTCGATGTTGTGCATCCGGTCATGGGGAAGGACGGTTGGACGTTTGCGGCGGACTTCGACGGCGCGACGGGCGATCGTGTCAACCATACCCAAAGACTTTATGAGGTCTATCTGCTCGCTGATCCAAAATTCACGGGACGCGTCACGGTGCCAACGTTGTGGGACCGACAAACACGGCAAATCGTCAACAACGAGTCCTCTGAAATCCTACGGATGTTCAATTCCGCCTTCGACGATGCAGGCGCATCAGGACCTGATCTTTATCCTGACACGCTGCGTGAAAAGATCGACGATGTTAATGCCAGGGTCTATGACACGGTCAACAATGGCGTCTACAAGGCGGGGTTCGCGACCTCGCAACGCGCTTACGAAGAGGCCTTCCGTGAACTCTTCGCTACGCTCGATTGGTTGGATGACCGTTTGAGCCACCAGCGGTATGCAGTCGCTAATTCCACTCCGACGGAGGCGGATTGGCGCTTGTTCACGACGCTGGTGCGCTTTGATGCGGTTTACTTCGGTCACTTCAAGTGCAACTGGCGCGAGATCCGCAACTATCCCGCCCTGTCAGGATACTTGCGTGATCTCTACCAGCATATGGGGGTGGCGCATACTGTACATTTCGATCACATCAAGACGCACTATTACGCGTCACATCAAATGATCAACCCGACGCGGATTGTTCCGGTAGGGCCTGAATTTGATCTGGATGCGCCCCACGATCGAGCGACGTTATCGTAGTGGCCCTGACCGCCCGTTACTCCGCAGCGTGATGTTGTGGCGTTGCGCTACGCTCCATGACTTCGATGATGCTTGAGCAAAAAGAATCGAGATCGCCAGGGTTGCGGCTGGTCACAATATTGCGGTCCACCACAGCGGGTTCGTCTACCCATTCGGCGCCGGCGTTCATCATGTCCTTCTTGATGGACTGGTAAGACGTCGCGCGTAGCCCGCGAGCGATATCGGCTTCGATCAAAAGCCACGGAGCATGGCAGATTGCTGCGATTGGCCTGCCGGATTTGGCGAAGGCGCGGACAAATTGAACGGCCTTTTCGTTGACGCGAAGCAGATCAGGATTGATCTGGCCACCTGGGAGTACGAGCGCGTCATAATCGTCTGGGTCTGCGTCGGACAAGTTTACATCCACATCGACGTTGCCGCCCCAATCGTCACCGTTCCAACCACGGATTTTTTCCTCTTCTGGGGAAACAATATCGACCTGCGCGCCGACCTCCTTCAGTCGGCGCAGAGGTACGAGCAGTTCGGATTGCTCAAATCCGTTCGTGGCGAGGATTGCGATTTTTGACCTTGCGATGTTCATACGGCCTCCAATCATCACTAATGTTTCTTATTTTGGGCACGGACGCCATTCCAGCGACTGGAGTAGCGCTCCACGTAGGTTGGGATAATCCCAGCATGTCTCGATCGTTCACTTAGAAGATCAAATACAGAAGAACGATCACCACGAGGGGTACGCCCAACAGCCACATGATTACTCCGGGAAGCATTTTTAAAGTCTCCTTTCCGCTTTGCGTTGTGAGATGCGCTGAGCCTTAAGTCGCGAGGGTTTGCTCGTCGCGATGGCTGCCACCTAGAGAAGCTGCCCACCACGCAGCGACGCCACTAAGAAGCAAAACGAGGGATGCCCAGAATCCGGCAAATGCGGCACCCTTCCTTGCGGCTTCCACGACACTTTTCGCTCTGTCGATTGCTCCGGTCACCGTTGAGCGAACGCGTTGTTCGGCCTGTTCAAGTGTGAGGCCAGTTTTGCTCTGTATGAGGCGCGCTAGATAGGTGCGGTCTTCCTCTTTAATCTCACCGTTGATGAGGCCCTCCCGCAGGATGCGCACGACTTCCTCGCGCTGTGCTCTGGACGGTCCTGTCTGAGTGGTGGTTGCGGGTTGTCCCGCAGGCGGTTGTTGCGTTTGGTTGGCAGGACTTTCGGGAGCGAATTCGCGCCACAGTGCATCACCGGCATCGTCTGCCACGGGCGCGACGATCTCGGCCGTACTGCGGGCGGCCGACAATGCGGTTTTGGTCGCGAGATTGGCGACGGAACTTCCGATTATGGCGGCGAGGCATGCCCCAATGATGAGAGAAAGCGCCCACACGACGAGCCCATTAGCTCCATCGCGGAAGCCCGTTTCGTCGCTTTTAAATCCGCTCATGCGAGCGCGCATACGTCCGGTGAAGTACGCCCCCATTCCAATGGAATAGATATACGTAAAGGCGAACCATATAGCTGCGATGATGCCGATGGACTCGGCCGATATGCCGTTTTCCGACCATGGTGAAGCTACGAATAACCCCACGGAGGAGCCGAACATTGTTAGTAGTAGGGACATGGCGGTTGCAATTACCGCGCCGGCGACAACTGCCGCCCAGTCGAGATATGGTCGTCTGCCGGTTACTTCGACGTCGGTAACGACGGCTGTGGTCGCGTTGGGGTCGAACGAAGTGGTTACCATGGTGTGCCTCGCTAGGAGTTGGAGCGCACCGAAGCTTCCGCGATTAGATACGGCCGAGAAGGGCTAGAACCACCAGAATTATGAGTATTGTGCCGATTATTCCGGATGGGGCTGGTCCCCAGCTCCGGCTGTAGGGCCATGCGGGTAAGGCTCCGATGAGCAGTAGGACAAGAAGAATGATAAGGATTGTTTCCAACAAATTCGGCGCCTCCGTTTTCATAAAGTATGAGCTTCTTCAACGCGCCTATTGATCAATCTGTTCCGAATCCAAGCCTTTCGAAGGCTTAAATTTTTATCTCACTCTGACGATATGAATTGCCGATATACTTTTCGGGCAAGTGCTGAAAAGACGCGTATATGTCGAAAAACGAGATAGGGGAAAGCCATGAGAGTGATCGCTGCGGGACTTCTTTTGACGGGCATGATGCTGCCGATGGCGCCATCGGCATATGCAGGGGAGACGATTTCCTATGAGGTCGACGGGTCGGCTTACGAAGGATACTTCGCGAAGGCGCAATCTTCTCAGTCCAAGGGGCTGGTCGTGATCATTCATGATTGGGATGGCCTGACTGACTACGAGATCAAGCGTGCCGACATGATTTCCGACCTCGGTTATGACGCGGTCGCTATCGACCTTTTCGGTAAGGGAAACCGTCCCGTCGAACTCGAAGCGAAGAAAACCGAAACTGGAAAACTCTATAAGGACCGGGCCGCCATGCGCTCGCGTATTCTCGGTGGGTTGAAGGAGGCACATCGCCTTAGCAGCGGGAATGTCATGGTGATCGGTTACTGCTTCGGCGGTGCTGCTGTGCTCGAACTCGCTCGTTCAGGCGAGGGTGAAGACATTCGCGGATACGTTTCATTTCATGGCGGGCTCGCTACGCCTGAAGGACAAAGCTATCCGACAGATACGGCACCCATTCTCATTGCCCATGGCGGAGGCGATACGGCTGTTTCGATGCAGGAGGTGGCGGCGTTGTCGGGCGAGTTGGAGAAGGCCAAGGTGACCTACGATATTGAGGTGTATTCTGGTGCGCCACACGCTTTTACAGTGATCGGAAGCGATCGCTATCAGGAACGGGCCGACCGGAAATCCTGGGCTGCGTTCGAGGACTTTCTTGAAACAAATCTTGGCGACTGACGTTCGCCGTCGGCGTCCTATCGTCTCGATTGTTTCCAGGAGAAGACACATGAGGCAACGCTTTGGGAAATTCTTTGCGGTGATCATTATGGCTTTGGCGACGGCGGCGATGACTACACCGCTGTTGGCTCATCATGGCTGGAGCTGGGCTGAACATGGCAACTCGGAAGTCACCGGTGTGGTGACGAAGGCCGAGTTGGGTAATCCCCATGGTATCGTCACGCTCGATGTCAAAGGTGAGGTTTGGCAGGTTGAGGTTGGGCAACCCTGGCGTAACGAACGCGCTGGCCTGACGGACGCAATGATGTCGCCTGGCGTAACCCTAACTGCAAAAGGGCATCGTTCAGCGAAACCAGATCAGAAGCTGCTGAAGGCGGAGCGGATCGTGATCGACGGCAAAACCTTCGACCTTTATCCCGACCGAGACTAGACCGCGCGAGCCAGACATATGCTGACCGACGTTCTCGGCGACCTGCAGAACTTGTCGTTTGTCATGGAGCTGCACCGGTCACGCTGGGCTTATCCCCTCGTCAATGCCGGACATATTTTGGGCATCGCCCTGCTTTTCGGGGCGATCGTTCCGCTCGATCTGAGATTGCTGGGGTTATGGAGATCCGTTCCTATAGGAACGCTGTCGCGTGTGCTGTTGCCTGTCGCGCTTTCGGGTCTGTTGATCGCAATTGCAATGGGTGGATTGTTGTTCGCGGTGCGTGCCGAGAAGTACGCGGCAATGGCATTCTTCCAGATCAAGGCTCTTGTGATTTTGGCTGCACTGACGAACGTTATGTTGCTGCATATTGCTGCGGAGTGGCGTGCGTCACAAGCTGATACCGACGTCGCGCCACCTCTACGGTTTAGGGTCGCGGGATTGATGTCGATTGGTTTGTGGACCTGTGCAATCGTGTTCGGACGTATGATTGCTTACGCTGAGTAAGCGGACACGACGACGTATATTTGCAGGTGTAAGGGAGGCAGCTTATGGGCATCGGGGCGCTTGCAGTCGTTCATGCGTTGCTACGTTCCCGAGCCATCACCATAGCAACGCTTACTGCCGTCTTATTCTGCTCATTGGGTTCTCTTGAGACCGGACTTTGGGCGGCGGAACGCCTGGGGGAGAATGCGCTTCGCAAGCTCGTCAACACGCCGGGACATTTTCTGATTATGCGGCATGCGACGGCTCCTGGTATCGGCGATCCTGGAAACTTTCAAATTGATGATTGCTCGACCCAACGCAATCTTTCGGAAGCAGGACGGCGACAGGCACAGCGTACGGGTGAGATGCTTCGATCACTTGGACTCAAGGACGTTAAAGTCTTTTCGAGCCGCTGGTGTCGTTGTCTTGAAACCGCACGGCTGCTCGAGCTGGGTCGCGTTGTTCCGATGGAGTCTTTGAATTCGTTTTTCCGAGAATGGGATCGGGAGAAGGAGCAGATTGCACAGTTGCGTGCTGATATTGCTGCGATGGATCTTAGCCGTCCTGCGGTGCTGGTGACGCATCAGGTTGTGATTTCGGGGCTTGCCGACACGTCGACGCGCTCGGGCGAGATTATCGTGATGCATCGCGAAGCTCCCGATCAGCTTAGGGTTGTCGGTTCGGCTATTGCGCGTGCGATTGATGAGTGAGAGATCACGCTGATTGGGGTTCAGCCGTGTAGTCATCATCGGAAACCTGTTCGAGCCACACGGCTTGAGAGCCATCCAACGCTTCCTGGAATGCCAGGTGTGCCATGGGCTTTGTCGGAGAGGCGCCATGCCAGTGCTTTTCGTTTGGGGCGATCCACACACTGTCGCCGGCATGGATCTCGCGGACCGGTTCCCCTTCCAGCTGTATGCGACCGACGCCTGAGACCACGTAGAGCGTTTGACCGAGCGGGTGCGTGTGCCAAGCAGTGCGCGCTCCGGCTTCGAAGGTGACAAGAAAGCCTTTGATGCGGGCTGGATGCGGAGCATCGACAATAGGATCCTGCCAGACCGTTCCGGTGAAGTAGCTTTCGGGTGCGCGTCTCGTCGGAGCGCTAGGAGATCTGCGGATTTCCATTGTGGTTATTCCCTGTTTCTTATCTTAGACGATTTCGTCCTCGTCGAAGATCGGATCTTCTCCAATCGCATCGGAGATTCCACCGATCTGGCCGGTTGCTGGTTTCGGATGCGCGACCTTCGCGACATGGAACAAGGCATCGGCGCGATTCACAACCGAAACATTCGTTCTGCCGATGATGATGCCGTCTACTTCAGCGAGGACGGGGACATCGGTGCCTTCATATGGATTGGTGATGCCGCCGATGACATCACCAGCGGCGATGCTGTCGCCCAAGCCTCTGAGGGCGCGAAAAATCCCTCCATCCGGTGCCCGTATCCATCTGCTGGACGTCGCAAAGACGGATCTGTGTTTTTGGCGGTTCGCGTGTTTTGGGCCGAGCATGCCCAGATGATGCATCACGTGCAAAATGCCTCTCACGCCACCGCGTACGGAAAACTCGTCGAGACGCAGGGCTTCGCCGGCTTCGTAGACGATGACTTCCAACCCAGCTTCGCGTGCGGCTTTGCGCAATGATCCCTCACGCAGACCGGATTGCAGGATGACGGGCGCGCCGAAAGCTTCCGCGAGATCTCTCAACTCCGGCGTCACGACGTCCACCCGAAGCTGTGGGAGGTTTGCGCGATTGTTGGAGCCGGAATGGAGGTCAATTCCGAAGTCCGAACGCCGTGCGATTTGTTCCATGAAGAGATGCGCCAGCTGAGCGGCGAGTGAGCCATGGAGATAGCCGGGGAACATCCGGTTTAGGTCGCGGCCGTCGGGCAGATACCGGCTTTTGCTGAGGAAGCCGAACACATTGACGATAGGCACACACAACAACGTGCCCTGTAGCGATTTCAGGCCCGGCGTATTCAGCAGCCGCCGGATAATTTCTACTCCGAGGATTTCATCACCGTGTAGGGCTGCGCTGACAAATAGTGTGGGTCCGTCGCGGCGGCCATGTACAACGCGTATTGGCAGGGTAACCGGCGTGTGGTTCGAGAGGTGTGCGACCGGCAAATCGACGAGGCCTTGGCTACCTGCTGTCACCGATGCCCCGCCGATTTTGAATGGAGTTCGCACGCGTTAACCTCGGCCTTTCGTTCGGGTTTTGCCAGGCTTTGCGTGTGTTTCGAGAAATTCGATCATTTTGCTGGCGACATCGATACCTGTGGCCTTTTCCAGGCCTTCAATTCCGGGAGATGAGTTTACCTCCATAATAACCGGTCCATGGTTCGCGCGCAGCATGTCGACGCCGCAGACGTTAAGGCCCATGGCTTTCGCGGCACCTACAGCTGCTGCGCGTTCCTGTGGCGTGATGCGGATAGGGGTTGCCGTGCCGCCCCGGTGCAAGTTTGAGCGGAAATCACCTTCAGCCCCTTGGCGCTGCATAGCTGCGATGACGCGATCTCCGATGACAAAACAGCGGATGTCGCTGCCGCCAGCTTCCTTGATGAACTCCTGGACAAGGATGTTTACGTTGGCGCCGGCAAAGGCTTCGATAACAGACTGCGCCGATTTCGGAGTTTCAGCGAGGACAACGCCGATCCCTTGTGTTCCCTCCAGGAGCTTGATCACGACCGGTGCCCCGCCTGCGAGCTCCACGACTTCAGCCGCCTTTTTAGGATCTTGCGCGAAAATTGTTACAGGCAGGCCGATACCCTTGCGGGACAGGAGCTGCATGGACCGCAGTTTGTCGCGGGAACGGCCGATGCCGACGGATTCGTTTAGAGGATAGACGCCCATCATTTCGAACTGGCGCAATACGGCCAGTCCAAAGAACGTGATGGATGCGCCGATGCGCGGAATGACGGCATCGTAACCGCTCAGAAGTTGTCCGTTGAGATAAAGCGAGGGCTTGTGAGAAGCGATATTGATCGTCACCCGCAGGGTCGGGATCACATCGATCTGATGCCCACGTTGTTCAGCAACTTCTATGAGGCGGCGGTGCGTATAGAGTTTTGGGTTCACGCACATGAGCGCGATCTTCATTGCCGTCTCCTGTTCACCTTCTCAAAGGTGGGCAGCTATGGGGATGTATAGTTTCTCAGGCTTGCTGGCCGAGAATGAACGAACGTCCGGGATCGATGAGGAATTTGCTACGTACGGCCGATCGGCCAAGGAGCATGCGGAAGCCCATTTCGTCGCGTTGCGTGAGTGACAGTTCAATCGGCCAAGTGTAGGGGCCCAGCTGCACCAGGGTGCGAACTATGTGGCGAATTTGAGTTTGTCCGCCAGAATTGCGGATTGACCTTTGGTCGAGCAGTTGTGCTTCGCAGGATAGAGCGTGTTGATCATTCCTCTGCAGGGGGTGGAGGTCGAATTGGACGAAGCGTTTTCCGTTGCGGGTTATGGTTTTGATATTCCATGCATGCAAAGCCGAGGTGCGTGCCCCGGTATCGACTTTCGCTTTAACTATGGCGCCGCCTAGTTCCGGTAGCTGAACCCACTCGCGCCAGCCAATACGGGGTTTATCGCTACGTTTTCTTTGAGGTTTGGCCACCGAGCCGCGGGGTCTGATCTCTTCACGGTTTTGGCCCATCTTTGGAGCTCCGATTCCGGGATGCTGGCAAGCAATGCCTGCGTGTGAGGATGTTCGTTGCGCACAATGCATAAGATTGGGCATTGAATCACGCATCCACCCTAGAATGCGGCCCGGTCAGCGGATGGGTGGGTAACGCGGTTACCAACCGCCTTTTTTCAACCAATCCTCCATCATGCCCATACGGTCCCATCCCCAGAAGGGTTCGTCGTCCGCGAAGAAAAAGGGTGATCCGAAGACGCCCCGGGCGATGGCTCCTTCTGCCAGGGATTTTGTATGTGCCTTAATTTCCGGACTCTGGGCTCCCTGCACAAGCGCTTCGGGCGTGGCGTTAAATTCAGGTGCCAAGGATGAGACTGCGACGATGTCGGACGTGTCCAGCCCGTTGCCGTAATATTCGGCGAATACACGTTGGGCAAAACGGGGTGCGGCTGCCGCATCTTGAGACTCGATCCAATAGAATGCTCGGGTTGCCGCCAACGCGATCAGGGGGTGGTTTTTGGGGAGGTGAAACTCCAAACCTTCTGCGCGTGCAAGACGGGCCCAGTCACGTCGTGCATAGTCGCGTTTGAGTGGTGTGGATGACAGTCCGCGTGCGCCGGTCGCCTGGTAGGCCGTTCCGAGCATATAGGGGCGCCACAGCACCTGACGTTCGACTCGCTTTGCGAGAGCTTCAATGCGTGCCGCGGCGAAGAACGCATACCCGGAAGAGAAATCGAACCAGAATTCTATAGGCTTGGTCACGGGCTAGACCCTCGCTCTGTCAATAGACCCGTACGCGTTTGCAGCTGTCATATGACATGCGCGCTCGGTGTTAGATGCTGTTCTAAAGCGGAGTTTGTGTAAGGAAACTTGTATCGTTCGGTTGAGACGGAAAATATCATGTTTCTTATTGTAATCAATGTCTTGGTTTGGGGTATCCGAGCACGGAATTTGTGAAATTGTGTCACGGCTCGCGCAGTGACATGAAAGCTTTAAAATTCGCGATGAAACTGTCCCACGACAAAGCACTTTCGTTGTCGTGGGAAAGTGTCGATTTTTTTCCGGATACATGCAGGACTGGATCGAAGACATGGGTGATGGTGCCAATCCCAATTGGCTTGAAGCTGAACTCGAAGAGACGCTTGATGAAACGCTTGAGGCTGAGCTCTCGGAGCCTATGCTGAGTGCGGAGCTTCGCCGCATGTACCGTGAGGCGCATCCCAATGCGCTCGACCGGCGCACGTATATCGTACACTTGCTTCGACTTCAGGCTGAACTGATCAAGCTGCAAACGTGGGTCGAGTATACCGGCTCAAGGATTCTGATTATTTTTGAAGGCCGCGATTCGGCCGGCAAAGGCGGTGTAATCAAACGCATCACCCAGCGGCTTAATCCACGTATTGCTCGTGTCGTTGCGCTGCCGAAGCCGACGGAGCGTGAGCAGACACAGTGGTACTTTCAGCGCTACGTGCCTCACCTACCCTCTGGCGGCGAAATGGTTCTGTTTGATCGCTCCTGGTATAATCGCGCCGGTGTGGAACGCGTGATGGGGTTTGCGAGCGAAGCCCAGGTGGAAGACTTTTTCCGTGACGTTCCTGAGTTTGAACGCATGCTCGTGCGCTCTGGCATCATCGTTCTCAAATACTGGCTTTCGATCACGGATGCGGAACAACAGCTGCGATTCAAGATCCGTATTGAAGATCCCATGAAGCAATGGAAGCTCTCACCGATGGACTTGCAGTCCCGCGCGCGATGGGAGGATTATACTAAAGCAAAGGAGGAGATGTTCGAGCGCACGAACATCCCGGAAGCGCCTTGGTATATTGTTGAAGGCAATGACAAGAAGCGTGAACGCCTCAACTGCATCGAACACATCCTCTCTAAGATACCTTACGAAGACGTGCCGACGGACAAGGTCCAACTGCCTGAGCGAATCTTCAATCCGGACTACGACCGGAAGACGCTGCCGCCGGAGCTGTACGTTCCTAAGATTTTCTGATTGCGCAGCTCAAAGCCCTCGATGTCTTTGACTGGGCATCGAGGGTGCATTCTTGTGTTGTCTTTGGTGCGCTAGTGGCGATCCCGGAAGGACTCGAACCTCCAACCCCTTGGTTCGAAGCCAAGTGCTCTATCCGTTGAGCTACGGGACCGGTTCTACAAATCTATTCCCTTGTGGTGTCTCATGATCTTCCAGCAAGAGTCCAGTGTTTTGGGGCGGCTGGTTAGTTCTTGATCTGGTAGCCGGTTTTGAAGATCCAGGCGATGATGACCAGACAAAGGACCAGGAAGGCCAGCGTCATTGTCAGACTGAGACCAACATTAAGATCGGCGACGCCGAAGAAGCTCCAACGAAAGCCACTGACGAGATATACGACGGGATTGAACAACGTCACCGTCTGCCAGACGGGTGGAAGCATGTTTATCGAATAAAATGTTCCGCCCAGAAACGTTAGCGGCGTCACGACGAGCAGAGGAATGATCTGCAACTTCTCAAAGCCATCAGCCCAAATTCCGATAATGAATCCGAAGAGGCTGAAGGTGACAGAGGTGAGTACTAAGAAGGCAATCATCCAGATTGGGTGGGCGATTTGAATCGGAACGAACAGGCCGGCAGTCGCCAATATAATCAGCCCCAGAATTATGGACTTGGTGGCAGCGGCGCCCACGTATCCTAAAACGATTTCGAAGTAAGAGACGGGGGCGGATAAGAGCTCGTAGATCGTGCCGGTAAACTTCGGGAAGTAGATGCCGAATGATGCGTTCGCGATGCTCTGCGTCAAGAGCTGGAGCATGATCAGGCCCGGTACGATGAATGACCCGTAGTCGATCCCGTCAATCTGCGTGATGCGGGAGCCGATGGCCCCGCCGAACACTACGAAGTAGAGTGACGTCGATATGACCGGCGAGACGATGCTTTGCATCAGCGTGCGCCACGTGCGGGCCAGCTCAAAGAGATAAATTGCTTGTACGGCGCGGAAATTCATGAGGGTCGTTTCACCAGGCTGACGAAGATCTGTTCGAGCGAGCTTTGTGTTGTGCTGAGGTCCTTGAACTTGATGCCTGCTTCATTGAGTTCAGCCAACAAGGACGTGATGCCGGTGCGCTCTCCCTGCGTATCGTAGGTATAGACAAGTTCCATCGCGTCGTCTGAAAGGGTGAGTCCGCGTGAGGCAAGCGCAGATGGGATCTTCTCGAGCGGGTGATGAAGCTGCAAGATGAGCTGCTTCTTGCCCAGCTTGTGCATCAAGGTCGATTTGTCTTCGACGAGTATCAATTCGCCGTTGTTGATGACGCCGATGCGGTCGGCCATCTCTTCAGCTTCTTCGATGTAGTGCGTCGTCAGAATTATCGTGACACCAGAATCACGTAAATCCCGCACAATCCGCCACATGTCTTTTCGCAGTTCGACGTCGACGCCTGCTGTCGGTTCATCGAGGAAAAGGATTCGTGGCTCATGAGACAGGGCCTTGGCGATCAGTACGCGCCGCTTCATGCCGCCGGACAGCGTCATGATCCTGTTGTCTTTTTTGTCCCAAAGCGAAAGATCGCGCAGGACTTTCTCGATGTGTGCCGGATTTGACGGTTTTCCGAACAGGCCGCGGCTGAAGGCGACAGTGTCCCAGACGGATTCAAAGGCGTTGTTGGGTAATTCTTGAGGGACTAAGCCGATCAAGGAGCGCGTTGTGCGATAGTCCGTAATGATGTCGTGGCCGTTCACGTGGACCGAGCCGCCGCTCGGTGAGACAATCCCGCAGATAATACTGATGAGCGTGGTTTTGCCGGCGCCGTTGGGGCCTAACAGCGCGAAGATCTCGCCGGAACGAATTTCAAGATCTATGCCTTTGAGGGCCTGAAAGCCCGAGGCATAGGTCTTGGACAGATTGGCAACGGAAATCGTTGGAGGCATGAAGATCTGCTTAAGGAGGTGAGATTGAATGGCTCGGCGGCGAGTTACTTGGGGTAGCGGGTTGTTATTTCCAAGGCGTGTTAGCCGATGCGCTTATGATTGGTGGCTGGGGCTAACACACCGGGGCGTGTATGAGAAGTCCGACAATAGACGTCGTCTCCGATGAGCTTTTTCTCGGGGTATTCATTTCGCGGCGAGAAAGGAGTAAGTCAGATTAAGGGGGCCGGCTCCTATTTGAGCGTTTTATTGATCCGTTGTGTTCGGGACCGGGAAAACTGAGGCTGTGGTGGTGCAAAAGGGCGAGAGGTTCATTTTCAATCTGCGCGAGGTCAACGGTGCCATGGGTGACCTCGGCACCTTGTTGCCGCTGACTCTTGGGACCATTGCGGTTGCTGGATTGGCGCCGATGCCAGTTCTTCTCGGCTTTGCGGTCTTCTACATCGGGACCGCGCTTTATTATCGCCTGCCTATTCCTGTCCAACCTATGAAAGTTGTGGCGGCCGTGCTGCTGACGGCGCAACTCAGCCACGAAACGCTTGTTGCCAGCGGTGTCATTATCGGTGCCGTCCTGCTCCTGCTGGGGGCGACAGGGTGGATGACGCGATTGGCTCGGCTCGTGCCGCAGTCGGTGCTTGCGGGGCTTCAACTTGGTCTCGGTATCGCCCTTGCCCTGGTGAGCCTCGGATTAATGGCGACCGCGCCGCTTTTGGCCTTTGTGACGCTTGGCCTGGTACTCGGCCTGGGTCGCCTCCCAGGATATCCTTCGGCACTGATCGCAGTCGCTGTCGCGGTGGTTCTGGCGCAGGTGTTCGATGTACCAGGGATCGCGGGGAACATCGCGGCGTCGGCGATGATTTCTGTTCCGTCCGTGCCTTCCGTGGAGGACATCCAACAAGCGTTGTCGCTGTATGTGCTGCCGCAGCTCCCGCTGACGCTCGCCAATGCCGTGGTCCTGACAGCGCTTATCGCGGGGGACTATTTCGGAGAACGTGCTTCGCACGTGACGCCGGGGCGTTTGTCGATTTCGAGCGGGCTGGCGAACTTGTTGCTGACGCCGTTTGGAGCGCTGCCAATGTGCCATGGAGCCGGAGGCTTGGCGGCGCATTATCGCTTTGGTGCCCGAAGCGGGGCTGCGCCTCTTCTGATCGGTGTCACGCTGCTTATGTTTGCTCTTTTGCCGGGCGGACTTGGCCTCGATGCTATTTCGGCGGTGCCAGCGGCCGGACTTGGGGCACTGTTGATCGTAGCTGCAGGAGAGTTGGCGCTGACGCGGCGGCTGTTTGATTGCAAGCCATCGTGCTGGCCGGTGATCGCCGCAACAGCTGGTGTAACGGTGTGGTTCGATCCGTTCTGGGGCCTCGTCGCTGGATCGGGTGCTGAGCTTGTTCGTGTGGCTGTCGTCCGTCACCTTCAGAAGCGTGCGAACATCTGATCAATCAGGTGATGTGGGCCGGTGGCGCGGCCCAGCCCACTACCTGTTGGCTTGCGTCACCGGACATGGCAACCGGCGGTCAAACTTAGCTCAGCCAAAGGTCGAGATGTTGCGGTGATCGAATTGATAGAGCCATGTTTCCGTCAGTGGCTCGCCGTTTAGCTCCAGATACATGCGTAGCTCGGCGATTTCGCGTGGCTCCACCTCCAGATCGAAGACTGCGCGCCAGATATTCCCGTTCGGTACGGGCTCTGCGAACGTCCGGATAACTCTGCCCGTTGAGGCTGTGACCTTCACTTCCGGGAAGACGCCATATGGGATTTTCGTCATAACCGATGGGCGGTTGAATTCGACGGCAAACCGGTAGTTGTTTGGTGGACGCGGTTTACCTGGTTCCCCACCGTTGCCAATCCGTGTCGCTGTCGTGGTGGCTATATTTTCGGCGGGATAGGGTTCGTCCGCGAGCCAATGCAAGCGGTAGTTCAGCGTGTACTCGTTGCCCGCTTTTGCCTTGCCTGCTGGAACCCAGAATGCGCCGATGTTGTCGTGAATTTCGTCGTCGGTTGGAATTTCGAGAAGTTCGATGGAGCCTTTCCCAAGCGGTTTGAGCGGCTCAACCCATAAGCTCGGACGGCGGTCGTACATCACGCCATCTTGGTAGTGATCGAAATTGCGATCGCGTTGCAGGAGGCCGAAACCGCGCGGATTGTTGTCCTCGAATGCAGAGACCGTGGCGGAGGGCGGATTGTTGAGCGGGCGCCAAATTCGTTCGCCGCTTCCTGTCCACATCGCCAAGCCATCCGAGTCATGGACTTCCGGACGCCAATCACGGATACGCTCGCGACCGTATTCGCCGTACCAGAACATAGAGGTCAGCGGAATGAGGCCGAGCCGTTCGACATCGCGCCGTAGGTAGAGGGCGGATTCGATGTCCATCACCACGCCCTTGCTACGGTCGCGGCCACGCTTCAACGCAAAACGGAACGCTCCCGTAATGCTTGGACCATTGAGAAGTGCGCAGACAATCACCGGAGTTTCGGGGTCGGCCTGTTCTGCAATGTAGAACTCCGTGAAGTCGGGAAACTCCTCGGCCTTGTTCGGAACAGCTGCATCGATGGCAACTCCGCGTGCCGAAAGACCGTACTGGCCGAGTGCGCCAATGGCTCGGAAGTAGGAAGCACCAAGAAAAGCTACCCAATCCTGCGTGCGCCAATCCGAGGCTCCGTTCCATTCTTGCAAACGGAAGCCAGCAAAACCGGAATCCGGAGGCAATTTGCGCGCGGGGCTGTCTTCCGGCATTTCGAATAGGGATGGGTTATATGGGACCTCGCGGGCGATACCGCTTTCGACGAGATGCATTTTGACGGCTTTGCCGAAGTACTGGCCCAGGTGGAAGAAGTTGAGCGGATAGGCTCCGCCTCCATTCGCATACGGAGCGCGATCGGGCTTAAACTTCAGCTTGCCATGCTGCTCATAGTCGATCTGTTGAATGACGTCCGGCATCGGGCGGTAGGGCGGCACGTAGGCCTCTTTCGCCATACGGCGTGCTCTTGCGACGAGTTCCTCGTAGCTAAATGGAGTGCCGGGTGCTTCTTGCGCCAGTGCCGGGCGGAGAGCGGGGGGAAGTCCCATAAAGGCCGCTAGGCCGGCAGTGGTGCGGAAAAGGTCTCGTCGGTTTAGTGAGGTCATGGCGCGTTCGTGCCCTTATCTAATAGGGGACTCGCATTTGGAACTTTGGCGGATATTTGGATAGCGGGCGGTGAATTTCCAGGTGTTCTTCTAGATCGGCGTGCTCTCGCGAGATCTGTAAACCGGGTGCCAAAGAGCCATAGGGCTGGCTAGGTTCCGTTTACCTATTGGTTAATTCAGCGCTTAAAAGGACACTTCGGCATATTCGTGGCTGTAATTAACTAACTAACTGTCGTTGAACCCAGCGTTTTTTGGGGGACTATCCAGCCATAACTTCATTGAATTGACGTACAAATTTTGACGTTTGGTGTAGAGCGGAACTTCTGTGTGGAGATAGTGCCTGCCCGTGTCAGGATGACGCGGGTCTGATATCCGAATTTGCCGAAAGATTTGACCTTCGCCCTTCGAGTCCCAGAGATAACCAATAACCATGGCCGTCGAACAGTACGCCCCTCTCAATACTCTGAAGCCGGTGGCGGACGACGTATGGATTGTGGATGGGCCACTCATTCGCTTCGGCATGCCCATGTTCAAGATGCCTTTTCCAACCCGCATGAGCATTGTCCGGCTGGCGGGTGGAGATCTGTTTGTGCATTCTCCCACCCCGCTGACGCGCGATTTAAAAGCCGAAGTCGAAGCGTTGGGTTGTCCGCGCTGGATCATCGGACCCAACCGGATCCACTATTGGTGGATTCCGGAGTGGCGGGATGCCTTTGCTGATGCGGATGTCTATCTGGCGCCGCGCATAAAGGAGCAAGCGGGAGACCGCATCGATTTCGCTGCCTTACCGCTTGAGGCTGAGCACGGATATCCCTGGGACGAGGCCATCGACACACTGCCGGTCGTGGGGGACTTCATGACGGAAGTCGAGTTCTTTCACCGCGCCAGCCGGACACTCATTCTGACGGATTTCATCGAGAACTTCGAACCGCAGAAACTTGGTTTGGTCATGCGTATGCTGACCTGGGTCGGCGGTGTGCAAGATCCCGACGGCCAGATGCCGCGCGATATGCGACTGACTTTTGTGCGGCAGAAACTGCAGCTTCGCGCGGCCATCGAGACAATGATCTCGTGGGATCCAGAGCGTGTCATCATCGCTCACGGACGATGGTATCCAGCGAATGGCGCGGCCGAGTTACGGCGCGCCTTCAGGTGGATACTCAATTGAAGCGCGTTGGAATGATCTGCAGTCTTAACTTTCGGGTCCTTTCGGAAACTGCGGAACGTTGGGATCAATCAGGTGCCAGGGTGGCGCCGATCCCGTCCAAAACTGAGCTTCGGACTTGAACAAGGATGGATCATCCAGGCTGCCGACCTTGATTGAAACAACATCGGGAAAACTGGTGTCGGTGGCGAACAGTGGGCTGCCGCAGGTGCCGCAGAATTGCCGCGTCCTTTGGGCACCGCTTTCGGCGGTGTTGGCGTAACTCGCAGGCTGGCCTTTGGTGATGTTCAGTGATGATTTTGAGACCACGACTACATAGGCTGGCGCACCACCACATACGTGTTGGCAATCACGACAATGACATGCGGCGGAGCCTAGCAATGGCCCGTTCACCCGGAACCGGATTTCACCGCATAGACATCCTCCTTCGGCGTTGATTGTTTGCAATTTTACCTCCCTTGATTTGTGTCGCTTTTTTTGGAGCGATGCAAACGATGGTAGTTCAGGCAACTCCGTAATGCTAGCAGCGCCGCGGCATGTGTCCTAATCGCTTAAGTTCCTTCCAAGTCGTGTTTGAGCCGGGCGAGCAGTTCGACAGCTTCATGTGCGTAGGGCGAAATCCAGCGATCGTGGATTTCCTTGAATGGGGCAGCGTTCAGGTAGTTCCAGCGATTTCTGCCTTCCCGTCGAACAACGATCAGGCCGGCACGTTCAAGCACCTTCATGTGCTGCATCACAGTGCATCGGTCGAGCGCATCTTTAAAATGATCGCACAGTTCGCCGGTCGTACGCGGAGCGCTCTTGAGCAGATCCAGAATCTGGCGACGTCGCGAATCCGCAAGTGCCTTAAAGATCAGATCGTCGGTATCGATGTTTGACATGTTATAAAACTATAACATATCTTCGGAGCCGTCGCAAATGGAGGTCAGTCGATGGAGCCGAAGTTCCAAGTTCAGCTTAAAATCGGAAAGCCGGTGGCTGAAGTTTTTGATGCTGTCGTTAATCCCGACAAGCTCACACGCTACTTCATTCAGTCCACGAATGGGCCGTTGGTGGAAGGTGTGACGGTGCGATGGAAATTCGCTGAAGTGCCGGAGGCCATTGACGTGGTTGTTCGTGAGGTACGCCCAAGCGAACGCATTGTTTTCGAGTGGCCTGCGGAAGACGGCGATTACCGCACATGTGTAGAGATGACCTTCCTTGCGGTCGAAGATGAAAGCACGTTGGTGCTAATCAAAGAGTCGGGGTGGCGTCCCAATCCCACGGGCATTGAGGCTTCCTATGGCAACGCCGGTGGATGGATGCACATGATGTGCTGCCTGAAGGCTTACCTTGAGTTTGGCATCAACCTGAGGACAGGCGGTGTTTGCGGAGCGGAGACGGCGTAGCCGTCGTCGCTTAGCGGAACGGCGGCTCGTCGAACGAGCGCAGTTTACGTGAGTGGAGGGATTCGCGACGATCCTTGAGAAGTTCAATCGCGGTCAGGCCGATTTCGAGGTGTTGTGCGACAGCGGTTTCATAAAATGCGTTGGCGGCGCCCGGCAGCTTGATCTCACCATGCAGGGGCTTGTCCGATACGCAGAGCAAGGTTCCATAAGGCACCCGAAGTCGAAATCCCTGGGCCGCGATCGTACCGCTTTCCATGTCGACGGCTATGGCGCGCGAGAGGTTGATGCGTCTGCGTTCTTGCGCGAAGCGGAGCTCCCAATTGCGGTCATCGTTGGTCACGACCGTGCCGGTACGCAATCGCTGTTTCAGGGCATCGCCATATTGTCCCGTCACCTGAGCAGCGGCGTCCTGCAAGGCAACCTGGATCTCGGCTAGGGCGGGTATGGGGATGTCTGGTGGAATCAGGGCGTCGAGGATGTGATCCTGGCGCAGGTAGGCATGTGCCAGCACATAGTCGCCGATGGACTGGCTCTCGCGTAGGCCACCACAATGGCCCACCATCAGCCAGCAATGCGGGCGGAGTACAGCGAGGTGATCGGTTATGTTCTTCGCATTGGGGGGCCCGACGCCGATGTTGATGAGCGAAACGCCTTCACCTCCTTCCGCGACCAGATGGTAGGCGGGCATCTGATATCGATGCCATTGGGAGGCGGCGATGCGATCCTCTGCCTCCGATTGTTCCATGCCGGCCGTGATCTCGATGTTGCCGGGCATGATCAACTTTTGGAACTGACCGCTTGGCAGCAGTTGTCCGATCGCAAGCTGAACAAACTGATCGATATAGCGGTGATAGTTGGTGAGCAGTACCCATCGCTGCGTGTGTCGCCAATCACTGCCCGTGTAATGAACAAGGCGGCGTAGCGAGTAGTCGACTCGAGCCGCGTCGAAGAGCATGAGCGGATAGGCACGTCCAGGCTTCGGTTCGATCAATCCGTCAGCGATTTCGTCGCCGACGGCGGCGAGGTTCGGCGTCGGGAAATATCTCGCGAGCTCTCCTGCCGTAACGCCCGCTTTTGCAATTTCGTCTGTGCGTTCGAAAACGTAGGTGTAGGGAATTTCCTGGCTGCTTGAGGTGACCTCGATTGCAGCACCGTATTCATCGACCAAGGGGCCGAGTTGTTCCAGCAGATAGGCGCGGAAGAAGCCGGGATGTGTGATGGTCGTTTCGTAGATTCCGGCCCGTTGCAGCTTTGCGAACGCGCGCCGACTTACCGGCGGCGGCTGTGGTACGTCCTTGTAGAGAACGCGCAGGCGTGGGTAGCAAAATGCGCTGCGTTCTTCCGGCGAGGGCACGCGCCGTTCGAGAAGATATCTATCGAGGGCTTTTTCGAGTGCGCTCGTTGCTTCTCGGTAGAGCCGTTCAAGGTGTTCAACGGCTTCTTCAGGTTTGAGGTTTCTGAACGTTTTCAGTTTTGTCACCACGGCCTTCAATCTGGAAATTGCTGCGCTCTTCTTCCTAGGTGTGCTCCGCGCTGGGCATGTTGCCTGAGAAGATAATCACTCACGGGCTTCAACGAAGAGCGCTTTCTGTCATTGGCGTGTCATGTAGGGTTGGTAATCGGCATAACCGAACGTTGCTTAATATTGTTCGGATTATCCGATCAACGTAAGCGACGGACAGAGGGGATGCTTTCATGCTTTCAGTCCATGACGTCGCGGTCACCTATTCCAACGGCGTTACCGCTCTCCATCCGACCAGTCTAACCTTTAAGCGCGGCCAATTCATCGTGTTGCTCGGAGCGTCAGGAGCGGGCAAATCGACTTTGCTGCGGACACTCAACGGTCTTGTCCGGCCGACGCGCGGCGAGGTTCGCGTCGAGGGACGCGGTTCCATTTTCGCTAGACGTTCAGCTTTGAGAGCGCATCGCCATTCGACCGGTATGGTGTTCCAACAGCATCATCTCATTGGCCGGTTGACCGCGCTTGAGAATGTTCTGACGGGGCGCCTCGCGGCGCACAGCACCTTCCGATCGATGCTCCCACTGCCGCGTGCAGATCGGATGATCGCATTGGAAGCGCTGGGGCGCGTGGGTCTCGTTGACCGCGCGCTTCATCGCGCCGATCAGCTCTCCGGGGGGCAGCAACAGCGTGTTGGTATCGCGCGCGCTATGGCGCAAAGGCCGGAGACAATTCTCGCGGATGAACCTGTAGCGAGTTTGGATCCCGCTACGGCTGTCAAGGTTCTAGACGATCTGCATCGCATCTGCCGTGAAGACGGAATCACTGCGATCATCAGTCTCCACCAAGTCGATCTTGCCCGCAGGTATGCCGATCACGTGATCGGTCTGGCCCAGGGGCGCATCGTATTCGAGGGTAATCCGGACACGCTCAGGCCGGATGCGCTCGATGAAATCTACCATGCCGATCAACCGCGGTTGGCGGAAGCGGCAGAGTAGGACCCTTCAAAATCGTGAGAGGTAGTATCATGAAGCGCCGTCACTTCATCGCGGCTTCGATCCTTGTTGGTCTTTGCGCCTTCACGGGGCAGCAGGCCATGGCCGCCGACAAAGCCGACCCAGATAAGCTGCGCGTCGCGCTCCTTCCGGATGAGAATGCTGCAACGATCATCCAGAACGCGCAGCCCTTAAAGGCGTATCTGGAAAAGACGCTCAAAAAGGACGTAGAGATCATTGTTACTACAGATTATTCGTCGATGATCGAGGCCATGCGGTTTGGCCGTATCGAGGTCGCCTATTTCGGTCCGTTCTCTTACGTGCTCGCAAAGTCCAAGGCGCCGGAAATCGAGCCGTTCGCTGTTGGCGTTGAAAAGGGTAAGCCAAACTATCAATCGATCCTGATTGCAAACGTCGATGGCCCGGTGAAGACGCTCGCCGACATCAAAGGTCATCCTTTCGCTTTTGGTGATCAGGCTTCCACGTCGAGCCACCTCGCTCCGCGCGCCCTGCTCGCGAAGAACGGTCTTATTGGCGATACCGATTACAAACCGGTTCACTTGGGCAAGCATGACGCCGTTGCACGCGCTGTTGCCGCGGGCCAAGCCCCTGCCGGAGCATTGTCGGAGACGATTTATCGCGTGTTGGTCGAAACCAAGAAGATCGATCCTTCGAAACTACGCCAGCTTGCTCTGTCCGACCCGATACCGAACTATCCAATGACGCTGCAGGGTTATCTGAAACCTGAGCTGAAAGAAGAAATCAGAAAGGCTTTCATTGAACTTAAGGATCCGGAAATCCTTCAGCTCTTCCGTGTCGAGGCTTTGGCTCCGGCAAGCGACAAGGACTACGACGTGTTGCGCGACATGGCGAAAGTCCTCAGCCTCGATGTCGCCAAGCTGTAATGATCGATGTCAGTAACGCGCTCTTATGAGTCGATCCTGGCAGAGGAGCGCCGCTCCGCTTTACGCGGGGTGGGGCTCGTCGCAGCGGTCCTCGCCGCGTGTCTCGCCTCACTGGCGATCACCGGCTTTTTTGATGCCGAACGCTTTGCGGAAAGTGGGCCGGCGATCCTTCAACTTGCCTCCGAGATGATGCCTCCGGATTTCAGCCGATGGCAGTCTTGGGTGAAACCTTTATTCGACACCCTTGCGATGTCGATCGCAGGCACGGCTCTCGCCGTTGTCTTTTCGTTACCGCTCGCGATCCTCGCGGCGCCGAATACCAGTCCCCATTCTGTTGTTTTGTTCGTGGTGCGGACGTTGCTTGCGTTTTTGCGGTCCGTGCCGGAAATCATTCTGGGGGTGCTGTTCGTCGCGGCAGTGGGGTTCGGGGCACTTCCCGGCGTATTGGCGCTGGCTCTGCACTCAGTCGGCATGGTCGGGAAATTCTATGCGGAAGCCATTGAGCACGTCGACCCTAAGCCGCTGGAAGCGGCGCGGGCAGCCGGTGCGACGCCGATGCAAGTCATCCTACATGCGGTAATGCCCCAGGTTCTGCCGCAACTGACCGACGTCACGGTTTATCGCTGGGAGTACCATTTCCGTGCCTCCGCAGTTCTCGGCATTGTCGGTGCGGGTGGCATCGGATTCGAACTCATGGCAGCGCTTCGACTGCTGGCTTACGATCAGGTGTCGGCCATCTTGCTTTCAATTCTCGTCTGCGTGGTGATTGTCGACAGTATCGGCGCTTACCTACGTAAATCTCTCAAGTAACGGTGACCCGATGAATGAACTTCCGCTCGTCGTTCTGACGAATCGTACTTTCTCTGAAACACGCACAGCGTTTGATGGTGTTGCACGCCTTGTTGCGAACGGCCAGTCCGAGCCTTGGGCTTACGACGACGTTGTGGCGCGGTGCGAAGATGCTACCGGCGTCATGGCCTTTATGCCGGACTGTATTGATCGTGCGTTCCTTGATCGATGCCCAAAACTCAAGGTCATCGGTGCGGCATTGAAGGGGTTTGACAATATCGATGTCGCGGCGGCCAGCGAACGCGGCATCTGGGTGACTATCGTGCCAGATCTCCTGACTGAGCCGACTGCGGAGCTGGCGGTTGGACTGACGATCGCTCTCGGGCGACATGTCCGGTTCGGTGATGCGTCCATCCGCCAATCCGGGTTTCATGGCTGGCGGCCCGAGCACTATGGTACGGGGCTCAATGGCGCCACGGTCGGCATCATCGGATTTGGACGCGTTGGGCAAACCATTGCGCGCTGTCTGTCCGGTTTCGGGTGTCGCATCGTTGCGTTTGATGCGCATGGCGGCTTGGGGAGTGTGGCCGGGGTGGAAAGGCTCAATCTACCAGAGGTTCTTAGTCAGTCGGATGTTGTCATTCTTGGATTGCCTCTGACGAACGACACAATGGGCATGATTGGTGCGCATGCGATCCGTCAAATGAAACCAGGTGCTTTGCTGGTCAATCCGGCGCGCGGTTCGCTGGTTGATGAGGGTGCCGTGGCGGATGCGCTGGAGAGTGGGCATCTTGGCGGGTACGCGGCGGACGTCTTCGAATGCGAAGATTGGGCGCGTGCCGATAGGCCCCGTACAATTGATCCGAGGTTGACGGCGCCGCAGGCACGTACGGTGCTGACGCCCCATATCGGTTCAGCGGTAGATACGGTGCGTCGTGAAATCGAATTGTCTGCGGCCAGAAGTATAAAGGAAGCGCTCGCAGGCGTAGTTCCGAGTGGTGCCGTTAACAAGCCGCGTCTTTAAGCGGTTTAACCTCGCAAACAACGAAGAAGATGCTCAATCTGATTCATGCACGTACGTTCCTGACGGTCGTTGAGGTTCGTGGTGTCAGAGCGGCTGCACGCCAGCTCGATCTGGCACCCTCAACAGTCGCCGATCACATCCGGCAATTGGAAGAAGAACTGGCGACGCCGCTGATCGCGCGCGATCGCGGTGCGTTCGGCCTAACGCCACAAGGCGCGCGTTTGCTTCCTCTGGCGCGTGCGTTAGTGACGACGGCGGAGCGTTTGAGCATCCTCGTACATCAACCGTGGCTGCGCGTAGCTGCCGCGAGCAACATCGGCACATATATGCTGCAGCAACCCGTTGCAGCTTTCCAAAGAGAGACCGACATTGAAGTCGAAATGTGGATTGGCCGGAATATCGACGTTGCGGAGCGGATCCAAAGAGGTGAATCCGATCTCGCCGTGATGGAATGGTGGGAGCCGCGAAAGGGGTTTGTCGCTCAAACATGGTCGCGTGAACCGCTGGTTGTCATCGTCGGACCTGAGCATCGATGGGCAAGCCTCGAGGCGGTGAATGTCCAGGAGTTGGTGACGGAACCGCTTCTCGGGGGGGAATCAGGCACTGGGACCGGCCGGTTGCTGCAACAGCAGTTTGGGGCGTTGGCAGATCGCTTGAGGACGACCGAGGGCTTTGGAAGCACGGAAGCCGTGAAGCGGGCAGTTCGTGCGGGGCGCGGCGCATCAATCGTTCTTGAAGCAGCGGTGACCGATGAGGTGGCAAGCGGTCAACTCGTGATGCTGCCCTTGGAAGGGATTGAACTTGCAAAAGAGATAAAGGTTATTGTGCCTGATGCTTTGCCGTCGACGGCTCCGGCGATGAAATTTTTGGCAACATGCGTGAACTAAAATTTCAGTTCTTTGTTCAGTCAGCGCCTTTTGTGAAGCATATTTGCAACTGAAAATTATTGCCGCAGTCGGCCCCTATGCAGGTGGTCCCACTCGTTTCACCTAATTAGACCCTATAAGTTGGCGTATACATCGCCGAACTTGAATCCGGTAGATTGATGCCCAATTCCGCAACGTTGTGCGGAGTTGGGCGTTGGTGCAAGCGAAAGTGCCTACAGAAAGGCGTCAGCATGAGCACAAGTCCTGCCATTGCAACCGATAACCCTAGAGCAACGGGTCGCCGCTATTCTTCTGAGGAAATCCAAGCTCTTAAGGCGCGCGATAACGTTACGAACTTTCGTTATATCGCGGGTATTTACGCGGTAATTATCGGTACCGCTGTGATTACGATATGGGCGTATCAGTCGTATGCTGCTGGTGCGCTCGCGTTCGCTTGGTTGATACCGATCACGATTCTTGCGGTTCTTGCGATGGGCGCGTCTCAACATCAATTGGGGGGCGTTATTCACGAGGGGACGCACTACATCCTTTTTGCCGACCGGAAACTGAATGAGCTCGCTTCCGACTGGTTGGGCGGTTTTCCAATCTACACTTCAACGCAAGCCTATCGTTTGCATCATTTTGCACACCATCAGTTTGTGAACGATCCTGACCGCGATCCCATCGCGACGCAGGCAGCCGAGAGCGGACACTGGCTCGACTTTCCAGTCACCCACATGGAGCTCGCGAAGGGATTTTTTCGGCTCGTTTGGCCGGTTAACCTACTGAAATACATGGTCTCACGCGCCAAGCACAGCGCAATGCCGCAGGATAGCAATCCGTTTTCTGATGGTGACCACGTGGCGAGCCCGTTGGCGACTCAGATCGGCATACTCTTTGCCGTCGGAGTTCCGCTCGTAATGGTAGGCTTGGTTGCGTTTGGCTACTATGCTGCGGCCGCTATCTTTCTCGGCGTGACCTGGATTGCAATGGTGGCCTATTACGCATTTATCCCAGAGTCGCATTTTCCAAGAAGCCGGGTTCGGCCGGTCATCTCAGATCGCGCGACGATTATCGGACGCATGAGTTATTTGGCGGTTGTCTACGGAGCGTTGACACTGGCTGAGTATCTGACGGGCGCGCCCGCCTGGGGTTATTATGGGCTATTGTGGATTTTGCCGCTTTTCACGACGTTCCCCATATTCATGGTTCTCAGAGAGTGGGTTCAGCATGGCAATGCCGACCGGGGACGTTTGACCAATTCGCGTGTTTTTCTCGTCGATCCTATCAGCCGCTACGCGGTGTTCCCATTGGGTATGGATTACCATCTGCCGCATCACCTCTTCGCGTCGGTTCCGCACTACAAACTGAAGGATCTACACAGCCTCTTACTGCGTGATCCTGAGTATGCGGAGAAGGGAAGGATCGTGAAGGGTTGGACGGGTGTCAGTCGCGAAGGCAACCCGTCAATCGTCGAGGTTCTTGGGCCTGAATATGCCATTCATGGCGATGATATCTTTATCAATGAGAGTACGCTCGAGGATGCTGAGATAAAGGACGCTGCGCGCATCAAGGAGCACGTCGAGGCTTCTCAGCGTGGGCGGGTTTGGTAATTTTTCCGCCGGTTCGGAATGCTAAGGATGTTCCGAGAGTTCGCGTCAGTGATCTGTGATACGTACCGGCTCAACGAGTTTTTACCCCCGGGAACCGCAATTTGCATGTCGCTCCATTGACGTGGGTCACTACATTGATTTGCTGACAAATTTGCAGGTTGGTCTTATTAAATGGTGACGGAAGCTCCAAAGATGCGGTTGTTGGCCTTATGGAGTCTCGGTGGTATTCAAGCCGTCGACGCATAATCCCTCAAAGACGTGCGGCGAGTGGAACGTTTGTCGGTATCAATCATCACGTGTTTTGGTATTGGGGACGCGGTTATGGAGGTCGTGGGCGGGGTGCCCAAAAACGATGTGTTACATCTGGCACCCGGGACATTAGTTACTGAGGCTGACATCCATTCGCGGCAAAGGCCGATTCTCGATGCTTTGAATGCGGCGATCTACATCACTGATACGTCGGGGCGGATTACATATTTCAACGAGGCTGCGGTTCAGCTGTGGGGCCATAGGCCGGAGCATAACACAACGGGACTCGATGGGTTCTGGCAGCTTTTCTGGCCGGATGGGAGTCCACTGCCTTTCGTCGAATCGCCCATGGCACTGGCCTTGAAGCAGGGGCAGCCTGTACGGGGAATAGAGTTCATCGGTGAACGACCCGATGGTACGCGTGTACCGGTTCTGCCTTTTCCGACCCCGCTTTTCAGCGGTGAAGGAACGATCGTCGGCGCGGTCAATATGCTGGTCGATTTGAGTGACCGGCGCCAGATGGAGCAACGCCTCATCTCTATCGTTGAGTCTTCCGACGATGCGATCATAAGCAAGGATCTTGATGGTATTATCAGGAGCTGGAACAAAGGCGCCGAGCGAATATTTGGGTACACCTCAGAAGAGGTGATTGGAAAATCGATCACCATCCTAATCCCTGAAGATCGAGATAATGAAGAGCCCGAGATCATCGAGCGGATAAAGCGTGGCGAGCGCATCGATCACTACGAGACTGTTCGACGCCGCAGCGATGGATCACTCTTGGATATCTCGCTGACGATCTCTCCCATGACGGATGTCAGGGGGCGTATCATTGGAGCGTCCAAGATCGCTCGTGACATTTCCGATAGGAAGCGGGCGGAAGAGCAGCAGACGCTACTCCTTCGGGAAGCAATGCATCGTGTTAAGAATACACTTGCGACAGTTCAAGCACTCGCGACTCAATCTCTCCGGAATGTTCCGGAGAAAGACCGTGAGGTGTTCTTGGCACGTCTCCAGACTTTGGCGGCTGCCCATGACCTGCTCAACAATGGCGATTGGGATCGTGCGCCTCTGCACGCTGTGGTGGACCGTGCGCTGTCAGCCTTCGATACGACGCGATTTCGGGTCTCCGGGCCAGAGGTTTGGCTGACGGCTAGCAATTCGTTGACGCTTACGCTTGCGCTGCACGAAATGGCGACCAACGCTGCCAAGTATGGAGCGTTGTCCAACGGGACGGGGACCATAAGTCTAGATTGGAAGATGCTAGAACTGGATGACGGTTCGCGCGTGAATATGTTCTGGTGCGAGACGGGTGGGCCTCCGGCGTCCCCGCCGAGCAGCAAGGGGTTTGGTTCGCGCCTTATTGAATACACACTCAAGGAAGTTGAAGCCGAGTATGGGCCAGAAGGTTTCCGTTGCTCTTGGCAGACTGATTTATAGCGACTGCGTATCTTTTAAATGAAAATTTTTAGCCGATAGACGTACGGGTTCGTGGGACGGAACTGTATAGCAATGTTCGAATGAGCGCAGTTTTGCCACGCTTTTCAAAAAACGTAGCGAAGTGGCGGGATGTGATTTGCGTGCCTTCCTGCGTCCCGAGAATAATACGGCAGCTCGATTAATTTCAGCTGGCGGACATAATTTGCCGAAGCGCTGATTTGGATAACTAAGTTTAATTCTCGTGCCTTATGTTCGTGTTTGAAGTTTTATATTGGAAATAATCACAGTTATTTTTATTTTTCCGATCGTCTGATCGGAACGAATAATTTTTATTATAAACACATAGTATTTCGGTGACGCGGATGACTCTTCTCGTAACCGTGATTACGCCCACGACAGGATGCTCGCTTCTGGCGCGCGCCATGGCGAGTGTCGCAGCTCAAAGTTACAAGCCGATCCAGCATATGGTCGTTATCGATGGGGCGGAGTGTGGCGCGCCAGCGCGGTCGATTATAGCCGGCCGACCCGTTGATGTTATCGAGCTACCGTATGCGACGGGGCGAGATAAGTTCAATGGTCATAGGATTTACGGAGCCGGAACGTTTCTCTGTCGTGGTGACGTCGTATGTTTTCTAGACGAAGACAATTGGATGGATCGAGATCATATCGAAAGTCTTGTGAATGTTCTGATGAAAGGAAATGAATGGGCCTATTCTTTAAGGAAGATTGTTGATCAAGATGGGAATCTTGTTTGTTTTGATAACTGCGAGTCTCTTGGGAAGTGGCCCAGTGTATTGTCCGATCGAGACTACTTGGTTGATGTTAATTGTTTTATGTTGCCAAAGGTGCTTGCCCTGAAGCTGACGCCGCTGTGGTATCGGAAAGCGCGTACGCCCGGTGTATCGGAAGTCGACCGGGTGCTTACCAAGGTGTTGCGCGAGAAAACTCAGCGTTTCGACAGCAATTACCGATACTCTTTGAACTATTGCGCTGGGCGTACATCCACATCTGTGAGAGCGAGTTTCTTTCTGAAAGGCAATGCTGTTATGGAGCGGCGCTTTCCTATGGGGCTTCCGTGGAGTCCGCTGAGCAAAGCCACGCAGTGATTTGCGCCTCGCGGATCAGTTCAATGAAGAGAGATCAAGTGGGGACGGCGGTTCGCCATTCGCATGGCGCGATATGATCGCGGCATAGGCATGCTCGACGTGCTGAACGGTTCTTGGCGTATCAAAAAGCGCGCTTGTGTGACGTGAGCTTTGCAACTTCGATTTTAGCGTTCTGAGCGCTGAAGGATTGTGCGCGAGTTGCACTGCAGTGTTTTCGTAGGCAGCGATGTCGGCAGTTATTAATTCGGGTAGTTGGCACGCCGTGAGAAGGCTTGTGGCGACGCGGCCTGCGAAGGATGACCCTGTGCAGGTTAGGATCGGGATGCCCATCCAGAGAGCATCGCTCGCCGTCGTATGTGCATTGTAGGGCAGGGTGTCGAGCACTAGGTCAATGTGGGCGTGACGCGCCAGGTGATCCGGATTGGACGCACGCGGGGCGAAGACAATACGCTCCGGTTCGACGCCGCGAAGTACTGCTGCTTCGCGGAGGTTCTCTCGGCCTTCAGCCGCGCTATCGAGCAGCCACAGGATGCTGTTGGGGACGGCCTTGAGGATACGCATCCATACATCGAATATTTCCGGCGTGATTTTGAATGCGTTGTTGAAACACGAAAACACAAATGCGTTGTCTGGCAATCCGCATTCCGCGCGAGTTGGTGGCAGTTCGCTGACCTTTCGGTTTCGGTCGTTTGGCTGGTATGGCCCTGGCAGCCAGATCGGGTTTTCCGCAAAGTTATGAGCGTTTTCGCGCGGTATCACGATGGGGTCAGCGAGGACATAATCATAGCATGCACTCCCTGACGTGCCTGGCCAGCCGAGGTAGAGAACTTGGATCGGTGCAGGCCGCTTCGCAAAAATCTCCATGCGGTTGTGTTGGTTAAAGCCCTGTAGATCGATCGCGATGTCTAGCTCGAGCTGCTTCATGGCGTGTGCAATTTGTGGACTGGATAGGTTTGAGACATCCACAAACTTATCGAAAGCCGTCTCCATGCGTTGTCGCATCGGAGTCTTTTCGATGGGCCCATAGGATATTCCGACAACCTCAAACTTTTCGCGATCATGGAGTTCAATGAGTTCGCTAATGAGGTATGCCGTTGCGTGTTCGCGAAAGTCAGCGGAGACATAGGCAAGGCGGATCTTGCCGGTGTTTGCTCTTCGAGCGGATG
Organism: Filomicrobium sp.; assembly: GCF_025698805.1. Classification (NCBI taxonomy): domain Bacteria; kingdom Pseudomonadati; phylum Pseudomonadota; class Alphaproteobacteria; order Hyphomicrobiales; family Hyphomicrobiaceae; genus Filomicrobium; species Filomicrobium sp. Next base: position 55,998 of record NZ_JAILWT010000005.1, read on the forward strand.
TAGTTCGGGGAACCGTTGTCGAGGTGAGCGTGTGAGAAGCCGCGCGCGCCGCCTTAAAGCAAGCGGACGCATCCCCGCTGATTAGTGTGATCAGGTAGGGGCTAGGCGCACCGTTGTTCGTTTGCGAACGGCTCTCAGGTGGAGGGTGGTCTAATGCTGCGAGCAGCATTTCGGACTCTGTCTGGTAGTTTGTCCAGTCGCAGATTCTGAGCCGCGCAAGCATCAAGCCACTTCTGGCCGCAACATTTTCAGGCTGATGTTTCAGTATTGAAGAATACTGCTCAATCGCGGCAGGGAATTTCTTGTTGCGGTATAGCTGCTTAGCAAACTGGAGCCGGAATTCAATATCGGTGGGGGCCAGAGCGCAGGCGCGCTGAAAGGCCAGTTCGGCGTTCTCAAATTGGTAATCGCGCCGGAATGCGATCGCGAGGTTGAACAACATGCTGGCGTGTTTTGGCCAACGCTTGGCGGCACTTGTGAAGTGATCTATGGCTTCGGCGAGGCGGCCTGTTTCCAAGAGCACGAGACCCAGGGTCATTGCTGCTACGTCTAATTCGGGGTCCCTTTGGAGGCAGTCCTTGAGTATTAGCTCGGCTTCGTTGAAGCGCTGGAGCTTGTACAACATGGTCGCGTAGTTGAATTTCAAGCCCGCGTCGCTTGGGGTGGAGTTAATTGCGCGCTGCATGAGATCGAGGGCGGCGCTGGGATAGCCCTGTTCGAACCTGGTGATGGCTAAGTATCCCAGGACCTCTCCGTCATGGGGGGCGAGTTTAAGATACTTGACGTACGCGGCTTGCGCGCCGCGGAGATCGCCGCGGCGGTGAAGGCCTATAGCTTTGTCGCGCAGTTGGGCGACTTGCTGACGTGATTTCGGTTTTCGCATCGCATCTCCGCCGCGTGTCGCTGAGCCTCACCGGTGAGTGGCTGGGCTTCTGCGTGATGGTAGCGGAGGATAAGGTGCCTCTCTAGAGGGGCGAAGATAACCCACAGGTACTTGAGCGCAAATTCGCACGTGGAGGTATGCAGGCGCGAGTTCTTCACGCCTGCTGTGCCCCCAAGTTCTTGTGACGATTATCCTGAGATTGACTCAGCGGATCGTGCCGTCATTTGGCGGTTATGTGCGCGGCGGGAATTTTCGCGCCATCGAGTTTGTAAGACCAGGGCAGGCCCGCGTTCTTCCAACCGTTGATGGTTCGTCGACCCTCTTTTGACGCGTCGCCTTCGAACCCGTCGTAAACGCTATAGACGTTCGTGTAGCCAGCTGCGGCCAAGGCATTGACGGATTTTGCACTTCGGTCTCCGGAGCGGCACATGACGATAACCATGTCGGATTTGCTCAGGCCCTTTTGGCTGAGCGCCGCATCGACGTTGGCGACGAACGAGGTGTTGGGTGCAAGTTTAAATCTGTTTTTTGCTGCATCCCACGTCGCTGGATAGATCATCTCGACGAACGGAACGTGTGTATCAATTTCGCCGGTTGCGCCAACGAACATCAACTCCGCGCTGGTTCTCACGTCGACGAATAAGACTTTCGAGCGATTGCTTGTCACTTCGTCGAAAGCTTCTTTCGCGCTGAAGTACTTTTTAAGCACGGTCTGTTTTGAGGTTGGGACTTCAGCTGTTGCGTTTGCGTGCCCAGGGGCGGCGATCACAAAAGCAAGAAGTGTAAGGATGATGCCGATGCGGCGGGACATGGGGGTGGTCCTTTTCTGGCACGACTTTTCCGATTGAGTGGCTGGGATAGCCGAAATCTATAAGAGCCTTCCGATCATCGATCATGTCGATGCAATTGAGACACAGCAGATTCTGATTGAGGCCGGCTTGTGTTCAAAAAGTTGACTAAAAACGTATAGATATGCTCCATAAGGTTGATGATCAGCGTTCCGATGGATGAGTGCTTGGCATGTAACGCGCTGATCTTGAGAATTATTCTTCGATGGAGTGCGTTGCTATGACGACCGGCACCTGCCTTGATAATGAAGCGTTGAGTTCCAGTGGAAAAGCGAAAAAACCAATCTCACTCGCCTATCAGGGGCTCAAAGTTTCGACCGGTGTCGCTTCGCTTGTGACGCTGCCGAGTGCTTATTCGACCGCTCAGGCCCAGGACGCAACAGCTACGCCTCTTCCAGAACTTGTTGTTGAGGGGCAAGCCCCGAAAAAGAAGGCCGCTAAGCCAAAAAAGCCATCACCGGCACCTGTATATGAGCCGGCCGAGGTGATGCCTGCACCCGCGGTTACGAATGCTTCGGAAGGCGGCAATTCGACATTTGCGTTGACGCCAGCCAGTGGCAACACCTCGCAGGCCGGGACGGGTATTGGACGGTTGCCGGGTACGGTTCAAGATGTGCCCAAGATTGTGAATGTTGTGCCTCAGCAGATTTTGGAGCAGCAGGGTATTCAATCGCTTGAGCGTGCCCTTCAAAATGTACCGGGTGTCACTGTCGCGATTGGCGAAGGCGGTCCGCCCAACGGTGACCAGTTCCGTATTCGCGGTATTGAAGCGCGCGGCGACATCTACACCGACGGTTTGCGTGATTTCGGTATCTTCACGCGTGATGCCTTCAATTATGAATCCGTTCAGGTTTTGAAGGGGCCTTCATCTGGGACCTTCGGTCAGGGTACGGCCGGTGGCGCAATTAATACGCAGTCCAAGACGGCGCGGCTCGATACTTTCTCCAGTGGAGCAGTCTCGCTTGGCAGTGGCTCACTGAAGCGCACGACAGTTGATGGCAACTACCAGCTGAATGAGACCTCGGCTATTCGCATCAACGGTATGTTCCAGGATGACGAGAATCCCGATCGCGACCTGATCGAGTCCAACCGCTGGGGTGTGGCTGCGTCTCTTGGTCTGGGACTTGGCACGAATACCGAACTGGTCGTCAACTACTTCCACCAAAAGGAAGACCGCGTTCCTGACTACGGTATCCCAGGCGTGCTGCGACCGGGCTCAACGGTCGGACAGCCGCTTTCGGAATACGGTGTTCCGCGCTCAAACTTCTACGGGTTTGATACGGATACCGATAAGACTCAGGTTGATGCGCTGACCGCCAAGTTCAAGCACACCTTCAACCCGTTCTTCACGGTGTACAACGATACGCGCGTGACGGGGTATGATCGGACGTTCGCCGCAACTCAGGCGAACTGCCAACGGTCTGGCACTGTGCCAACGGCCTGTTCCGATAGTTTCTTCACGACCGGCGACTATAACGGCGTAACGCGTACCGGCCCGTCGCCTTACGAGCTGGATGGCTGGGCATTCCAGAACGTGACGTCGGCTGTCGCCAAGTTCAATACAGGCGTGTTCCGTCACGAGCTTGTTGCCGGTGTCGACTACGTTCGCGAAAGCAATGAGCGTCAGGGATATAGCTATTCGCCAGCCCGACCGGATGGCACGATCGTTGATCCTAGCCATGCCTCACCTTTCAGGTGGAAGCTCGGCACCAAGAGGGAGTCCGATAGCAGAAATCTCGGTCTGTTCGTGAGCGATCGTCTCTGGCTGACACCGCAGCTTTCCGTCGTCGGTGGCGTTCGTTGGGACGACTTCGAAGCCGAAACCAATAACGGCGGCACGATCACGAAAACAGATAATGAAATGACGAACCCGAATGCGAGCGTCATTTGGGAACCGGTGCCGAACCAGAACCTTTACTTCTCGTGGGCAAGAGCCCAGAGCCCGCAAGGGTCCTACATCACGGGCGAAAGGGTTTCGAGTTCTGTTCTGGAGCCAGAAGAAGCCGAGACGTTTGAGGTTGGTACGAAGCTGAACTTCCTAAATGGAAAGCTCGGGTTCACAGGTGCGATCTTTAAGGTGACGAAGGATAACGCCTACGGTATCGACCCGGATTCGGGTCTCATCAACGATAGTCGTGGTCGTGGCGAGAGTTATGAGATCCGCGGTGTGGAGCTTGGTGTTACGGGGCGGGTACTGCCTGACGTGACGATTTTCGGTGGCTACACTTACCTGGATACACAAATTGTCGACAACGGACAGGGAGAGCCCAATGTCGGCAATCAGATGTGGCTCGTTCCCGAACATGCAGCATCACTTTGGGCGACTTACGATGCATCCGATTGGCTGCTGCGTCCTGCTGGTCTGACCGGTGAGTGGTTGTGGGGTGCCGGCGTTCGCTATCAGAGTGAGATCTTCCTGAACTCCGACAACAGTCTGAAGGTGCCGTCGAGCTTCACTTTCGATGCGATGACGTCTTACGAGTTCAACAACTACAAGATCACGCTCAATGGCTACAACCTTACGGACGAGCTGAACTACGACCAGCTCTGGACAAGTCGTGCTGTTCCGTCAAAGGGGCGCACCTTCACTGTCACCGGTGCGGTGAAATTCTAAGACATCCTTGCGTTGGCAATCTTGTTGGCGGGTCGGCCTCGTGCTGCCTGCCAACACTCACGGTTACATCAATGTCGATACCTAGCACTTTTGCCATCTCGGCTTACGACTTGCCGCTGGATGCGCAGCAGCAATTGCGACTTTCGCCAGGCTACCTAGCGCAATGGGCGCGTTCGGAAGCGTGTGGCGGAAGTTCCGCGGCTCAACTGATCCTGGGTCATCTCTTGCTCAATGGGCATGGTGTGACTGCGGATCACGCCGCGGCCTATCGCGCGTTTCTCGACGCGGCACGCGATGACTCTGCGGACGCGATGAACATGGTCGGGCGTTGCTACGAACGTGGTTGGGGCGTTCCCGTAGATTTTGCCGAGGCCGCGACGTGGTATCGCCGCGCCGCTGATCGCTCCCATACCTGGGCCCAGTTCAACCTTGGAAGCTTGCTCCTTCACGGGCAGGGCGTGTCCGCCGACTTACAGCACGCCCTTGCGTTGTTCGTGCGTTCGGCGCGCGGCGGCAACGCAAAGGCCATGAACATGCTTGGGCGTTATCGCGAGGAAGGATGGGTCGGCCGCGTCAAGTTGAATTCGGCGCGTCGTTGGTATTGGCGTGCTGCGATCAGGGGGTGTTATCGCGGGCAGTTCCACTTTGGCCGATTTCTCTCGGACGAAGGGCAAGTCGCAAAAGCTACATCCTGGTTCCAGGCTTCGCTCGAAAGCGCACCTCGGGAGTTCTCAATCGAAATCGCGCCCTATTTAGCTCGTCATGCCGACCCGCGTATTCGCTCGGTTGGTCTCGCGGCGATGGAGCGACTTAAGACAGCGCCACGGGAGCGGGCCGCCGAATGAAACAGTTACGTGAATTTCTGCACATCGGCGATCGCCCATTCTGGTTGCGTCACCTGCATCGCTGGCACTGGATCAGCGCGGCAATTTCCTTGGTGGGGATGATGCTGTTCGCCATCACGGGAATTACCTTGAACCATGCCCGGCAGATTGAGGCGGGTCCGCAGGTCACATCGCGGGAGGGGACGCTTCCGCCTGCCCTTCTTAAAGAGCTTGCCACGAAGGAAGGCGAGAAAGAGCGACCCCTCCCGGACTCGGTCCAGGATTGGCTCAGTCGAGAGCTGTCGATTAGCGTCGGTGAACGTGCTGCCGAGTGGTCGGAACAGGAGGTGTATGTCTCCCTGCCACGTCCGGGCGGAGATGCCTGGCTGACGATTGATCGCGCTCAGGGCGCCGTTCTTTACGAGGTCACCAACCGGGGTTGGATCTCGTACCTTAATGACCTTCACAAAGGCCGGAATGCAGGGCTCGTCTGGTCCCTCTTTATCGACGCGTTTGCAGCGGCCTGTCTGATCTTCTGTTTCACCGGTTTGTTCCTTCTGCAAATGCACGCTGTGCGACGTCCGTCGACGTGGCCGATGGTTGGCGTTGGCATCGCAGTTCCGGTGGCAATCCTTCTTCTGTTTGTTCACTGAACGAGGCTTATACGATGCGCAAACTCCTGACCCTCGGCTTGTCCAGTCTTGCGACTGGTCCCGCATTCGCTGCGGAACTCGCCGTCACGATTGAAGTGCCGCAGCTCAAGGTTGCCGAATATCATCGTCCCTATGTCGCATCCTGGATTGAGACCAGCGATGGCGGGCTCGTTGCGAATTTGGGTGTCTGGTACGACACCGCGCAGCGAGACAATGGCGGGAACAAGTGGCTCAAAGACATGCGGCTTTGGTGGCGTCGCGCGGGTCGCGCCCTCGAAATGCCTGTCGATGGCCTGAGTAGTCCGACGCGTCCTCCTGGAAAACACGACGTCGACCTTACGTTCGCTGAACCTAAAATCGCGGGACTGGCCGATGGTCAGTATGCGCTGGTCGTGGAGGCCGCGCGAGAAGTGGGCGGACGCGAGGTCGTGCGCATTCCCTTCCAATGGCCTCCGCAGGCTGAAGAAAGCAAGACGGTGAGCGGAGCCGAAGAACTCGGCGCGATCACTCTGCGCGTCCAGCCCAAATAAACCGAGGAGCGATTCAAATGAAGTTTCCGGGCAAGCTACTTGTCGTATCTCTTTGCCTGTTGCTGCCGACGGCGGCTCAGGCGCATCGGTCCTGGCTGTTCCCGTCTTCGACGGTTTTTTCCAAAGCGGGCAGCTGGGTTTCGATTGACGCGGCGCGGTCGAATGATCTGTTCTACTTCGATCACTTTCCCATGCTCTTGAGCAATGTTGATGCGCAGCCTGAAGAGCTCGCCAAGATGCGTCGGCGTAATCGTGGTGCTGCACCGGCCATAGAAATTTCCGCTCCTGACGGTGGAAAGCTCGATCCGAAGTTCGGCCATGTCGGGCGTTTCCGTACGACTTTTGATGTTCCCCTGGAAAAGAGCGGCACCTACAAGATGTCGGTTTTCGAAACGGGAATGTTTGCGCGCTACAAGCTCAACGGCGAAGAGAAGCGGTGGCGCGGGACGGAAGAAACTTTCGAAAAAGAGATTCCGAAAGACGCAGAAGAATTACGGGTTACCGATCGGTCTAGCCGGGTCGAGACCTTTGTCACGGTCGGGAACCCGACAAAGGACGTTCTCAAACCTACCGGTGCCGGTCTGGAGTTGGAGCCGGTAACGCACCCTAATGATCTTTACGCAAAAGAGACCGCGACGTTTAAGTTTCTTCTAGACGGAAAGCCTGCAGCGGGAATTAAGGTTTCGGTCATCCGTGGCGGTATTCGCTATCGGGACGCGCTCGGCGAGATTGAAGCGACGACTGGTGACGATGGAACCGTCAAGGTGACGTGGCCGGAGCCGGGAATGTACTTCATCTCCGCATCCGCCCGTCGCGAAGCGTCTGAGCCCAAGGGCCGGCAAATGAGCGCCGGTTATGCGGCGACTTTGGAAGTCTTGCCGCAGTGAGCGGTTCGTCTGAGGGCCTGGAAGCAGCGCCGGATCCGTCCGGCGCTCTTTCGCCTGTGCCGATTACGGCAGACGAGCGGATCGTACTGATTCCACCCCATGTCCCATCTGGACCGGCTCGGGTGCGGAGCGGCGGCGCCGTCCACGAAGTCGCTGGCGAGACCATGGGAACCACATGGTCGATGCGTGCCGTCGTGAACAATGCCGTTGTGTTGGAGCAGGTGCGTGGGCGGGTGGAGCGTGTGTTCGCGCGTATCATCGCGCAAATGAGCACGTGGGACTCGCAATCCGATATTAGCCGTTTCAACGACGGGCCAGCCGGAAGCTGTCACGCGCTCGAGACGGAATTTTTCCACGTGCTCAATGCAGCGCTGCGGCTCGCGCGAGAGACATGTGGCGCTTATGATCCGACCTCAGGCGCGCTTGTGGATCTTTGGGGATTTGGAGCGAAGCCCTGGAATGGGGAGGAGCCGTCCGCCGCAGATGTGCAGAGCGTATTGCAGTCTTCAGGTTGGCAGCGGTTGTTATTCGATCCGGAGGGATTGTCCATTACGCAACCGGGTGGTTTGCGGTTGGATCTGTCGTCCATCGCCAAAGGCTATGCGGTTGATGCGGTTGCCGCGTTGCTTAAGGCCAACGGCGTTCGCAGCTTCCTGGTCGAGGTTGGTGGAGAGCTTTGCGGTGAGGGTGTAAAGCCCGACGGATTACCCTGGTGGGTCTCTCTGTCCCCGCAGGGTCTGGCAGGTGAAGCTGAGAGCATGCTTTTCGCCGATCCGGTTGTGGCTTTACACGGTTTCTCCGTGGCCACGTCCGGGACCGGCATTCGCAACCGTGATGTCGGTGGGGAGCGTGTCAGCCATCTTATTGATCCGCGCACCGGCTATCCCGTTGCCAACGAGATCGTGTCCATCACAGTTTTTCATAAGTCCTGCATGCTTGCGGACGCTGAGGCGACGGCGATCTGTATTCTCGGTGCGGATGAGGGTGCGGCCTATGCGTGTCGCAAGAAGCTGGCTGCCGTCTTCACTATCGATAAAGGCGATGGCCTGGAGCTTCGTTTAACTCCTTACGCCAAGGCCATGCTCGACTGAAGAGTGCGAATGCTTGGGAGCGGCAACGTTGCACGCCTTGAAACTTGACAAAAATAGTCATGTTGTAGCTTTTCCTAACTCTTACGATCTCTTGTCGCTGTTCCGGGAAGCTTAAAAATGCTCGTTCGTATTCCTCAAGTCCTCACTCCTGAAGAGGTGGCACGCGCTCGCCAAGCTCTCGAAGCAGCGGCTTGGGTTGATGGCAAAGTGACGGCCGGCGAACAGGCGGCCAAAGCCAAAACGAATTTGCAGATCCCAGAAGATTCGCAAACAGCGCGTGAACTTGGAGAACTGATCCTGCGGGCGTTGGGGCGAAATCCTACGTTCAACTCCGCGGCGTTGCCGTATCGCGTCCTACAGCCGATGTTCAATCGGTATGATATCGGTATGAAATTCGATCCGCACGTTGATGGCGCTGTGCGCACCGTGCCCGGTGTGGGCATCCGTATGCGTGCGGATGTCTCGTCGACCCTCTTTCTAACAGCTCCGGAAGACTACGACGGTGGGGAACTCGTTATCGAGGACACCTACGGAAGTCATAAGGTGAAGCTGCCGGCGGGGGACATGGTCGTCTACCCTTCGACCAGTCTCCACTATGTAACCGAGATTACCCGCGGCAGCCGTTGGTCCTCATTCTTCTGGACCCAATCGATGGTGCGCGATGACGGCAAGCGCACCGAGATGTTTGAACTCGACAAAGCCATCATGGAACTGCGTCAGCAATTGCCGGATGACAATCGTGCCGTCGTGGCGTTGACGAGCCATTACCATAATCTGTTGCGTCGTTGGGGCGAGCTGTGACCAGAAACTTATTGTTGCGCTGGTGCGCCGGGTTGGTCTGAGGTCCTCCAAGTGTGTCGGAAAACTGCAGTCATCTGATGAATTAAGGTAAAGACTTACCATCATTGGAAGATACGCTTGGCACAGGGGGTATCTTGCTGGTTTCCTGACACAATTGTTCGGTCAACGGATTGGTCCCATAGTCTTTGGGCCGCCTGTCGAGAACAGGATGCGTGTCATGTTCGAATCCAGGAACTTGAGAGGACGTCTCACCGCGACCCTAACTGCGGGTTTGACTTTGGTCTGTGCGGTGATTCCGGCTCAGGCTCAGACCAGCGGTGAGGATCCCAAGGATATCATAGCGAGCCAGATTCGTCGGCAAGGCTTCGCTTGCGATAAGCCGAAGAGCGCAACGCGAGATCAGAAACTATCGAGTGCCAACGAAACCGTATGGGTTCTGCAATGTGAGCAGGACGCCTACCGGGTTCGCCTTGTCCCGAATATGGGCGCAAAGGTGGAGCGCTTAGACACAGAAACGCAGTAAAGCGTTGTCCTGCACGTTCGGCCCAAGCACAGCCCGCCGTCTCGTAGGAGGTGATATTTTCTTCGCCACCGAGCCAGGAAGTGGCGCGCCGGACAGAATGAAACTGGGCACCGCTATGTCATTGTAGGCGCTTTGTAATTTCTGATGCAACACAATGCCCGGTGAAGTGCCGATACGCCCCAAGCCCGCCTTATGGATGGCCCCAACAGCGGATCGAAACCGCATGAGGGAAACGCGCGAAGACCTTGCTGGGAAAAGAGTATTGCTACGGGGTGTTTGTGATCGGCAGGTCAACTCTAGGCTTCAGAGGTTCAAGCTGATTGGCATAGCGCCGCACGATCTGGTCGTAGAGGTCGGGAATGCGTTTGGCACGCACAGTCACCACAAGGGCGTAAGCAAGCTTGTCTTCGGGTCTGAAATCACGTCCTTCGAGGCGTGCGTTGTAGTGGATGTCGAAGACTGGGTTGACGAGGCTGCTGCCCAGAAAACGCAGAGAGGAATGAAGGCAGTTTTCCCACTTCCAAGCGTCATGACGGAGCTCTGCCTCGGAGAGCCCACCTTTGCCTTTGCCAAAGAATGATTGAGTGTCCGCGTGAACCTGTTCCGGCTTCTTCCGCTTGTTTTCGTTTGGTCGAAAAACCGGCTCAAGGCCGGCGCGGGTGTAGTTGCCGGGATGGTGCGGGTCCGTAGAAGTCGCATAGCATAGCGTAGCGGTCACCCGCACCTTGCCACTCAAGCTGCCGCCAGGAACCGGAATGGGCGCCCGGACATATCTCGCCGGTGTGATCTCGCCCTGATAGACGACTCGGATTGTATCGTCGTCGGTTAGAACGATGTCCTGAAGCTGTTTTGCAAGGCGGCCGCGGCCGACCTGATCTATGGAATGTTCCGAGGATTCGGCACAATGGGTTAGCAACGCCCGGATCGCCAAAGGCTCGAGATCACTGCCGAAATGCGATCTTACCCCTGCTCCCATCCGCAATGCGCTCGGCGCAGAGAATGAGGTTCCCCCAATTGCATCGAGCTGTGGCGTGTCTGAGTTTGCAATCACGATGAAAGGACGGTTGATCGCTCCGCCGAAGGCGACCAGATCCGGCTTGATCAGACCGGGGCTGCGGCCAGGCCCAACAGAACTGTAGGGTGCGCGCTTCCAGTCCGCATCAGGGGAATCGCATGCCCCCACGGCCACAGCATTGACGCAATCCGATGGGACCTGAATACGATTAAAGCCGAGCGAGGCGTCCCCTTCTCCGTCATTTCCAACAGCGACAGTAGCAAGCGTGTGGCCATTGGATAAACGATCGTCGAGCACAGCGGTCCATGCATGCACCTCGTCATCTTCGATCGGCAAACGCGGTCCCAGACTCAAATTCACGAACTCGTAATGACGAGAACTCAAGACGTCATCGATCCGGTGCAGCACATCATAGAGCTCATGCGAATTCTGGCCGGGTGCGGTGTCCAGAACGCGATAATGATCTGCAGGCGCAAATGGGACAGGAATTGGAGTTGAAGGGTCGATCGAGCCGAATAGATAGGCAGATGTTACTGCAACACCATGATCGAGAAGCTCGGAACTGCTGTCTCCGACGTCGAGTGCGTCGATCGGTGTGACCCAACGGGTCAAGGGATGGTCTTCCGGCAATCCGCCATCGAATATCGCGGCGCGAACCGTGGGATCTATCGGATCAGCGTCAGGCAGCGTGACGCTTTGACTGGGCATAACCGCCGACCTGATCGTAGGCCGCAACATCCGCAGCTCAGGCATCTGTCGCAATGCGCGGACCGGGGTAAATATAGCGATATCTTTCGACTTTTCGGCGGGCGCCTTGATCTCGACGAAGCAAAGACCGCCTGCATAGAACCTGTTTCCGAGATCCGTTTTGATCCCATAGCCGTCAAGGTAATCGCGGAAGGTCGGCAAGAGCTGCGCTTCGCCGATCAACTCGTCAGTATGCAAGACCACCTCGAAGACCACTTCGCCACCCTTGGGGATCGGGCCCTTGAGCTTGTCCTCAACGTCGGCGGCATCGATTGTTTCGATGGTTCGAATATCTACAGCGCCGCGCGTATTCTCTGTCCAGCGGTTGATGCTTTGCGCCCAATGCCGAAAGTCGTCCCGTCGACCCATGACAAAATATTCGGTCGTTATTGTCTCCTCCGGTAGCCGGTTTTTGGACTTCTTCTCGGGTGTAATTCGCTTTGGTCGGGAGCCCACCGGTTGCAGGTTCGTCAGCCGGAACAACTCTTTCGGGAAGTATGATTTTGCGATGTATTCGGGGTTGAGTATGAGCGACACGACGGCCTGGTCATTGGGGCAGGCATCATCTGGAAGGTTATCGAGTTTTCTGGATACATTGCCAAGCATCGGAGAGAGCCTGGCTTGTGCCTCGACGAAAGAGTACGGGTGCTCTTTATTGGGCGGACCTGATGTTCCCGAGATATCGGTCACTAGGCGTTCGGCTTTGCCAAGAAGGAAGTTCGGTCCGGGCATCACGCCACCTTCCGCTTGTTACGCGTCCGTGGCTTGGACTTGACGGTAGCCTGCATGCGGCTACGCACGGTGTCTCTCGCAACGCCTGTCAGCTCGCAAGCGCGGCGTTGTGAGAGGATATCATTGGCAATCAGTTGTTCAGCTAACGCGATCCGGTCGGCCTTGGACATCCGCTCGACATCGATCAGGCGGCCAAGAAAGTCTTCCAAAGGATCGCTTGAGAGAGCCGCGTGTCGACGCGCATTCGCGATAGCGCGTTCCATATCGCTGTAGGATGATCCGTCCAACGAAATGGCAAGCAGCTTGCTCCACTCGGCAGCGCGGGGCTCGATCTCGCTTATTAGCGAGAACAGATATGCAGATCTGGCGTCGGCGTGAGGTAGTGGGAAGCTTACGATACTTTCGAACCTGCGCCAGATTGCGGGGTCGAGAAGATCGGAGTGGTTGGTGGCGGCAAGTAGCAGTCCAGTTGAAGGCCAGTCGTCGATCTGCTGGATAAGCACGGTGACGAGACGCTTGAGCTCTCCGATTTCGCTGTGATCGTCCCGTCGCTTGGCGATCGCATCAAGCTCGTCAAGAAGAAGAACGCAGTCAAGGGACTTGGCATAGTCGAGGACTTGCCGGAGGTTGGTGCCGGTGCGGCCTAGATAGCTGCTCATAACGGCAGCCAGATCGAGGATGAGCAACGGCTTGCCAAGTTCGCGTGCAATCCATCGTGCGGCTAGAGTTTTTCCGACGCCAGGCGGCCCTACAAACAAAGCTGTGCGCGTTGGCTCCAGTCCGGCGCGCGATAACAGTTCGGGCTTGCGGCGCTCCTTGACCAGTTGATCCAAAGTCTGCTGCACATCGGCGGTGTAGACCGGTTCCGCGTCGAGCATGGGGTTGTCTTCTATGCGCAGGAGATGAATCCGCGTATCTCCATCCACGGGAAGCGGAACATCCGACTGGCGGCGGAGCGGGGAGGCCCGTGTTGGCGATTCCTGCAACAGCGCCATCAATTGGTCTGCAAGCCGCGGATCCGAGACGCGGTGCTTTTTCGCCAGGCGCCGCAGCAGCAGTTGAACATCCTGCTGACGACCGGTCAGCGCAATTCTAGCGAGTGTTATAAGGTCGGAGGTGCGTGGGGAGTCATTCATGTTATCAGTCTTCCTTCTGAAACGTGAATAACACGGATGGACGAAAATTTCAACGATCATGCAATTTTCGTCCATCTTGCTGTTAATTGACGGATTTCAATATGATTTTTTATGGCAGCTGCGAAGTCATCAAAGGCATTCGATGCCAAGGACACGAATCACCCTGTGGGGGCTAGCACCTGCGAACACATCATGCCGGCCTGCAGAAGCGGAGTGAGGCGCTAACCTCGCGCAGCCCTCTTGCATTTACAGTGCGGATCGCATGTTGCGCCGTCTCCTCTCCGCGTCGCTACCGCGTTGGTGATTATTGGTATTGGACATCGCCGTAACCGTCTTGATCCTATTGTCGGCCCTGGAAACAGGGCTCGACTTCGGATGCGGTCATTAACGGAAAAACAGACGCGGTTCGTCGAAGAGTTCTTGCGGGATTTGAACGCTACGCAAGCGGCAATCCGTGCAGGATATTCAGCGAAGACGGCAAATCAGATCGGTCCGAAACTTCTCGATAGCTTACACGTGCGAGCAGCAATCGATGCTGCAAAAGCCCTCCGCAGCGAGCGCACGAAGATCGATGCCGACTGGGTTTTGCAGCGCCTCGTGGCTGAGGCCGAAGCGGATGTTGCCGACTTATACGACGATGAGGGTGATCTGCGGCCGGTAGAGGAATGGCCTCACATCTGGCGTCAGGGGTTGGTGCAGGGCATCGACGTTCACGTTGTTGAAGTCGAAGGCGAGCCAGTCGCGACAGTCAAAAAACTCCGCCTCTCGGATCGGGTACGTCGCTTAGAGATGATCGGTAAGCACGTGGCCGTGAACGCGTTCCAAGAGGTCGTGCAGCACAAGAGCCTTGAAGGACTTGCCGTTCGCTTGGATCGCGCCCGCAAGCGGGCAGGTCACATCCAACACCTTCCTGACGCAGGCGTCCCATCTGACATGGAGGAGGAGTGACAGTGGCTGTTGGGCCCGAAATTCCCTGCCCATGCTGCCAGCAGAGGGTGGCCGCGCCATCGCTTGAAATGTTCATCGATCGCTACGGCATCCCGCCCCGCGAGGTGGCGGTTCTCGAAGCTGTCTGGCGCGGCCGTGGATACCCAGTTCCCAGCGAGAGAATATTCGGCGTCATGTACCGCGACGATCCGGGCGGCGGACCATCGCCGAGCGCGATGTATAGCGCGTTGAAGGTGTCGCTTTGCCGTCTACGGAAGCGGATGATTGGATCCGATGTGAGCAGGTTTGTGGTGCGCGCAATCATGCGCAACGGGCAACAATGCATCACGTTGCCCCGGCGCGCACCAAGGCGGCGGTCTTCGGATCATAGACAAAGCCGGTAATGCTCCCGTCCCTGATCATTTCCACCGCCTCATCGATAACGAACAGCGGCACGAGGAACCATTCGCGCGGGATCACTGGATTGCCGAAGCGATCCTTTATCTCGATGTCGAGCCGGGTGGGCTCGAAAATGCGATGGATCAGGTTCTCGAGCCGGCTTCGGTTGATATTGAACAGCTCATAGGTCGCGACGACATCGACATCGGCCATGAGAAAGGTTGGCTGAAGCCGCGCACCGGCAATACGCTGCTCGACGCTCATGTTGGTGACGCCGATCTTGTGAACGAGATCACGGTTGGCGGAAACTATCGGATGATTTGACTTGCTTCGCAGCACATAGATAGTGCCGCTCGCCTGATCGCCGTCTTCGCTTTCCCCCGCGAACAGCGGGCCCGCGACCGGATCGGTGATCCGTCGACCTGCCTCATCCTTATTGAGCGCCCGCTGAAGCGAGCGCATGAGCATGTTGCTTTCAGTGCCGTTTTCAAAGATCACGCGAAGTCGCGCATCGGTGCGGCCCTGCGCGTTCGTGAATACCTCGCCAGCCTCGGCTACGTAGGCCTTCTGTCCTCCGACGATAAACCAAGTGCCCGATCTGATTTCCGCCTTCAGCTCAAAGGGTCGGCTCTGGCGGATGCCATTTTCGATCTCCGCCTGAACCTGGAGAAACAGCGGCTTGAAGTTGTCGAAGTCTTCGCATTTCTCGCGATTGGCGATCTCCTCGGCCGCGCGCTTGTCGGCGGCGTTGCGGACGTGGCGAAGCTCTGTAATGTCGGATGAGCCCGCCGCGCCCTCCAGTTCGGCGAGAAGCTCGTCATCGTCCATCGTCTCCGCCGGTGCAGCGGAGCTATCCCCCGCTCCTGCCAAGAGCACCTGGTGGTCGAACGGCGCGAGAAGCGTGCGACACTCCTCAAGCGCGCACAGACGGTCGAGGCGTACGGCATAGAGCCGCTCGAAGATGTCGCGATCCTCGCCATGCTGTGGCATGCGCCCCTGCTGTTCGACAAATCTTTGAATTTCCTCGAAGCCGGCGATGATGCGCTCTTCGCGCGCCGAGCGCCCGCCCTTTTTCTCCGGCTGTGCGAAGTCGTCGAGTTCGGAGCGCAGTTCGTCGAGATCGGGCTCACTCATAACGGCCCTCATCCTTGAAGCGAACGAACGCTGCAGCACCTTCTGCCATGCGACGTTCCCAAGCATCCTGCGAGTTGATGGCCGGCAATCGCCCGCGTTCCTTCTTGAACTTGACGGCACGCAGAGCAAGCTCTTTCGCTTCCTCTGGAGAGAGATTCGTGCGCTTGGCAGCGATCACTGCTGCGACCTGCTTCAGACTGTCTTCGCTCATCGTCTTGGCAAGGATGCTATAGGCTTCACCGAACGGATTGATGCGGTCGATGAGGTCGATGTCCAGCTCTCGCACGTCCATCGCAAACCTGCGTACGCCATCGATCAGGGCGGTGTTGGCCCTCTGCTGTTCGTCTCCTTCTTCGACATCAAGCGCAATCTGCTTCGCCTGTTGCGTCAGATTGAGCGCCGCGATCGCATGCTGGCGCACCGCCTCCTGATCCTCCGCGTCAAGCTCGGGATATTTGTCCTTGATGATCTTGCCCATTCGGACCTGGGTCAACTCCTCGGGTACCAGCTCCTCGTCAAACAAGCCGCGCTCGATTGTCGTCTTGTCCTGAACGAAGGCGGCGATCACTTCGTTTAGATCTTCCTGACAAATTCGAGTGGCTTCTTTGCTCTTTGGCTCGGCTAGACCCTTGATCTCGATCTGGAACCTTCCGGTTCCCTCGTTGAAGCCGACATTGCATTCGTTTGGGTCGTAGCCTCCTTCCCCATAATCGAACCCATCCGCGGGACCGCTCGTGGGGTGCTTCGGCTTGAATTCAAAGCGTGGCGCAAGAACCTGCTCCATCAACAAGCTCGCCGCGATCGCCTTGAGCGTATCGTTGACGGCCTCGGTGACGGCTTCCTCGGAGGCATCCGGTTCTGCAATCAGGTTAGTAAAGCGTGCGCGAGTTTTGCCAGGAGCATCGCGCGTGGCGCGGCCGATGATCTGCACGATCTCGGTAAGACTCGAACGGTAGCCGACCGTCAGTGCGTGCTCGCACCAGATCCAGTCAAATCCCTCCTTGGCCATGCCAAGAGCAATGATGATGTCGACATGACCGCGGTTGTTCTTCTGAGTCGGGTTCTTCAGGGCAGCGGATACGCGGTCGCGCTTGTTCGGGTCGTCGTCGACCAGATCAGCGATGCGAAGAATGCGGTCATCCCGCGTTTTGACCAACTGGAAGCCGGTGACAGGGTCGCTACCCTGCCATTCCCCGAGGGCCCCGATGATGTGGTCGACTTCCTTGATCTTATCCTTCGTGCTTTCCCGCGAGTTAACGCTTGGAATGTGGATGATTGTTTTTTCTGCGGGGTCGAGCACCTTCAGAATGTCGTCGACATAGGAGCCCGAGTAAAAGAAATAGCCGATGTCTAGGTGCTTCAGATGCTCGTAGCCGTTTAGCTGCTCGTAATAGGTATAGGTGACGACATCAAACTTCGCCTCGTCCTGCGGCGCCAGCACCGCTTCGGCATCGCCCCGGAAGTAGGAGCCAGTCATGGCTACGATATGCACCTTGTCGCGGGCGATGAACTGGCCCAGGTGCGTTCCGAGTTTGTTGTCTGGATTGGCCGAGACGTGATGGAATTCGTCGACGGCAATCAGTCGGTCATCGAAGGCCTCGACGCCGAATTGGTCGACGGCGAAACGGAAGGTGGCGTGGGTACACACCAGCACCTTGTCGTCGCTGTCGAGAAACGCGGCAACCGACTTCACTTTGCCGCCGTTGTCTGAGCCAGGTGCGTTGCACAGGTTCCATTTCGGCAGCACATGCCAGTCGGCCCAGAACCCGAATTTTGTCAGCGGCTCGTCGTTGAAGCTCGCGCCGATAGACTTTTCCGGCACAACGATGATGGCCTGCTTGAGCCCCTGATTGTGCAGTTTGTCGAGCGCAATGAACATCAGTGCTCGGCTCTTGCCCGACGCTGGCGGCGACTTAATCAGGAGGTACTGCTCGCCGCGCTTTTCGTAAGCGCGCTCCTGCATGGAGCGCATGCCCAACTCGTTCGACTTGGTCGAGCTGCCGTTGCGGGCATAGGAAACCGAAACGGAGGGGATGGCCTTGTTCTGGTCGGTCATGCAGTCGGCTCCATACCGTTGCAGAGAGCTCTCATGTCGGCCTCGACAAGTGCGGCACGAGCATTCAAAAATGCCTCGTAATCGTCTGCAATGACTTCTTCGTAGGGGATTAGATGCGTCGCCAGACGCCAGCGCACTACGTCTGCTCCCAGATTTGCCGCTTGGGCGCGCTTTGCAATATAGATGCTAGGTGCCGAGCCACTTTTGTTGCGATTGGTCGCAGAGGTGATCAGAGCGCAATTGAGTGCCCTATTCACCAGTGGGTCGTCGCGTCCTACCTTCAGGAAGCCACAGGCATAGAGGTGATCGAGTTCACGGGCGGCAATATTGCTTTTGTTGATCGGCGCACCATCGGCAAAATCGAGTGCTTTCCGGCGAAGTGACGTCGCAAGAATAGCCCGTGGTAGACGGTCCTTGCGACCCGGCCAACCCGCAGCCTTGATTTCCTCGATGTCAGGTAGCCGAAACACGGTCTCATTGAAAAGTTCGCAAGCCGGCGAATCGTCACCCTTTATGAGGCCATGCAGCGTTCGAAAATCAGAATAGGCGCGCGTCGCAGAGGTCTTGCCATAGCGATTGGTGAAGCAGGCACGCCAGAGGACCTTGCGGATCAGGCTGCGAGCATTGCCCTCTTGGTCGAGTCGCAGGCTGGCGGCAGCGGCCCAGAGGGCACAGGTTAGATAAACCGCCACCTCGCTAGGCAATGATTTCTCGTCGAACAAAGCTTCATCGCTGAGGAATTGAAGTCCACGTTCAAGACCGACAGCCACTTGCGGCCAGATCCTCATCAGGTCGGTGCCAAATTCCTCTCCCAGATAGGTCTTTTTCAGAGGGGGTTTGTCGAGCAGAAGGGCTGCAACCGAGAGAAGAATGCCTTCAATGCGGCCATAGTCCTTGGCTGCCGGTATCGAACGCAACAGCTCCGCGATCTTATCGTGGAGCGATTCACCGGCAGCTTCTTCGACCTGCGCCACGACTATGTCGAAATCCTTGAGCGGCGACGCAGAGGTATTCATATTGATGAAGACCTCCAGTGCTGTCTCACGCGAGGTCGCCACTGGCAGCGACAGGAACGGTAATACATAGCCCTGCACACGCTTCCGTAGTTCACTGGCCAAATCGCCAATATCGTCCGTGTAAGCCTTTGCTTCGCGCAGGCGGTCACGCCATGCCTTAAACGCAGTCTCCCCCGCTCCACCTGGGCGCAGGATGGCAAGCGGGGCCAACCCGCGCTTGATGCAGGCCACGTCATCGTCTGCCCAAACAGGCTGCATAACGCCCTTGCGATCCCACCGTTTGACGATCTCAACCAGAGGGCGCTCGACTTCTTCGGACTCCGTTGCGTCGTCGTCCTCCGCCCCGTCCCGTTCCTTTAGTAGGCGAACAAAAACCCGGATGTCGTCGTAATTGTCCGTCAGCGAGCGCCACAGGGCGGTCATCCGCTGCTGGCCATCGAGCAAATGCATGCTCGGCCTGACGTTCGAGGCC
The DNA here is from genome assembly GCF_025698805.1 of Filomicrobium sp. NCBI lineage: Bacteria > Pseudomonadati > Pseudomonadota > Alphaproteobacteria > Hyphomicrobiales > Hyphomicrobiaceae > Filomicrobium > Filomicrobium sp. Next base: position 75,286 of record NZ_JAILWT010000005.1, read on the forward strand.
GGCGCACCAACAATAGGTCGCGAACGAAACAGTTCTTTGTCGCCAACTTCCAAAATGAGAAGGACGCCGACCGGCAGGGGCGGAGTACGCATTATGTTTTCGAACAGACCGGCGATCTGCGCGGGACGCCATGCCTCGTGTCGCTGGAAGCGGGGCAGGTTGATCTGCCCTTGTTCGATCATCGAGAACCATGCCTCGATTGTTTTGCTACGCGCTTCCATTGTCCCCCTCTTCCCCCAATTGGATCTGCTGCTGCGAGCGGATCCGGTCTGTGCCCGTTGTGCCTGCCGAAAAGTCAGTTCTCTTCGCGGACCTTCGTCTTTGTCACGACCTTATTGGTCCCACCCTTCTCCGCCGTCGTCTTAGTGTACAGCTCGAACAACTTCTCTAGCCGCTCGGTGTCATTCTTGAAGCGGCGGCCGATGTAGATTCGCTCCAGCGCTTCGTCGTTGCGCTCATGCGCCTCGCGCAGGTCTGCGGGCATATTGTCGGGATCGTAGAGGTCGGCGATGGTCGCCGGGAAATGCGCCTCCCGCGCCAGCAGGATATCTTCGGCGCAGCGGGTTAGGTCGGACTTGTTTTTCTCGGTCAGCGTAGGGACGGGAAAGGTGTTCCAGCCAAGTGTATTGGAAAATCTAAAGTCCGTTTTGATTTTTCCGCATATTGTCCCAATCCATATCAGCGAGAGGCGTGAGACAAAAACCGAAATATTCCAAAGCGGTGGATCATAAAAGGAGAAGGCACCATTGCTTACGATGGAGCCACGGGGTAAAGCAGCAACCGGATAAAATTCTCTCGTTGCTGATGAATGCATAGGGACTTGAAATACGATTTCTGTTCCCGTCTGACGTACTTGCTGAAACGCAAAAGGATTATTCTGCCCCGCCTTTGTCAGCGCTTTGGTACTCTTCGCTCGCATCTCCGAGACAATTGCGAAACGCTCTCGAAACGCTTTAATGTTTTTTATCTCTTCATACTCTTCGCGCGTCGCCCAAATGCAATAACGGCCAACCCCATGGGTTGCATCATGGGCGCCAAAGTATGGGCGAATAACTCTTGCGTATTCGGGAGTCGCAGATTTTAGTTCTTCGGCAATATCACGGTCAAAAACAAGCCCTCCACCGTCGACAGGTTTACTCCCGTTAACGACAGGGCTCATGCCGTTCTGGGGTTTCATTTGGTTTTTAACATATACATCCATAAATGGAATAAGGTACGCATTGATATTTTCCACTTCGCGAACCAGACCGTTAGCCCCTTGGAATAATCGCACCTTAGTTGGATTGCGCTGAATTCCAACAATACAGACGGACACGCCCGCGTTCTTGCTTGCTAAGTTGGACCACCTGAAAGATGTCATAGCAAACGAAATGCGGACTCTGTCCGATATGCAACTTGGCCAGAATCGGTAGACTTGTTCGCCTTGGCAAATCGAATTCGTGGTAACGAAAGCAGCTGCGGCATTGCAATGATCGAGGTAGTCTCTGGCCTTCTGAAAAAAACCTAATATATAGTCGAAAGATTTCCATGTGGATTGTCTTTTTGCAAAGACGAAACGCATGTCGTCTTTCTGTAATTTGTCCTGTTCAGTTCCACCCCTATACGGCGGGTTCCCGCAGATGTAAGTCTCCCCACCCTCATTCTCGAAGTCGATCTGCGCCTGATCGAGCGGAGTCTGCAGCAAGTCATCGGCGTGCAGCTTTACGCCGGTTCCAGACGGCGGGCAGATGCTCAACCAATCGAGTCGAAGCGCATTTCCGCAAGTGACCCAGTTCTGCGCATTGAGAGGCAGGAACTCAGCCATCGCCAGCTTTTGGCCGCGATAGAGGACGTCGCATTGATACTCGGCGATGATGAGGGCCAAGCGCGCAATCTCCGCAGGGAAGTGACGCAGCTCGATGCCGCGAAAGTTAGTTAGAGGGATGTCAGTGCGCCGTCCCACTTCACCCCGCCGTCGGTTGATGTCGGCCTCGATTGCACGCATTTCTTTGTAGGCAATGACGAGGAAGTTGCCAGAGCCGCAAGCCGGATCGAACACCCTGATGCGTGCCATGCGATTGCGCAGGTTGAGAAGCTTTCGTTGGTTGTCGCCGGCTTCTTCCAGCTTCTCGCGCAGATCATCGAGAAACAGTGGATCCAAGACCTTCAGGATATTCGGTACGCTGGTGTAGTGCATGCCCAGCGCGCCACGCTCCTCGTCCTCGGCCACCGCCTGGATCATCGATCCGAAGATATCCGGGTTTATCTTCTTCCAATCAAGGCCGCCGATATGGAGGAGGTAGGAGCGCGCGATCCGGTTGAAGCGCGGCACGTCCATGTTGCCGGAAAAAAGCCCACCGTTCACATAGGGGAAGGCGTCGGCCCAGCGCGGCAGTTTCGCGCTCGTGCGATCTTCGATCTTCGTGTTCATGGCCCGAAACAACGCGCCGATAACCTCATGGGTGTTGGACGAGTCCCGTGCGCTCATCTGTTCGATCGTGGCCGTGAACAGACCCGTACCGTTAAAGATATCAGTGTCCTCCGCGAAGAAACAGAAGATCAGCCGTGCCATGAAATGGTTCATGTCCGGGCGGCGCTCGGCCGTGCCCCATTCGGGATTGTCCTTTAGCAGCTCGACATAGAGCCGGTTCAGGCGACTGGTGGCGCGGATGTCGAAGGAACTGTCACGGACCTGCTTGACCGTCGTGATGCCGGCAAGCGGGAGGAAGAAGCCGAAGTGATCCGGGAAGTCGACATAGGCGCATGCAACCGTCTCGCCGGTCGCCAGATCCTCAGCCTCAAAGGTCTTCCCATCGGTCGCTAGAACGAATTTCGCCTTGGCCCTGGCAGTCGCCGGGCTGGCCTTCAGCGCGACCAGGGTTTTTGTCACCTCGCCGGGAGCGGCGACAGCGATGTGGATGTTGTTGGTCTGAAGGACACCGCCCAGATCTGACTTGTTCGACTCGCCCTTGCGCAGGCGTTTAATCGTCGTTTCCTTGTTGCCGAAAGCTTCAAGGAACTGGAATGGGAAGTTCTCCGCATCGAACGGCTCCTCCGCCAGCTTGGAGATCGCCTCTTCGATTTCAACAGCGTTCATAGATCGGTCGCGCCCCAGCCCCGCAACATGATTCCCGACGTTCGCCTATAGCACGCGTAGGAACGGACGGTAACAGTAGTGGCGGGGCGGAGCGGGCAAAAGGCCCGCCATCTGCTGCTGTTGGTCAGAAACGAGGATAACGCCGAGGTCGCTTCTTGAGTCTTTGCTGTAGCGCAAAAGCTGCATACTCAGCGCTCTGTCGACGCCGAATGTCTGCTTCGATGGCGGATATTAGTTTGTTGCCATCAAAGACTGGGTCACCCCTCTGAGAAGCAGAGACGAAGTGCGTTTTGTTGATGGCGACGATGACAGCGCGCGCCATGGCCCGTCGCGGCAGAAGGCACCACACTACCGGCGACACAATTGGAAATGGGTCACCCGGCTCATTGTCATCGCCAAAGTCGAAGTAAACCGGAACAGCGCAACTCAGCCACTCCCTTGGCAAGCCTTCCTCGACAAAGGAAACGAGAAAAACCGCGTTGCCTATTTGCCGCGACGACTTCAGGGCGTCGAAGAACCGCTTCCTGTCGCGCTTGCGCCTCTTGCCATCCACCACCCAAACAATGTTGCGGTAGAACGCTTCACGCAAGTTACGCTCTTGGATATCCAAAAAGGAATGTTGAAATTCCATGACAAGCCCAAGCGGTGTCTTCACGTCGGCGATGTGCTTTTCGCCATCGTTTGAATGGTGAACTATCTCTTGCCAATCTTGCGGGAAGCGATTTTTCCAACCCAAATGCCATTCGGTTTCCGGTTCCCACCAAACATCACATGTGCGTTTGCCACGATGCGACCAGTGCCAAACTCGCAACGGTCCGCACTTGGCGATCACTGGTTCTTCGCATCGGGGACAGATACCCACTAGGCCGGGTCGCGCTTCTTCACGTTGGCCGTCAACCAAAGCATATCGCATGCTTGTCTCCACGTTCTGGCGCGCGCGCACAACGACGCGTCACGCGCAATAGCGTTGTCGTAGATGGGAGTTTTGATTGGGCCAGCTCGACCAGATCGTGTCCGGCGGCGGTTCTTAATTTTCTTCAGCGTTGCCCAGTTAGCTCTGGCGCTGGTTATTGAGGGCGGTGTTCTGGAGTCCGCCTTTTTACTCTCAAACGACTCGAATGCTACAGCGAGAGCTCGAGACCTTCAAGTTCGCTTCGCTATATATTGAGCGCGTAGATGTGCCGTTTAGTGCCGCCCAATTCCGCCGCATTCCAAGTCACGGTGTGGGAGTAAATGTGGGAGCAAATTTGCTCATCTATTGATTTTGCTTAATAAAACACAGGATAATGGCGCACCTCGAAGGAGAGAGTTCGAACACTCTCTTCGAGGTGCTGGATGAATGGGAGCGCCATCTCGCACAGCTAGACCCGGCTAAGGGTCTGAGGTGCGGCCATGACGATCCTTCGCCATGAGTTTCACCAACAGGCTGATAAACCGGCGAAATATCCTTCGCCCTTCTCGCTGCGGCTGACCTATGCCGAGAAGGCGCAGTTGCTGGCGGAAGCTGGCCGCAAGCCGCTCGGCGTCTATATCCGCGAGCGGCTGTTCGGCCAGGATGCGGCACCGCGCAAGCGCCAGGGCAACAGCCCGGTTAAGGATCATGAGGCGCTGGCGCGCGTCCTGGCGGCGCTCGGCCAGTCGCGCCTGTCCTCGAATCTGAACCAGCTCGCCAAGGCCGTGAATACGGGCTCGCTGCCCGTCACCCCTGAAACCGAAGCCGATCTCCAGCAAGCCTGCCGGGACATATCCGCCCTGCGGGCCGATCTGCTGCGCGCCCTCGGCAAGAATCCGGGGGATGGGCCATGATCCTGAAAGCCAAGGAACGCGGGGACGGCCCGCAGCTTGCCCGCTACCTGCTCGCCATGCGCGACAATGATCATGTCGAGCTGCATGACGTGCGCGGCTTTGCGAGCGACGATCTGCTCGGGGCCTTCCACGAGGCCGACGCCATCGCCAGCGGCACACGTTGCCGCAAGCATCTCTTCTCGATGAGCCTCAATCCGCCTGCGGACGAGAATGTCAGCATCGAAGCCTTCGAGCAGGCCATTTCACAAATTGAAGAAAAGCTCGGTCTGGCGAACCAGCCGCGCGCCATCGTCTTCCACGAAAAGGACGGGCGGCGGCATGCGCATGTTGTCTGGTCGCGCATCGATGCCGACCGCATGCGCGCGCTCAACATGGCGCACTACAAGGTCAAGCTGCGCGACGTGTCGCAGCAGCTCTACCGTGAACATGGCTGGGATATGCCGCGCGGTCTTGAGGATCGCAGCCTGCGCGATCCGCTGAACTTCACCCGCGCCGAATGGCAGCAGGCCCGCCGTGCGGGGCTCGATCCGAAGCAGCTCAAGGCGCTTTTCCAGAAATGCTGGAAGCAGTCGGATTCCGGCGCGGCCTTTGAAAATGCGCTCAAGGTACGCGGCTTCACGCTCGCACGCGGCGACCGGCGCGGCTTTGTTGCCGTCGATTATTGCGGCGAGATTTACAGCATCACCCGCCTGACAGGGGCGAAGACCAAGGAAGTCGCTGCCCGCCTTGGCGACCCCAAGAAACTCCCGTCTGCCGACGAAGCGCGCGCCGCAATGGCCGCGCAAATGACCGAACAGCTCCAGAGCTTCATCAAGGACGCTGAACGCGAAGCCGAACGCGGGCTCAAGGTTTTGCTCTTCCGCCGCAGCGAAATGACCGGGCGGCACCGTCATGAACGGCAAGCACTGAAAGAATCGCATGAAGAGCGCTGGCTCGCCGAGACGAAAGAGCGCGCTGCCCGCCTGCCGCGCGGCTTCTCCGGCATCTGGCACCGGATCACGGGCCGCTATGGCCGGATCAAAAAGCAGAACGAGCACGAAGCCTGGCAGGCCACGCTGCGCGACCGCGCCGAACGCGAAAGCCTGATTGTCCGCCAACTCGATGAGCGCCGCGCCCTGCAACAGGAAATACAGGGCCAGTGCGAACAGCAGCAGGCCGACCTGCTCCTCCTCCGCCAGGACATCACCCGCTACCACGACATGGCCGCGCCGGAACGCGAGCGCGAAGACAACAAATCAGAACGCGAGGGCCGCAGCCGTTCCGGCAGGCGCAGGAGAACGCGCAGCCCGCGCATGGAATGACGAAAGCTGAAAGGAGCCTGAGATGAAAAATCCGGACTGGACTACATATGTGCCACGCCGTGTCTATGACACCGCCCGGACACTGGAGACCGCTTGTGAAAGGGCCAACCTTTCCCCGATTGGCGAGGTCGAATGGCGCATGACGCACTGGCCAACAAAATCGGGGCGGGCCTTTTGGGGCGAGGTCTGGCGCTTCCTGATGGAGGAATATTGCATCGGCTCTGAGTACCGATACGAAATTGTCATCATCGACGATCCCGGCTTTGTGCGTGTGGTAACTGTCCTGCCGCAACAAATCCATTGATGTACGTCTAGGCTACAGCTCTGTGGCACCGGCCTCGCGCATCCGGCGCGGGGCGAAGCCTCGTCTCGCTCCCCACCACCCTTTGACAATCCTGCCGCGCGCGATGCTGCACGCCTCAATCCGTGAGGGCGTCTCGTTTTTGAATCTTCCTGTCCGTCTCAATCCGATCCCGAACCATCAGGCCTTCCCAGGCCGATGATGTGTGCCGGGGCCGAAAGGCCCTGAGTGGTTCGGGGTCTCCTTGAAGCGAAGGAGGATACGATGAAACTCGTCTCACGTTTTGAAGCGGCAGCACGCGGCACCGCCGAATTGCACGGTCTGCTCGGAGAGGCAAAACGCGCCTTCAACCGCGCCGCCTGCGGCTCGCAAGAGCGCCACGATGCGCTGGAGTCCATTCGCAACATTGAGCATGAGTTGGCGTCTCGCGCTCCACGGCTCTAAGCCGGTGCGGCTGGCTTGACGGCCAGCCGCATACTACCGTTCAGGCTTCAGAGTAGCTTCGTCATGCATATCGGTCGATAGGCACGCCCGGTGCATTTGCCTATCTATCTGTGGCGCTTAGCGGAATGTCCGCAGTTGGCAAAGACGCCCATGAACATTGATGAGTGCCTTTGTATGGCGCGTCGTCAACTCAGAAGACTGGAAAACAGGCTTTTCAGTTCTGCATCGCTAAAGCGATCCTCGGACCCATAGGACCTTGATGATAGGCTTGGCTGATGCGCGGAATAATCCCGCTGCTCGATTTCACCGATGCGTTCCGCAATTACCTTTTTTGCCTTTTCAGGACTGCGTCCTGTCAATGCTGCGAGCTGATCAACATGTTCCGATTGTTCGGATAAGCTATCTTCCGAGTCGAGGTGGCTGATTGCATCGGCAGTTTCCTCAAGTTCAAAGCGAACGGCCCGATCGATAGCAGCGTCAAGTTCCGTGATATCCATTGAAGCCATATGCTCGTTCACAGCTTCAATGATCGAAACCAATTCGTCCGTTGGAGGATAGCCACGGATAATTTGTAGCAAATGCTTTTCGATATGCAGCAACAGGCCTTCGTACAGCGGATGATCGCTCGGCACGAAATTATATACGCGCCAATGGAGTCCGGGCAGATCGCGTCCATCGGCCCAAGCCCGCAATTCCAACGCTCCAGATGTTAGGAGATCAAAGGCCCTCTGGAGAAACATATCTTGAGCAGTGGCTTCCCACCAATCGAGAAGCAAATACACCCTGTCTGTCATAGAGATGTCGTCTCGAGTCGTGTACCGAGTTCCATTTCGGACCTCGTGTTTCTCTGTGGGTGTAGCTTCAATTCTAGGCAAATACTCTACGAACGCATTGGCGAGCTGCCTTAAAATCTCCGGGCGCGCTTTAAACTGCGCCTTTACGTGGGACCAATAATTTTGCGCCCATTCGGCCCGCCGCACACCAGAAGGGAGAAGCGCAAGAAAATTATGCTCAGTCAAGTAGCTCTTCATGTAATCCGACAGCGACGGATTAACGAAGTCAACTTGCTTTCCGCTAATGACGATAAATCCGCTTTCGAGCGAACGCAAAGTTTCTTCAAAATCGTCCGGTGTTGCCGTGTGGCCGTAGTGTGAACAAACGGTATGGTGCATTGCAAGGAAATTGATGCGAAGTTCATCTATGTCCTGACCGAACGGCCCTCCGAAATACAACGCTACGAGCAGATTTTTTGCACTTATGCTTAAGGCGCGATGCGGCTTACTCCATATCAGGTCTGGGTCTTGCAGAGCACGATAAATATGTCCGGGATACTCGTCAGGCTCTACATCTCCGATTAGTTCGCTTGACACTGATGCGATCACGCGGGGATTATAATTCCTATGGTCAACGATTTTTTTTAGCCAATCGTCATGAAGAAGCGCATTAAAATGCATTTCGGTAAGTTCGGAGGCAGTCAGATGATTAAACAAAATGTACGATCTGATACGCCTGGTATATTTACCTACGTCCAGGAGATATTTCGACAACTGTAGTCTCCGGTCATCGACATGATCGGAAATACGGCGTGCCTCCTCAAAAATATGCGCGCGGGTCGTCAGTACAAACCGCGCATTCTTCGATCTGCGGATTCGCTTAACGAAAGTCGCCAATGCGGTGTCTCTTTGCAAAAGGGACTGTTTATCCAGCTCAATACGGCCTAGGAAGTCATCAAAAAAGAAGATAGTTGGGCGTGAATCCTCGACTTTCGCAAAACCTTCATCAAGGGAATTGATGGCATAGAACCTCCAGCCATTGTTGAGATATTGATAGGTTATCATTTTGGCTAAAGTGGTCTTGCCTACTCCCGGCGCACCGGAGATAATCAATACCTTCTCTTCTTCCAGTTTTTTTGCTGCTTCGGTCAGACTTGGATTGGTTACATAGACACGTAGCTCGTCTCGAATTTCGTCTTTGGTAGCCTGCGTAAAAGCCTCCAAACCGGAGTGCAGAACACGCTCTAAGACTGCGGTATTCGTTAGCCAAAGCTTGATGTGAGCCTTCACGATTTCTGGATTGCGTTTCAAAGCCGCTTCAATATCCTGACGCCCCCAAATATCATCTGGCGACAAAAGATATTCATCCAAGATGGATGCCAATTCCGTGGCTTTTGCCGGAGTCAGAGATTGAGAGGTAAAGAATAGATAGCGCTTAGGTTTAAGAGCGCAGACATTTTTGACTTCTGCTTTTAGGGCGGATTTAAGCTTGGAGAAAGTCGAGCCAGCATAATGCTTGCATTGTAGGATGATCGCACCGTCGCCAGCCGAATGCCGACCATCAATTCCGCCGTCCGGTCCAGGCCCAAATGCTGTGAAACGACACCCGTGTTCAGCGCCAGCCAGATCACGGCAAAGCTCTTCAAAATCGATAGACGATAGATTTTCGAGATTTAGCATATGGCCGCCGAACGTCGCTCTATTGGTTCACCTCGGCCATCATCTGGTTGATAGTCACGAACCAGTTCCTAATCTCACCAGCCGGATCAGTCGTATTCAAGCGCTCTGCCGTCATTACCCTTACGGCGGCATTGTTGAGCTGGGACTTCGCCCTGGATTCCTTCTTGCGTCGCTTTTCTTCGGATAGCTCGTCCCAAGGTTCGTCACCATTCGCTACGTGAACAGCTCGTGCAACGATGGTCGGCACATCGTCGAAATCGCCAAACGGCTGCGCTAAGTTGATAGCATGACCGTTTTGCTGATATGCCTCTTGCACGGCCTCGTGATGCAGGTAATTTTCCATTTCGCGTTTTTGCGTAGCTACCGCTCTGCATACATCCCGATTGTTAACTTCTGCCATGTGCGCAGCATACTTGGGTTCGTCCGGCGGCGGATTATCGCGGTCGCATATATGGAATTCCGGGCGGTTTAGGTGCTTTAGACGCGAAGCCCAGGAAGCTAGGTTGCTGCCTCCAAGCGGTATGAAAATTAGCTCCCCATCAAGTTCGAGGCGGTCTAGATCGGGGACATCCTCACCTGCGTTGCGCAAGACTTTTGCGATGCCTCTCAAAAAGGCGATGTCATTCGGCCCTTCCACGCCCACGAAGATTTTGACGTTGTGATCGGGAAGAACGCCGAGGGATGCCGCAATCCTATCCAATATGTCCGGATGGCCTTCACTCACTTGCCTTGTTCCGTCATCGCGGCGCTCAATAAAGCGTAGGTCGCTCGCCGGTAGGTAGCGCGCCAGCATTGGTGTGTGAGTGGTGAGAATGACTTGCCTGCCCTCGCCGCTCGCCAGATCACGTAGTGCGGTTAGAAGGAGTCGCTGGTTGCGTGGATGCTGACTCGTTTCTGGTTCTTCTATGGCATAGATGATTGAACCCGCACTTTTTTTCAGAGCATCAGCCTCAGCCTTTGCGCGAAAGAAATTCAAAAGTACCAAGCGTTTGACGCCGCTTCCACGCTTGTTCAGCGGAACGCCTTCGTCTCCAGTGATGCTAGTAGAAAATAGGCTTTCCCATTTTTTGGTGGAGATTACCGGATCAAGTGTTTCGGCCACGGAAGGATCCATTTCGCGCAGTTTTTCGACGGTTGCGGCAGCAATCTTCCGCACCTCGGCTTCAACATATTCCTGCACTTCCTGCAATTTCGGTTCGACAGCCTTGACGGCCTCCCTGATGGCCGCCTTAAGTGGGTCTTGCGCTTCTGCATCCTGATCGGTGCTGGCGCGGTCCGATTTAAAGAGCGCGAAGGTCGGCAAGTAGGGCTGCAATGCAGCCCAAACTTGCTTACCACCTTCTTCTTCAAGTTGCACCGAAACCTCTGCAAGTTCGAGATCGGGACAACACTCCCAAATTGCTCCGCGCACTGCAGAGTTGATCCGTTTATCGACTCCCTGAAGATCAATCCCCAACTCGGCCGCCCGTGAGGCCAGATCAGACTTCTTTAGGGTGAGTAGGTCATTGTATCCTGCCGCCGTTGGATGGAGAGCCATAGCTTCAATGGCCGAGGGTTTCGGCGTAGCCAGAGAACCATTGTAGGTTTTCCGGAGTATCAATGTTTGTCGAGGGCTGAGTAAGTGCTCGGCTGCTAGGCTTGTTGGAAAGTCGGTGTCCACGACAAGATGCGCCGGGAGTTGATCGAACTCGCAGGTAATGCGCATTGCTTTCGGATTACCCGACTTGCACGCGTCATCCTTATCCGGCGTAGCCGCCTCGAAGAAAATGGCAAGCGCATCCATTAGCGAGGACTTGCCGACATCGTTACGACCAACAAGCGCCGTCAGATCGTCAAACCGAACGCTAACGGGGCTCTCGTAGCACCGAAAATTCTCTATTGTTACACCGATTAGTCGCATTGCCCGCCCCCCAGAGCGTAAGAATCGAAGATTGGATACTTCGGCGAAACCACTTTGTCCCGTCCTCGCTAAGTCCGCGGTGAATGCCCTGCAGGGCCTGCGACGGCAAAAGCATAGAACATATGAGAACAAAAATAGAATATTAGAGTTCGGCCAATCAACCACAAAGAACAATTCGCCCACACCTAAGCTGCCGCCCGGTCGGGTTCAGCGGCGATGCGCTGGCGGCATCCAATCGGCGGACGGTTGGTCAGGGATGCAAGGGGCTCGAAGGCTCCTGCTCGGTGGGATGGTTCCAAGGAAGGGTAGCGCGAATGCTCCCTTCATGGTCTCCATGAAATGTTCTGGGGCCTTGGGGGCAGGAACGCCCTCAAGTCGATGGGTGCAGGGAGAGCGAAGTCTCCCGCGAGTGATTGACCGGCGATACGGTCTGATGGTTCTGGAATGGGTTAAATGCCCTGGAAGAGCCACGGCTTGGGGGATGCAACGGGGGCGCGCAGCGGCCCCCTTGCCAAGATGGTTTTGTACTACAAAACACATCTTGCGGATTGTAGATCTTCGGCAGATCATGAAACAGGAGAGGCGTAGGCTTGGTAAGAGGCAGTGAGTTAAAGCGATTCCCAGTAGTCAACCAGCCCTCGACAATACGCTTTTCCTCTTAACCCGGCTCCAAATTTTCCTATTTCTTTCTTGAAATCTACCGCCCTCTGTCCTCGCGCGACTGACGCGAGTTTCGCGGGATAAAGCTTCGCGTAATAGCTTACGGCTTCGAAGTCACCGATGTGGTGATGCAGCAGGAATTCGTCCGTCGCTTGAGCAAAACGCCAAGCCGCAGCCCCCAAGCGCGCCACGGTTTGTCGACTTACTTTCTCCATTGGAGCAATCTCTATCTGACCGTGTGCTCTAGATGCCTCAATATCCCTACCAAAAGCATGCCCGAAACGATTCCGGACATTCCGTGCAGTTTCCAATTCGCTATGGTGACTTTTGATTTTCTTGGGAAGAGCCCCAAAGAGCCGCTCCATGGCTGAAAGTCGTGCACTCCAATCACCCCTAGTACATGCTGTCACATGCTCTTCAAGATTGGTTCTTGGTCCTGAGCCATGCTTAAGCACATATGCTCCATCGATAGACTTCGCAGGAGCACCGATAAGAACGCTTGGGTCCGACATGATGGCTAACGAAACGACAGATGCCAAATACGTTTCGAGATTGGAGGCAATCGTCGTGACGTTGCTGAGGTTTACCCAGTTATCAAAATCGTTGAAGCCATCGGACCACGATTGGAGACTATCGAAATTGTCGACGCCCGTAGGGCATCCCGGAAATGCTTGAGATATAGGGTCAGACCAATTTGCACCTGCGCACTTTAGTTGGCGATACGTATAGAATACCGATGCACGATGCGCCTCTATGATTCTGTAAAGCTCTCTATTATATTTGCGGTACACTTGGAACGCCCATGTTGACTTATCGTGCGGCTCCCATCGTGCGAAGGCGCGAATGCTTCTGCCCAATATTCTCTCCTTCTCTGCCAAGCTAGCTATTTGACTTCAACATAGCAGCGTCACGAGTTCAGCTTCACAAGGAACATATTCCTGTACATCTAATTCAAGCCGCAAAGAGCCTATATATTTGTGTCACAGCCAATCCACTCGCGAACTTCGGAATCAACAACGCTCGCAGGGACGATCTCTGGCGCAAACTCAGGATCTTCAGCCCGATAAGCCACGAAGCTATAGCCCGTATGCGGGCCTTCCCAGGCAACCGCGATCACCGTGCCACGCAGCTCCTGCACCGGCCTGTTTCCATCGACCATCGGTCGCCAGGCGTGGATGGCGTAGAACTTCACGCGGGGCTCCTCCTCGCCGAAGCCGAACAGGAAGAGATTGGTGCCGGAGTTGAAGACCAGCCCCTCGTCGGCTTCCTCGATCAGGATGCCGCCGCGCGCCTCGTCGCGGTAGGTCTGTTCCTCGCGATAGCGGGTCAGCCCGCCCACGGTCGTGATGATGAGGCGGGAAATCAGCACGCGATCCCGCCGTGCCGGGGTCGTCCAGGCGCGGGGATAGAGGCGGTATGTACCGTCGAGATTGTTGAGACGACTGAATCGGAGCTGCGATAGCGTTTTCTGCTGCGCGGCGATGAAGGCGGCGAAGCCTTCCGGCAGGTCGGGGGCCGGGTTGTAGATCGACGTGCGAAAGCTCTCGGAGCGTTCCAGGAACTCGAAGACAATGCGTTTCTTGTGCGATTGCGCGTTTGTGAGGCGCGCAAGCCCTTCCTGCTGCCATCGCGCCAATGTCGAGGCGGCGATCAGGTCTTTTCTGTCCTGATGCTGCCCGCCCCTTCGGGTGGTATCGGTCGCGGTAGCGCGCGGGTCGGCATTGAGCGCCCCGGCAAGGCGCACCAGCGCGCCCTTCTCGGCGGCAAGTTCGCTCAGGGCCTCGTGCAGCCGCCTGTTATGCTCGTCCGTTTCCTGCCAGGGCATCACGCATCCGAATCTGCAAATCTCCGCATCAGTGCGGAGCTTTGCACGAAAAATGCGGATGAAGAAATTCGCTTTCCTTTCTGTTTCGGGTTTTCCAGCATCACCAGCTTTTCCTTCATCGAACGCGCTGTAGGGGAAGTCCAATGTCGGGCCAGAACAAGCAAAAACCGGGAGCACCGCTCGGCAATCTGCTGATCGGTGCGGCTATACTGGCGTTTGCCGCAGGGCCGGAGAATGGCGCGCACCTTAACGCCGCCGATCAGCTCTATCTCGGCGTCTTCCAGTTTATCGGCGCGACGGCCATGCTGATCGGCGTCGGCGGCTATCTCAAGCTCTGGCAACAGCGCGCGAAGCGCAAGCTGGCCGAGCTGCCTTCCGGCACCTTCGGCGGCGCGGCCTTTGCCACGCTCGGCGACTGCGCGGCGGTGGGCCTGTGCGATCCGCGCGGGCTATATCTCGGCGTGCTGGATGGCCAGCCGCTGTTCTATTCTGGCAAGGCGCACCTGCTGACGGCTGCTCCCGCTCGCCAGGGCAAGGGCATCAATGTCGTTATTCCGAACCTGCTGCACTTCCAGGGCTCAGTCTTTGTCACCGATCCCAAGGGCGAGCTGGCGGCAGTGACGGCGGCGCACCGCGCCGAACGTCTCGGCCAGAAGGTCTATGTGCTGAACCCCTGGGGCCTGCACGGCCTGCCGCAGCATCGCTGCAATCCGTTGCAGCCCCTGCTCGATGCGGCGAACGATCCGGCGCTGATCCGGGGCGTTGCCGACGAAACCAAGGCGCTCGCGCTCCAACTCCTGCCGGAGCCGGAAGATTCCCGGAACCGCTATTTCCGCGAAGGTGCGCGCACCATCCTGCGCGCTGTCATGCTGCATCTGGCCACGCGCGGCGCTCCGGCCACCTGCACGCTGCCGGAGATGTGGCGCGTGCTGTCCAGCACCAAGCGCATCGAGAGGCTGGTCGATCAGATGACCGCTTCCGATGCGCTGTTCGGCATGGTCGCCGATCTGGGCCAGGACTTGGCTTATCAACTCGAAGGCAACCCCGATCAGTTTGCCGACTTCCGGCAAGGGGCGATCCAGGCGCTCGATATCTTCGATCCGGTTGGCTTCCTCGGCGCGGCGGTCAGCGGCTCCGATGTTGATTTCCGTGATCTGAAGGAAGGCAAGGCCAGCGTCTATCTCGTGATCCCGCAGGATCGGATCGCCACGCACGGAGCCTGGCTCGGTCTGGTGACGCGGCAGGCTATCGCCGCCGTTGCGCGATCCTCCGGGCAAAGCGAAGTGCTGTTCGTCCTCGATGAGTTCGCCAACATGGGCAAGCTTGCAGGGCTCGCCGAAAGCCTGACCGCACTTCCCGGCCTCGGCGTGCGCGTCTGGGCCTTCGTGCAGGAGCTATCGGAGCTGATCCGGCTCTACGGCCCGTACACCGCGCGCACCGTGCTCTCGCAGGCCGAAGTGAAGCAGTTCTTCGCCGTGCAGGACGACCAGCTTGCGAAAACGCTCTCAGCGGCGCTCGGCCAGCGCACGGTCAAAGCCCGCAATTTCAATCTCGGACGCACTGAAGACGACGAGATCGGCGAAAGCCTCGGCGAGACCGGCAGGCCGCTCATGTCGCCCGATGAAATCCGCCTCATGGGGGGAGACGAGCAGCTTCTGCTCATCAAGGCGCTGCCGCCGATCCGCGCGCAGCGTCTGCCCTTCTGGTTCGTCTCGCCTTGGGCGGGTTGGGCCGCGCGCAATCCCGTCGAAGGCGACTATCCGCAGCCAAGGCCGCATTTGCGGCTGACTTATAGCAAGAGGAACAACGGCCATGAATGACTACGATGTGAAGGTCACTGGTACGAAGAAGCCGCACAAGCGCCCGCATATCATACTGCGCATTCTCGATGCGCCTTGGGATTTGACGGTGGCGGCGCTCAAGCGTCCGCGCGTTCTGATGCTTCTCGGCGGTATCTGGTTCGCCTGCAATGTCGGCACGCCGCATATCGGCAGCGAGTATCAGTGCCGCTATCCGACACGTTCGGGCCAGCCGTGCCAGTCCTTCAACTATTGCATCTACCACGGCTTCCAGGGGCGGCGCGTGGTCGTGCCGGTCGGAAGCGAGGCTTGCGGTCTCTTTAAACTCATCCCGCCCGATTGGGACAAGCTCGCCGAAGAATGACGGCGGGTCGAAGCGGACTCAAACGGATTCAAAAGGAGTGGAGTGGTCTCAGACAGACTATCGAAGGATGTAGAATTTGATCGACTACTACATTTAGTAGTAAAATTATAGAAGGGGTGCGATATGTTGGGTGATAACACGAATGGCGGTAACCGCAATCTCTCCGGTCGTTTCGATGCGTCAGCACGGCCTATCGTTACTGTGGATGTGGAAAAGTATCAGGCGTATCTCGACGATCCGAACCTGAGTGAAGAACAGAAAGAGGAGTTCCTTCAGGCGATCTGGTCTATCATGGTTGCCTTTGTAGACCTCGGCTTCGGCGTTCATCCCCTGCAAGAAGTATGTGGACAAGATTCGGAAGAGTCCTGTCCGTGCGCAAAAGGAGGCTTCGATCAGGTAAAATCGAAGCCTTTAGAGGAACCTGAAAACACTTAGATTCCAGCCCCTTGAACATGAAGGGCGGACTGGAGGCAGACATGAACATACACGAGACACCAGAGCAGGATATCAGCAAGGCCGTCATCTATTGCCGCGTGTCGAGCACGAAACAGACCGTGCGCGGCGACGGCCTCGGCTCCCAGGAAACGCGCTGCCGCGAGTTCGCCAAGTACAAGGGCTATGAGGTTGTTGAAGTCTTCCGCGATGATAGCTCAGGAAGCCTGACGTCTCGCCCCGGCATGCAGGCGATGCTGGCTTTCCTCTCCCAACACCGCAAAGAACCGCACGCGGTCATTATCGACGACATCAGCCGCCTTGCGCGCGGGCTGATGGCGCATTTTGAGCTACGGGTGAAGATCGGCGATGCCGGTGGCGTCCTTGTCAGCCCCTCTATCGAATTCGGCGAAGATTCCGACTCTCAGCTTGTCGAGAACCTTCTCGCTTCCGTTTCCCAGCACCAGCGCCAGAAGAACGGCGAGCAGACCGTCAACCGCATGCGTGCGCGCATGCAAAATGGCTATTGGGTGCATCAGGCTCCGGTCGGCTATCGTTATGAGCGCGAAAGCGGGCATGGCAAAATCCTCGTGCGCGATGAGCCGAATGCCTCCGTCCTGCAAGAAGCGCTGGAAGGCTATGCCTCCGGGCGCTTCGAGACGCAGGTCGAAGTGAAACGCTTTCTGGAGCGTCAGCCGTCTTTCCCGAAAGACTTGCCGAACGGCGAAATCCGTAATCAGCGCATCACCGACATGCTAACGCGCGTCGTCTATGCCGGGTACATTGAATCCTCAGGCTGGGGCGTCACACTGCGCAAGGGCAAGCACGAGGGCCTAATCAGCTTCGAGACCTTCGAGAAGATACAGACGCGCCTCAATGGCACGGCCAAGGCTCCGGCGCGCAAGGATATCAATGCGGACTTCCCGCTGCGAGGTTTCATCCTCTGCGACGATTGCCAGAAGCCGCTGACCGCCTGCTGGTCGCAGGGCAAGAACCAAAAATACCCCTATTATCTATGCCCGACCAAGGGCTGCGAGAGCTATCGCAAGTCGATCAAGCGCGAGGAGCTGGAAAGCTCGTTCGAGGGCCTTCTGGAGCGTCTGGAGCCGTCCGAGAACCTGTTCAAGCTGGCAAAGGCCATGTTCAAGGATGCCTGGGACATGCGCCTCGCGCAGGCGAAGCACGCCACGAAGCATCTGAAGGCCAACGTCATCGAGATCGAAAAGAAGATCGAGACGGCGCTCGACCGCATGGTTGAGACCGATAGCTCAGCGGTGATCGCCGCGTTTGAAAAGCGCATCACGAAACTGGAGCGGGAAAAGGCTCTGGCGCAGGAAAAGCTCGCCGCGAACGGCAAACCGCGCATGACCTGGGAGGAGTCGTTCGAACACGCACTCCATTTTCTTTCAAGTCCTTGGAAAATATGGATGAATGCCGATTTGATCGGCAAGAAAACCGTCCTTAGACTGGCGTTTCTGGAGCCTTTGGCATACAGCCGGATCGAAGGACTTCGAACACCTAATTTATCCTTTCCATTCAGGATATTAGGTGATTTTCCACCCCCTAAAAGCGAGATGGCGCACCGGGGAAGATTCGAACTCCCGACCCCCAGATTCGTAGTCTGGTGCTCTATCCAGCTGAGCTACCGGTGCTAAAGCCTATCGCGTTGCGACGGATGGCTGGCGGACGGATTGAACCGCCGCAGAAGCGCATCTTCTAATGGTTTGCGATCGGGAGTGCAAGCGCTTCGGCCAATAATCCTACAGGAATGGGATTTGGCGAAAACGCCGGTCCGCAAAGGGCGTGGCGGGTCGCCGGAAAATATGCCGCAGGCGCTTTATTTAACGTCGTTCCAGGCTCAAAGTTCGTGGGGGCTTCGATCGGGGATCTCGATGCGAAATGTCGTGCCAGATTCGGTTTCCAACAGCCGTATTGTTCCGCCGTGGCTGGCGAGCAGTTCCGTTGCGATGGACAGGCCCAATCCGCTGCCGCCGATGCGCTGCGAGGACCGGAAGGCCTGGAACAGTGTCTCCCGGACACGAGGGGGGATGCCGGGGCCATTGTCTTCCACGTCCAGGACAACTTTGCGCCCGTCGCGCCAGGCCTTCACGGAAATGCGCCCGCCTGAACGGTCTCCTTCTGCGGACTCCAGGGCCTGTACGGCGTTCCGACAGACGTTGCTCAGCACCCGGTAGAGATGTTCGCGGTCGGCGTCGATCCGCAAGGTCGCCGGCGTAATGCTCATCTCCCAGGCGATGCAGTTCTCGCGCGGCAGGAGGAGGCTGTCGCCGACCTCGGAGAGAATTGACTTCACCAGCAGCAATTCGCGGCGTGGAACGGCTTCCTGTGCACGGCCAAACCTCAGCGTGTCGTTACAGAAATTGATGGCCCGATCGAGCGAGGCAATCAGCTTCGGGGCGAACCGTTGCACCGTCGGGTCGGGTAGGGCGCTGAGGCGGTCGGAGATCAGTTGTGCATTGGCCAGCATGTTGCGCAGGTCGTGATTGATCTTGCTCACGGCCAGTCCCAATTGCGCTAGGCGATTTTTCTGACGGAGCAATTGCGTAAGCTGTTGCTGCATGTCCGCGAGTTCGCGCTCGACGGTGCCGATTTCGTCGTTGCGTTCGGACGCGACGATAATGCGGCTCTGGTCTTCTGGATTCTCGCTGAATCGCACGAGGTTGCGCGAGATGCGCATCATTGGCTGAACGAGCAGGCGTGAGAGCGCAATGTAGACCATGGCTGCGGTCACGAAGGAGATTATGATTGACAGCCCCAGGATGTTGAGGCCGAAGCGATACATTGCGGCCCGTAAAGGCTTTTCGGGCATGACGACTTCGATGAAGTCGTCGGCGTTATTGCCCAGAGGGCCGATGACGCGGAGTGTGCGCTGGCCGGAGCCCACAAAAACTCTCAGCGCGTCGCCAATCAAACCGAGCCGGACCAAGATCTCATGTGATGTGCCTAACTCGGGTCGGCTGCGCAGGTCGAAGTGGGCGTCAACAGCTAGGGGTGCTCTCGGCGGCAAAACGAGACGGCGGCGGCCATCGCGCCGCCATGCGACCGCTTGCACCTCGGCTGTCGTCAACAATTCCTCGCGCAACGGTGGGGGAATATTGCCACCCGGGACTGCATCGGCAGCCAGGGCTGCCAAATGCGCGGCCATCAATCGGTCGTTGATCCAGTTCACGCGGAAATTGGCGACTGACGGGACGAAGATGAGGACTTCAGCCAGCATGACGAAGATCACGGTTAAAACCAGAAGCTTCATCGGCAGGCCTAGCTTCAGCCAAGCCTGTTTCGGGGCTGTCAGTCCGTTTTGAATCGCAATACGCGCGGGAGAGAGCTCCTCTCCCACGTTCTCATCATCGCTATGGCTGGCGTGACGCTGCAATACGGTTCGGTCCTCAGAGGCTTTCTTCACGCCCCCTTTTAGCCGAATTTAGCGAGGAATCCGATTGCCTTCCGAATGAGCGGACTTGATGGCGCCTTGGAGTAGAACTTGTAGGCAGCGCGCTTGTTAATCTCGCTTAAGGTCGGATAGGGGGAGATCCAACCTGTCATTGCCTTGATATTCATCTTCTGGGAAATCGCCAAGGCCCACATTTGGATTAGTTCGCCAGCCTGTTCGCCCACGATGCTGGCGCCGAGAATGCGACCGGATTTGTCTGTGACAATCTTAACATGACCGACTGTTGCGCGTTCCGCCTGGGCGCGGTCGTTCTCATGATAGGGCCAACGCAGCACGTTTACTTTGCCGTGTTTTTTGGCGGCGTCTTCTTCCTGAAGGCCGACCTGGGCCAATTCAGGATCTGTAAAGGTTACCCAGGGAATGAGGCTGGCATCAGTTTTTGCAGGCAGACGGAAGAGGGCCTTCCGGATGACAATGCCTGCATGATAATTCGCCATGTGCGTAAACTGAGCACCTCCTATGACGTCGCCGATGGCGTAAACGCGACGGTTTGAAGTGACCAGCCCGCGGTTCACCTTGATCCCTTTGTCTGAGTACTTGATACCCGCGGTCTCGAGGCCGACATCTGTGACGTTGGGCCTGCGGCCGGTTGCGATCAACAGGTGGCTGCCCTCGATAACCTCGGTGCTGTCTCCCTTTTTCAAGGTAAGGGTGACGTTGCGGAACCTGGTGTCGACTTCCTCGACGCTCGTTTTCTCTCGGATATCGATGCCTTCTTCGCGGAGATGATCGAGAACGATCTTGCTCATCTCCGGATCATCTTTGGCCATCGCTCTTGCGGCTTCGAGCACCGTGACTTTGCTGCCAAGCCTTCGATAGGCCTGTGCGAGTTCCAGCCCGATCGGGCCACCTCCGATAATCAAGAGGTGGTCGATGTGTGTGCCGTTGTCGAAGATCGTTTCGTTCGTGAAATAGGGGACTTCGCTAAGGCCCGGTATGTTCGGGACGAGCGGGGACGATCCGGTGGCGACGACGAAACGGCGCGCTTTAATACGGTAGCCGCCGGCTGAAACTGTCGACTTATCGGTGAAATGACCAGCGGCGGTGATCACGCGAACGCCCAGACCGGTGAAGCGCTCGATCGAGTCGTTGGGCTCGATTGCGGCAATAACACCTTTGATGTGCTCGCTGACCGCTTCGGGATCGATTTGCAGGTCTCTTGCCATGACCCCGAACTGTGCCGAGGTGCGGATCATGTGCGCACGACGGCTAGCCGCGATTAATGCTTTAGACGGCACACACCCGTAGTTGAGGCAGTCGCCTCCCATCTTGTGCTTTTCTATCAGAACGACGTTCTGGCCGAAGGCCGCAGCGGCGGCTGCAACCGATAGGCCACCGGAGCCCGCGCCAATGATGCAAATGTCACATTGAAGAAGATCAGTCGGGGCACCTTTCGTCGTGACATCTGCGCTACCACCGTTGCCCGCGCCCGCATGATTGTCCGAGCCAACGCCGAGCTGGTTGGAATAAGCGGCGGTGGAAGGATCAGACGGCGGCATTGCGCTTGCTCCATTTTTTGATGATCACCGGAATTAACGCCACGATACCAAGGAGTGCAAACGCTAACAGGAGTTCCTTGGTCACTAGAGCGGACGTATCAACCGTATACGGGCAGGCTGAGGCATTTTCCGGGTTATTTGCGAGACAATCTCTGTAAATCCTATTTTGCGCGTCGATGACGCTCCCCAGTCCGGCACCGGCGACGCAGAATGCGTAGGTGCCGGGGATAATGCCGAGAAGTGTCCCGAGGATATATGTGCCGAGAGGCACGCCTAGCAGCGCGGGCACCACATTGACAACGACGAAGGGGAACACCGGCAGGAGCCGCAAGAATAAGAGATAGCACAGGGCATTTTCCTGGAAGCCGTTCTTCAATTTGCAGACCCACGGTCCCGCCTTGGCGGCGAGTGCCTCACCCAGAGAGGATCTCGCGGCGAGGAAAATGATAGTCGCTCCAACGGTTGCGCCGAATATCGTTGCTGGTGCCGCGATTACCCAGCCGAATAAAAGCCCACCGGCAAGGGTCATGATCAGTCCGCCTGGCAACGAGAGCGCGACGACAACGATGTAAGCGAGAACATAGATCGAGAGCGCGGTGGCGAAGTTGGCCTCGATAAAGTCCATAAGACGCTCGTAATTCAGCCCAATCGTCTTAAAGGAAAGATGCTCGTGCCAGCCCATGGCAAAGACGAACACCATGAGAGCGATGATCGCGATGAGCGGTAGCCATTTGCGCCATTTGCCTTTGGGTGGTGTAGGAACGTCAGCGCATTGGCCATCTGAGCATTTCATCGCGCGGTCACCCCTTGAGAGCTAGCCCCGTTACCGCTGGCCGGTGCCGCGTCATTGAGTGACCAATCGTATCGGTAACTGTCGATTGTCGTAATGCCTCGGAGCCTGTTTTTAAGGCTTGGCTCCGCATATTTGGAAGCATGCAGCAGAACCGCCTCAGCGTTTCCGCCGAAATCAGCTTGAAACCATTGATAGATGGATGACGCCGTCACTTGGCCGGACGTGATTTGGAAACCGCGTGGATGATTGATGTAGGCCTTGGCGCCTGCGTCCAATTGAGCTTCGAGGTTGGCAGAGGTGAGTGCCTCGCTTGGCAGGTTGGGGCATCCGTATGACGCGCAATTGACTACGTAGTGGATGCGTGGGTCCTTAAAGATCGGGCGCAGGATATCGTGCTCTATGTTGTCGAGTGACAATGCAACTCCGGCGATTGTTAGGATTTCTGCTTTCCAAGGTCCACCAGCGCCAACACTCTGCTTCAGCAAATCCAGAAGATCCGGCGATATAGAGATGTCGCGAATTGACGCCACGGGATACTTGTCCAGGACGACATCGACAGTCTTGGCATTGTACAGGTTGACCCAATAGGCAAACTGTTCTGGTCGGCTCAACGTCCGGGGATCAATCCGTTCCAGGCTTTTAACGTAGCTTTTGAGGCTGGAGTGTTTGGTTTCCTTGAATGGCCCGTAGGCAATGCGATTGATCCCGTCGGAGCCTTCGACGAGAAATTCTTTAAGCAGCATCGACCAGGCTGTGTGGTCGACCCGGGCTTTTGCATTCCGGTCATGAACCGCGAAGCTTTGCGTAATCGATTGCGCTGCGGCGGTGTCAGTTGTTTTCAGGGCCAGGCCAACTATTGCCGGGATGATGAAAAGCGACGCACGCAAAATCGCGCGTCGCTGGCCACGTTTCGTGCCGGATTGTTCGGTGAAGGAGTGCACCGCCAGATGTGAGCTTTGGTAAATAACTCTTCGATACATGGTGCTTTTCGAGCTTCTCGCGGAGTCTTCTTAGTTTGATCCGTTTTGAATTCTAGATGACTAAGTTCAGTTGAAAAGAAAATGGTATCTCAATCAGTCGTGATATTTGATATTACTTCGTGATTGTACGTGATGGCTGAATGCGACGTCGCTGGATGGTCGCTGTTGGGCCGCATGCTATCGAGTGTTTGGCGCGGCGCGTACCTGCATTTGCCGTCGTCGTGACGATTGACTTTAGCCGGGGCCACCCCTATAAGCGGCCAATTCCCGCCTTCAGCCCTTCGTGGGCGTTTGTGGAGACGCTCAGCTTTGGCTGCGGCTGAAGCGCTATCAATCAGATTTTTCGGCTGGCTTGCGCCCTTTTGCGCGCGCAACCGGCTTGACGTGGTGGAGACGAGAACGTGAAACGCACATATCAACCGAGCCGGCTGGTTCGCAAGCGCCGCCACGGTTTCCGCAAGCGGATGCTTACTAAGGGTGGCCTGCGGGTTCTCGCCCGTCGGCGCGCGAAGGGCCGCAAGCGTCTTTCCGCATAATCTGTCCGTATGCGACACCGAGCGTGTGCGGCTCCGTCGATCTAAAGTTTGGAAGCTGTGGAGACGCTCAAGAAGCGCTCGGAATTCTTACGTATACGCGGCGGAGCGCGCTGGGCGACTCCGGCGTTTGTGCTAGAGGCTAAGCCGCGTACACCCGGGCGAGCCCGGACCGTTTTCGGTGCAGAATCCGACGTTGCCCGTTTCGGGTTCACAGCGACAAAGAAATTGGGCTCGGCTGTTGTTCGCAATCGGATACGCCGACGCTTAAAGGCCGCGGTAGACGCACTGGCACCACGTTGCGCGCGTTCCGATTGTGATTATGTGCTTGTAGCGCGATCGAGTGCGGAGACGAGGTCTTTCGCAAGTCTTTGTGGTGATCTGGAGCAGGCTTTCATCCGGGTTAACCGTGTGATGAGTTCGGTGGATGGGCGTGGGAGTTCAAAGCGTCCAAGAGGCCCTGTGAGTTAAATTCCACGCGATGACCGATATGTCACGGTTGCGCTGAAGTCGGTGATGGCGGATACCGTCAGCCAATATGCACGGTCGGCCTAGACTTCGTTCGTAATTTGCCGAACGATCGCGGCCCGGCCAGAGTGACCCCGCGAGTCGAGGCCCTGATGCTCAGCCAAAAACCGGATAATTCCAACAACCTCATCATAGCTATTGTCTTGTCGATGGCTGTACTGCTGGTGTGGCAGTTTTTCTTCCCGCCACCCAAGCCGCCACAGCAACCTGCTGTCGAGCACAGTGAGACACAGAAGCCGACGAAGACGGGTGAGGTGCCGGCGGCGCCCGTAGCACCCGCCGCTGGTAGTTCTGGTGTTGCGCAAGTTCCTGGTGGCGGTGCGGGGACGGCTCCGGCGGCCGGTCGCGTTCCGCTCGCGACGCCATCGCTCAAGGGCTCAATCGGACTTCTTGGCGGTCGCATTGATGATGTGACGTTCGTCAAATATCACGAGACTGTCGACCCCAGCAGCCCCAACGTGGTTTTGTTCGCGCCTGCGGATACATCACGGGCCTATTTTGCCGAGTATGGGTGGATTCCAGCGGCGGCCGGTTCAACGTTCAAACTTCCGCAACGGGATACCGTATGGACCGCTCCAGAGGGTGCGAAGCTTACGCACGAAACTCCGGTCACCCTGACCTGGGACAATGGCGAGGGACTCGTTTTCAAGCGCACGATCTCGGTCGACGACGAGTACATGTTCAAGATCGTCGACGAGGTTCAAAACAACACGTCGGGTGACATTACCCTGCATCCGTACGCGCGCATCTACCGGTACGGTACGCCCAAGATTGAAGGCTTCTTCATTCAGCATGAAGGTCTCATCGGCTGGGTCGGTGAGGCCGGTCTGAACGAGATCACCTATTCGGGTGCGCTGGAAGAGGGCGGCGCCAAGAAGTTCACGGATAAGACCGGTGGCTGGCTTGGCTTCACGGACAAGTACTGGGCCGCGACACTCGTGCCCGATCAATCGGTGCCGTACACCGCAAATATGCGGGCCGTTAATCAGAGGACCGATACGCAGCGTGAAGCTTTTCAGGCTGACTATATGCGGTCTGCCATTACGGTCGCGGCCGGAGGCTCAGCGAACGTGAGCGGGCACTTGTTTGCCGGTGCGAAGCGAGTCCAGACGATCGATCGATACGAGGCCGATCTCGGTATTCTGGAGTTCAACTATCTTGTCGATTGGGGCTGGTTCTACTTCATTACCAAGCCGCTCTATTACCTGCTCGACTGGCTCTACAAACACCTTGGCAATTTTGGCCTGGCTATTCTTGCGGTGACGGTCATCGTGAAGGCGGCGTTTTATCCGCTGGCCAGCAAGGCCTACGAGTCCATGGGCAAGATGAAGAAGCTGCAGCCCGAGATGGAAAAAATGCGGCAGCGCTTCCCGGATGACAAAGCACGGCAGCAAAAGGAGCTGATGGCGCTTTACCAGAAGGAGAAGATCAATCCTCTGGCTGGCTGTCTGCCTATCCTCTTGCAGATCCCGGTGTTCTTCGCGCTCTACAAGGTGCTGTTCGTTTCCATCGATATGCGCCATGCGCCGTTCTTTGGCTGGATTCAGGACCTTTCCGCGCCTGATCCGACGTCGGTGTTCAATCTGTTCGGATTGCTGCCGTTCATGGTGCCCGAGTTCCTGCATGTCGGAGCTTGGCCGCTCATCATGGGCGTGACGATGTGGCTGCAGATGCAGCTCAACCCTGCGCAGCCTGATCCGACCCAGCAGATGATCTTCAACTGGATGCCGGTGATGTTCACGTTCCTGCTTGCCACGTTCCCGGCAGGGCTCGTGATCTATTGGGCCTGGAACAACGTTCTGTCGCTGGCACAGCAGTATCTGATTATGAAGCGGCAAGGCGTCGAGGTGCCGTTGATGGGAAATATCAAGAAGACATTGCTGTCAGTGCGATCGTTGGTTCCCGGCGGGCGAAAGAGCGAATAAGGGGAGAGCCGCCCAGGCGGTTGTGAGCTGTGGAACCTGAATTTTCCAAGGAGATGCTCGCTGCCGGTGAGCGGCTCTTCGAGCTGCCGTGGGGGTTCGTCAAAGGTGTCGTCGGATTAGAGCACCTGCCCCCGGCGGACATCCCGGAAATCGCCTTTGCCGGGCGTTCCAATGTGGGTAAATCGAGCCTTATCAACGCGCTTGTGCGTCAGAAGGGTTTGGCGCGCACGTCAAACACGCCTGGGCGAACGCAGGAGCTGAATATTTTTGCTCCTGATGCGGGCGAGCGCGTGCCGCTGTGCATCGTCGATATGCCCGGATACGGTTTTGCGAAGGCTCCGAAGGAGAAGGTTGAAGCCTGGACGGACC
Organism: Filomicrobium sp.; assembly: GCF_025698805.1. Lineage (NCBI taxonomy): Bacteria > Pseudomonadati > Pseudomonadota > Alphaproteobacteria > Hyphomicrobiales > Hyphomicrobiaceae > Filomicrobium > Filomicrobium sp. The sequence goes on from NZ_JAILWT010000005.1 coordinate 101,746, forward strand.
TGATCAAAGACTATCTACGAGGCCGTCCAACGCTGAAGCGTGTGTTTGTGCTTATTGATAGCCGTCACGGGATCAAGGCGATCGACAAAGAGCTAATGCGGATGCTGGACACGTCAGCTGTCAGCTATCAGGTCGTGCTCACCAAGGCCGATAAGATCAATCCGTTCAAGCTAGAGGCGCTGACTGAGACAACGCTGGGTGAACTCAGAACCCATCCGGCGGCGTTTCCTTACGTGCTTGCGACGTCGGCGGAGAAGGGTCAGGGAATGGCTGAGCTCAAGGCTACGATCGCAGGGCTGATTGCTTGACGGTCACGCGCTTACGGACCGCCAAGCGTTTTCAAGAAGCCGCTGATTGACGTCCACAGCTCCTCGCCAAAGCGTGCGAGAATGCCGCCTGCCACGGCTGCCGCGAGCCACCCGAATAAGATCGTAAGAGTCCGTGCATAATTGGTGCGCACTCTGATTTCGACAATCTGGTCGGGTAGTGCTGTCTCGGCTGCAAGCCCGTCTGCACCAACGGTGCGCGCGGAAACGATCAGCTGAAGGCGGCGCCGGCCCCTCGCCTTTGGAGTCACTGTCCAACGCCAGCTTGCGTAGTCATCCGCCATCAAGCCGAGCGCGTTCTCGATCCACTGCGTTTCGGGGGATGAGGTTTCTATAAAGAAGCCGCCATCGGGTGCTCGCAATCTCACAGACATGGCGCGCGTAATGAGAACATCGTGCCGATAGGCGGCTCCTTCGCCGATCATGCCATCGGCGAGGTTCTTAACTTCGGATTTGGCGATCCGCGCTTCCACCAGCGAGGGGAGGGCGACGCGCATAATACGCGGAATGTTTTCGATAAGCTGGCCTGCCTGCACGCTATCAGTGCGGGCGCGGCGGCGCTTCTTAGCCGGTGCGCTGCCTGCCCGGTTCTGCGCTGCGGCTTTTTGTGAGGTCTGTGCGGGGGCTGGAGCCCGGTCAGCTCCGCCTTGCCGGCGCGCTGTCGTCTGCGCGCGTTCGAGCTCTGCGGTCGGAGGACCACCAAAAACTTCCTCCACAGAAGGAAGTGGCGTTTGCGGTCTGGCCTGTGCTCCTGCTGGTGCAGGACGTTGCTGATGTGATGGCCCGGGCGCAGGAGAACCTGCGGGCACGGGAGGCCTAGCCCCTCCTGGACGATGTTGAGGGTTGGGAGCAGGATCGGTTTCTGTACGAAACGGACCCGTCGGTGGCGGTGGCCGCATACCAACGTCAGGGCTCAGGGGAGGGGGCGCGCGATAAGGCCGCGGTTGCGACTGAGGCTGCGCGTGCGAGGGCGGTGGCGTCCAAGCCTGGCCGGGTTGAGATTGTTGAGGTAGTGGGGGCTGTTGCTGCGGGTGTGGATCTCGCGTCGCAGGGGCTGGTTGCGGTGAGGGCCGCGCCGTAGGGGGAGCAGCGGGCGTTTGTTCGCCGGGTGCCGGGGCGCCGAAGTTGGGTTGCGGTTCGGGGGCGGGGGATTTAACGGGCGCCGGCGCTGGTTGTGGTTGAGGCGCAGGGCTGGGTGGCGCGTTAAATTGAGCTTCGCCTTCCGGAGAGGGTGGTCCCCCGCGGCGGTGCTCTACGCGCGAGCGCGCGTCGGCCAGGAAGGAATCAGCGTCCGATTGCTGACGGTTGCTTTGCTCGGGCTGTGGAGGGGCCGGACGTGGTGTAGGGTGCGGTTGCTGTCGCTGGGTTTCGGCTTCGGGGCCAAACCGCTGTTTGACCACTTCAATTGCCGCACCGAAGGTCAGCCCGTGGGCTTGTAACAGCCCGGCAGCGCTGCTGTTGGCGTCACCAATGATCGCAGCGAGCACGATTCCGCCGTTTATGTCATTGCGACGGCCGCTGGCTGCGGCTGCAGCGGCATTGAGGATACGCCGGAGCTCGTCTGATATAGCGGCGGTACCAGGATGGTCCGTCGGAAGCCGGTTTTCTATGCGTCCGACGTGATTTGAGACATCCGTTTTGAGCTGGTCGAGGTTGACGCCGGCAGACGTCATGACGATACAAGCATCGTCATCCTCGGTTAGAGCCAGCAACAAATGTTCAAGTGTAACTTCGATATGTTGTTGAGATTGGGCATAATTTGCCGCCCGAGCCAGCGTAGACGCCAACGTCGGTGACATCGGAATAGGTCCCAAACTCTCAACGAACGGCGCTGTCATGCCCTTCTCCCAACCAGCCGCTCATCGCAGCAGCCGATGCCCCTCGCACCGTGTCTTAGCGCTATTAGCAACCGATTGTGAGGGAAATCCGTTGTCGCAGGCTTCGGCACGGATATAAGTCCCGCGTAGGATAACTCACACACGCGGCGGCGGATTACGATTTCAGCGGCTGCATTTTAGTCAATATCGAACTGCAACGGACCGTTCAAGACCATGTCAGATAAGATGTCGCAGCCGCAAAAAATGGTGGGGAAAGACTACGAAAACGGTGGAATTAGCGCCCATGTCCAGGCGCGTATTCTTGCCGAGGCTCTTCCGCATTTGATTCGCTACGATGAGCAGTACGTCGTCATCAAGTTCGGCGGGCATGCGATGGGGGATGCGGCGCTGTCGCAGGCGTTTGCCCAGGATATCGTCTATCTGAAGCAGTCAGGCGTAAATCCCATCGTCGTACACGGCGGCGGACCGCAAATCGCACGGATGCTGGATAAGCTTGCTATCCAATCGAGCTTCGTGAATGGCCTGCGTGTAACGGACAAGCCGACAGTTGAAGTCGTGGAGATGGTTTTGGCGGGCGCGATCAACAAAGAGATTGTGTCAGCGATCAATCAGCAAGGCGGCAAGGCGGTTGGAATCTGCGGCAAGGATGCCAATCTGATGATTGCCGAACGCATCACGGAAATACCCGATCCGACATCCAATCTGATGCAGGCTGTCGATATCGGCTATGTGGGCGATCCGGTTGAGGTCAATCCGCATATCGTGGATGTCATTTCGAATTCGGACCTCATTCCCGTCATTGCCCCTGTGGGCCTCTCGCGGAGCGGTGAGACGCTTAATATCAACGCTGACAGCTTTGCGTCTGCGCTGGCGGCCAAGATGAAGGTCAAACGCCTATTGTTGCTGACTGACGTGGCGGGTGTTCTCGACAAGGATAAAAACCTCGTCGCGTCTCTCTCGGTCGACGAGGCGCGGCAACTCATTCGGAATGGTACGATTTCGGGTGGCATGATCCCGAAGGTCGAGGGCTGTATTGAGGTCGTTGAGGCGGGTGTCGAGGCGGTCGTCATTATCGATGGGCGGGTGCCGCACTGCGTGTTGCTTGAGTTGTTTACCGAGCACGGAATTGGAACGCTCGTTGGACAAGAAAATAGGATCTGAATGCAAACCAAAGTGGCGGCTGTTTTGATTTGAGCCGTGAGGTGGTTTGTGTCTTGGAGTCGTGATCTGCGATGGCGGAGAAGGACAATATGCCGGCGACCTCTAACGAAGAGGACGTTCGTGTGAAGCCTCAAGTGGTTTCAGATGCGCGCCGCGGGTTTGATCGTACCGCTATCTGGGTTTTCGATCTCGACAACACGCTTTATCCGGCGGAATGCAATCTGTTCGACCAAGTCGATCAGCGCATGGGCTTGTTCATTGCCAAGAAGCTTGGTGTGCCCTTTGAGTACGCGCGTCATTTGCAGAAGAGCTACTATCGGCAATTCGGCACAACGCTATCCGGGCTGATGCAAGTGCACGGAATGGAGCCGGGGCCTTTCCTTGATTACGTCCACGATATCGATCTCACCTGCGTGCCGGAATGCCCCGATCTTGCTGAGGCTATCGAACGGTTGCCTGGCCGCAAACTCATTTTCACGAACGGGTCGCGCCGTCACGCCGAACGCGTTGCGGGGAAACTCGGGGTTCTCGACAAGTTCGAAGATATCTGTTCGATCGAAACGTGTGAGTACGTGCCCAAACCGGAAGCCGAAGCTTTCGATCGCATGGTGCGGCGACACGGCGTTAGCTCCGAACAATCAGCGATGTTTGAAGACATGCCCCACAATCTTGAAGCGCCACACGCGCTGGGGATGACGACCGTTCTGGTGCATTCGGACTATGTGGATCATCCCGCGCAGCTCAAGGTGAAGACTTGGCAGGAGCTACCTGAACATGTGCATCACTTGACCCGGGACCTGTGCGGGTTTCTTCAAGGCATCAAATTCAAATAGGCGCGAAAAAACCCGCCACAAATGAGCGGCGGGTTTCGACTTTCAGGAAGGAAGAGAAGGGCGTTGCCTGTTACGCGCCTGGGCCGGCGTCAAAGCCAACGCGGTCCATGATGGCCGAGGCTTCAGCGCGATGCTTGGCGATTTCCTCGAGTGGGAGTTTGTCAGGTTTGAGGGTTCCCCAGCTCGCGACGCGCTCAGAAATCGGCACGCCTTCCTTGAGCGGATATTCGTTCACGATCTCGGCGTAGATTTTCTGTCCCTCTTCCGACGTCAGGAACTCAATGAGCTTTACGCCTGCGTCTTTGTGGGGTGCGTGCTTAGCCAGAACTGCGCCGGAAATGTTGACGTGGGTGCCGCGATCATCGGCGTTCGGGAACAGGATCTTGGCCGACTTCGCCCACTCCTGCTGTTCAGGCTTCTTCGTGTTGGTTTGCATCGCAGCCATATAGTAGCTGTTGCCGATGGCCAGATCGCATTCGCCAGAATATATGCCCTTCACCTGATCGCGGTCACCGCCGGCAGGCTTGCGCGCCAGATTTTCCTTCACGCCCTTTGCCCAGGCTTCTGCCTTTTCAATGCCGGAATGCGCGATGATCGAGGCGAGCAGCGCGATGTTATAGGGGTGCTGACCTGAGCGTGCGCAAATCTTTCCTTTCCACTTCGGATCGGCCAGTTCTTCATATGTGATGCTGTCCTGCTTTACGCGATCCTTGGAGGCGTAAACGAAGCGTGCGCGCTTAGAGAGGCCTACCCAGTGGCCCTGCGGGTCGAGGTAGGTCGAGGGGATATTGGCTTTAACGGTGTCGGAGCTGATCGCCTGGGTGATGCCCTTGTCTTCGGCTTCTGTGAGACGACCGATGTCGACGGTGAGAAGAACGTCGAATGGGGAATTCGCGCCTTCGGCAGCCGCGCGTTCGATCAAACCGTCCTTGGCGTAGACAACGTTCGGCTTGATGCCTGTCTTGTCTGTAAAGGCTTTAAGGAGCGGGGCAATAAGGCCGGGTTCTCTATAAGAGTAAATGTTGACTTCATCTGCGGCGATGGCGGGAGAGAAGCTGGCGGCGGCGACGGAAATGATCGTCGCCAGCGCACCGACGCCGCAAGATGCGGCACGGCTGATGGTCATGACGTGCTCCAATCAACGGGGGTCAAGGCCCCGTTTTCGTTTGAAAATTTTGAACGACGCGGCTCCGGAAAGGGGCCACATGTGGGACACAGAAGACAGGAAGTATTGTTGATCTGTCAAGTCAATATTACGGCTGCATCCCACGTTGTCGGTTGCCTTTGCGAGGCGCGATACGGCTTTCCAAGGACACGTTGCAACTGACGCGTTAAGCGATGAAATCGCGGCTCTTTTTGCTCCTGCATCATCATAATCATGCGTGAGCTCCGGCAACGGCGTTGCACGGCACCATACGCATGAGCAACCCGTTTCTCTCATTGTGGGGTATCGAAGTATTTTCCTTCACAACGCGCATATAGAAATGAATTTCTATGTTTATTTGATTTGAGTGGTATCACGAGGAAAATAATTTCCTTATGTTCCCCGTAACGAAGGAGGCGCACGGAATCGGGCCAGTCAGTCCGGTTGGTAGAGGTCTCTGCAACCTGTTTCGGGGTGATCTGAGCATGGCTGGATTTCCGATATTTGTGGAATTGGGGCGTACCCCACCTTTGATCGTCGGAGGTGGCGAGCTGGCCCTTGTGAAAGCCCGGCTGCTTTTGAAGCGGGCTAACCGCGTCCTCTTCGCGGCGGATCGTGTTGTTCCGGGCATTGCCAAGCTCGTTGCCGAAGGACGAGCGGAGCGCATTAGCGGTGTACCCGATGTGGAGACGTTGCGCGGGCGTCCGGTCGTCATCTCCGCAACGGAAGACGATGCAGAAGATGCGCGTATTTCGCATCTCGCTCGCGAAATCGGCGTTCCGGTCAACGTTCCGGATCGGCCCGAGCTTTGCTCATTCTCGCTGGCTGCAATCGTTGATCGGTATCCGGTGACATTTGCGATCGGTACGGAAGGCGATGCCCCAGTGCTGGCGACACGACTGCGCGCGTGGCTCGAGCAAGAGCTTTCTCCGCAGCTGGGTTCGCTTGCGAGAATTGCGGGTGATTTCCGTGATCGTGTCGCGCAGAAACTGCGGCCTGGCGTGCAACGCCGCGTGTTCTGGGACCGGGTTTTCAGCGGGCCTGCTTCTGCTGCGATCCTGGCGGGCGACGAAGCTGAGGGTGTTCGTCGCATCGAAGCCGAACTCGACAAAGAAGACACAACGGCACCTCGCGTAGGCCGGGTCATCCTTGTTGGTGCCGGGCCTGGTGATCCGGAACTGCTGACACTCAAAGCGGTCCGTGCGCTTAAGGCCGCAGACGTGATCCTAGTCGATAACCTGGCGGGAACGGGCGTTCTCGAACATGCGCGTCGTGAGGCTGAGATCATTCCTGTCGGCAAGGCGAAGGGCCGCCATTCGAAAACGCAGGCTGAGATCAATGCCCTCATTCTCACACACGCCAAGGCCGGAAAGACGGTTGTGCGCCTGAAGGGTGGTGACCCCTTTATCTTCGGACGTGGGGGTGAGGAAGTGGATACGCTGCGGGCTTCCGGCATTGCCTGCGAGGTCGTGCCTGGGATCACGGCAGCCACAGCGGCCGCGGCCTCCCTGCAAATTCCTTTGACCCACCGCGATATCTCGCACTCGGTGACTTTTATCTCCGGCCACTCTGCCGGGGATGGGGCGGCGAATTTCGACCACGTCGACTTCAGGGCTCTCGGTGAAGGGAGCAACACGCTCGCTGTTTACATGGGCGTGGCAACTGCCGGTGCTTTGGCGCAAACGCTTATCGATGCGGGTTGGTCGCCGGCTACTCCGGTGATGGCGGTGGAGCGCGCAAGCCATGCCAATGAGCGGCGCGTTGCTACGTCACTTGATGTTGTCGCTGATGATGCCAAGCGGCTTGCTCTGAGCGGACCTGCGATTCTGATCGTCGGGGAAATTGCCGGTCTAACCCCGGCGGGCGCCGTCGAACGGATCGCAGCAGAGATCGATCCTCAGTTTCAGCCGGTGCTTTCAATACGTTCTCAGGGGGATTTCGCTCATGCCTAACATCATAACCGCCAACCTGCTGCGGACAGGCGATGTCGTCTACTTCGCAGGCCTCAACAACTGGGTTCGCGAAATCGGTGATGCGACGGTCGCGAAGGACAAGGACGAACTTTCCGAGCTTGAGAAGACGGCACAGCGCGACGTGGAGTCTCAACGTGTGATTTCCGTCTACGCCATGGACGTCGAGCTTGTCAATGGACGTCCCGAGCCACGTTCCGTGCGTGAGCGCATTCGCGCCGCGCTCGGCCCATCCGTTTGACGCCAAGAGGAGATTGGCGATGTATCGCTACGATGAATTCGACGCGGCTTTTGTCCGGAGCCGCACGGCGCAGTTCCGGGACCAGGTGGCACGCCGGCTGGCGGGTGAAATTTCGGAGGAGCAGTTCCGGCCACTGAGACTGCACAACGGTCTTTATCTTCAACTTCACGCGTACATGCTCCGTGTCGCTATTCCATATGGCGTGCTGTCAGCGCGACAGCTCGAGCAGCTCGCGCGTATCGCGCGCAAGCACGACCGTGGATACGGGCACTTCACGACGCGCACCAACATTCAGTTCCACTGGGCGAGGCTTGAAGAGACGCCTGACGTTCTGGATCTGCTGGCTGACGTCGATATGCACGCGATCCAGACGAGCGGAAACTGCATCCGCAATACGACGACGGACCCTTACGCCGGTGTCGCTATCGACGAGATCGAAGACCCTCGCGTTTGGGCCGAGATCATTCGCCAGTGGTCGACCGTACATCCCGAGTTCCTGTTCCTGCCGCGCAAGTTCAAGATCGCGATTACAGGTGCCGCGGAAGATCGGGCGGCGATCCTGTATCACGACATCGGCATGCGCATCGTGAAAGGGAAAGGTGGCGAAACCGGTTTTGCGATTTATGTCGGCGGCGGCCAGGGACGGACGCCCTACGTTGCGGACGAGCTGAGGAGCTTCCTGCCGAAGGAGCAACTTCTGTCTTATCTCGAAGCGATTATGCGCGTGTACAATCTGCACGGTCGCCGCGATAATCTTTACAAGTCCCGCATCAAGGTTCTCGTCAAAGCGCTAGGCATTGAGGAATTCCGCCGCCAGGTCGAGGAGGAATGGTCGAAGATCGATCATGTCAGTATCGATCTGCCGCAAGAGGAATACGACCGTATCGCGGCCTACTTTGCCCCGTTGCCTTTGGTTCCCGGACCGATCACCGACGCAGGCGTCGAGAAGCGACGGCGTGAAGATGCGTCGTTCGATTCCTGGGTGCGGAACAATGTGCTGCCGCATCGTGTTGCCGGGCATGTCATCGTCAACATTCTCTTGAAGGAACCGGGTAAGGTTCCCGGTGACGCAACGGCCGATCAGATGGAGGCTGTGGCAGCGCTGGCGCGTGCATATGGCCACGATGAAATCCGCGTGACGTATCAGCAGAATTTGGTTCTGCCCAATGTCGCGCTCGTCGATCTCGTCAAAGTGTATGACGGGCTCGTTGCTGCGGGAGTCGCCGTGGGCAATTACGAGCTCATTACGGATATCATTTCGTGCCCGGGTCTCGACTATTGCAACCTTGCCAATGCGCGATCGATTCCGGTGGCGCTGGAGATTGCGAAGCGGTTCGCCGATCAGAGTGTGGCGGAAGATATCGGCCGGCTTCGGCTGAATGTCTCTGGCTGCATTAATGCCTGTGGTCATCACCACTCCGGCAATATCGGCATTCTGGGCGTCGATAAGAAGGGTACCGAACACTATCAGATCACGCTCGGCGGTAGCCCGGGCGATGACGCTGAGGTTGGCACCATCCTCGGTCCAAGCTTCCCGGCTGAAGCTGTGCCGGATGCAATTGAAACCATTGTTGCGACGTATCGCGCGCATCGCCGTGAGGGCGAGGTGTTCCTCGCGACCTACCGTCGTATTGGCCAGGCTCCGTTCAAGGAGGCGCTTTATGGAGCGCCCAACTCCGGAGCTTCGTCTCGCAAACAATTACAGGAGGCTTGAGAATGCCGATCTATCGAGGTGGAGCCTTTGTCGATGATACCTGGCGGGTGCTCGGCGACGATGAAGTCGCGGATCGCGGAGCGCATGTCATAGTTTCACTTGAACGGTGGCGTTCCGAGCCGCAGCTCAGGACTGGCAATGTTGGCGTCATCCTGCGCGCAGGCGAAGAGCCCGACGTCATTGCTGACGGTCTGGTGGACGCGCCGCTCATCGTCATCACGTTTGCCAAGTTTACGGATGGACGCGGCTATTCAGTGGCCCGTGCGTTGCGGGAACGTCATGCTTTCAAAGGTGAGATCCGCGCGACGGGTGACGTTCTTCTCGACCAAATCCCGTTGATGTTGCGGTGTGGGTTCGATGCCTTCGAGATTACGCATGGGCCGACGATCGCGGCGTTGGGGCGTGGGTATTTGCCGGGACTAGCGCTGAGTTATCAGCGTCCAGTCGGCGGCAGTCGCAGGTATTCAACCGTAGTTCGTCCTTCTCAAGCGTCACGCCAGGTTGCGCAGGAGCAAAACGATGGTGCAGGTCAAGCTTGAACGGAGGGCACCGGAATCGGTTTCGGTTGCCAAACTCGATGCCGATATTGGAAAGCTCGAGACCCTAGAGGCGCGGATCGCATTTATCGGCCGGGCGATTGAAGGACGTATCAGCTTCTCCACCAGTCTCGGATTGGAGGATCAGGCGGTCCTTCATGCAATCGCACACGAACAACGAGTGTTCGATGTCTTCATGTTGGACACCGGTCGCCACTTTCCGGAAACGCTCGAGACGCTGGACGCCAGTCAGTTGCGCTATGGGCAGATGATCCGGATGGTCTCGCCGGATGCCGGCGAGACCCAAGAGCTTATTGCGCGTGACGGTGTGTTCGGTTTCAGAACGTCGATCGATGCTCGAAAAGCCTGCTGTGTCGTTCGCAAGGTGCGTCCGCTTGCGGCAACTCTCGCCGGGGCTGCGGCCTGGGTTACGGGACTACGCCGCTCGCAATCCCAAGGCCGCAATGAGGTGTCATTCGCCTCTTGGGATGGTGCGATGAATCTCATCAAGATCAATCCAATCGCGGATTGGTCTCTGGATCGCTTGGAAGCTTACATCTCTGACAATTCGATCCCAGTAAACACGCTTCACGCGCGTGGGTTTCCCTCTATCGGGTGTCAGCCGTGCACGCGCGCCATCAAGCCGGGTGAGGATATCCGTGCCGGACGCTGGTGGTGGGAGAACGAAGACGGCAAGGAGTGTGGTCTGCATTCGCGACCTGCCCGCCTCCCTTCCCAGGAGAAGCCGGCGCCCACGACCTGCTAGCCGGTCGTTGCCGGTTGTTCGAAATTTTTTCGCTCTTCGGTCAGGAAAGAAGTCGTCGGTATGACAGCGCCTATTTCACACCTTGATTTGCTCGAAGCGGAAAGCATTCATATTTTCCGCGAGGCTGCGGCACAGTTCCGTAAGCCTGTTCTGCTCTACTCTATCGGAAAAGATTCCACGGTTCTGCTGCATCTCGCGCGCAAAGCGTTCTGGCCGCAGGTTCCACCGTTTCCACTGCTTCACGTCGATACGACGTGGAAGTTCCGCGACATGATCACGTTCCGGGATGCGACTGCGAAGAAGTACGGACTCGATCTTCTCGTACATACCAACCAGGATGGTGTGGCGCAGGGCATCAATCCGATCGACCATACGCCATCGGTTTACACGGACATTATGAAGACGGTGGCGCTGAAGCAGGCGCTCGACCTTCATGGGTTTGATGCCGCATTCGGAGGAGCGCGGCGCGACGAAGAAGCGAGCCGTGCGAAGGAACGCATCTTTTCATTTCGCTCAACCGGACATCGCTGGGATCCGCGACGGCAACGACCTGAGATGTGGCGGTTGCTGAACGGGCGACTTGGCATGGGTGAGACGGTTCGCGTCTTCCCGCTCTCCAACTGGACGGAGAAAGACGTCTGGCGCTACCTGCTGCGCGAGAAGCTCGACGTTGTCCCACTCTATCTGGCGGCAGAGCGGCCCACTATTGAGCGCAACGGCCAGATCTTGGTTCTCGACGATGATCGGATGCCGCTTTTACCGAGCGAACAGGTGAAATTGCGCAGCGTTCGGTTCCGCACGCTGGGCTGCTGGCCGCTGACGGCCGCAGTTCCCTCAACTGCTACGACGATGGAGGCGGTCGTTGCCGAAACGCTTTCAGCGCGGACGTCTGAGCGGGAAGGGCGGTTGATCGATCACGATCAAGCCAGTGCGATGGAGAAAAAGAAGCAGGAAGGGTACTTCTGAGATGCATGCTTCGGAGCTGACGCCGGACGACCCCGCCAAGACGGGCGCACCGGTTGTGTCTGAGTTCGCTGCCGAGAAAGTGCTCGGTGCGGCACCAAATGAAAGTTTGCGCATCCTGACCTGCGGTTCGGTTGATGACGGTAAGTCGACGCTCATCGGCAGATTGCTTTGGGATGCATCGGATCTCGCTATCGATCAGCGAGAGATGATCGAACGCAGAGCGGAAAGCGCGGGCGCTGGGCCTGATTTCTCCCGCCTTGTCGATGGTCTTGCCGCCGAGCGCGAACAGGGCATCACGATAGATATTGCGTGGCGAACCTTTGACACAAACCAGCGGCGCTTCGTCATTATTGATAGTCCGGGCCACGAGCAGTACACGCGGAATATGGCGAGCGGCGCCAGTCATGCCGACGTTGCGATCATGCTTACAGATGCGCGTCACGGTGTTAAGCCGCAAACGCGACGGCATGCTGCCATTTTGGATCTTATGGGCGTCAAGCACGTCATCCTCGCCGTCAACAAGATGGACCTCGTTGACTGGTCGCAGTCTGTCTTCGACGAAATCGCAGAAGAGTTTCGTGCTCTGACGTTGCGATTTGGATTTCAGAACGCGGTAAGCATTCCGGTTGCTGCGGTCAGCGGCGACAATGTCGCGACGCGGTCAGCGCGGACGGAATGGTATCGCGGGCCGACTTTGCTGGAGCATTTAAATTTTTTGCCGCCACGGGCTGCAGTTGTCGCGGGCGCATTCCGTATGCCGGTGCAGATGGTGCTGCGTGATGGTCGAGATTTTCGGGGGTTGGCGGGTACGATCAGTTCCGGTCGCGTCGAGATCGGCGATGAAGTCGTCGACGTTCTGAGCGGCAAACGTGCGCGGGTCCAACGCATCGCGACCTTCGATGGTGAACTCACATCGGCTGAGCCCGGACGGGCGGTGGTTATCGGGCTCGATAGGGATATCGACGTCGCGCGTGGACACGTTCTTGCAGCAGCTGTTGCGCCGCCTTCTCGCGCCGATGGTTTGACTGCCCAGTTTGTCTGGCTGGCGGAGCAATCTTTTGATGCGAACGCCGGTTATCTCTTGCGGACCGCTACGGATCTGGTGCCCATCGATAGCGTTGAGCTTGCGGCGTTGATGGACCTTGAGACGCTGACAGTCCGCCCTAGCGCCGTGTGCACGACGAACGACATCGCGGTTGCGAAGATCGCGTTGGGACGTCCTGTTGTTCTCGACGCTTTTACAGAGAATTGCGAAACCGGTGCATTTATGATCGTCGATGCTATCACTGGGGCATCGGTCGCTGGCGGAATCGTATTGGAACCTTTCGGTCAAGCCGAGCGTAGTTCCGGCGCGCAGTTCGTTCTCGACAGTACGCGGCTGGCGGCCGGACTTTGCCGCGATCTTGGCAGTAGCGCCGAGGATCGCGCGGAATTTAAACGACGCGCAGCCGAGGTCGCTCTCATTTTGAGGGCTGCCGGCGTGAAGACGTCAATAGACGTCTAGGTCACTAGCTACCGCGCAGAAACATCGCAGGGTGCCGCCGTGTGGGAAGACATCCTGATCTACGTCGCGATCGGATTTGTGGCGCAGATGGTCGATGGTGCCATCGGGATGGCATTTGGGATCGTCTCGACCAGTGTTTTGCTCAGTGCGGGCGTTCCTCCTGTGACGGCAAGTGCGTGTACGCATGCTGCGGAGACGTTCACCACCGCAGCTTCAGGTATCGCTCACTGGCGGGTCGGTAACATCGATTGGCGGCTGGTGCGGCGGCTCGCTCTGCCTGGAATGATCGGGGGAGCGCTCGGCGCATATCTGCTGTCGGAAGTGCCCGGCGATGTGATCCGGCCGTATATCAGCGTCTATTTGTTCATCCTTGGCGTGCTGATCATTTTGCGGGCGGCACGTAACGCTCGTTCCCGCAGCAATATCGGGCATCGGCATCTTCTTCCATTGGGCTTCTTCGGAGGTTTCCTCGACGCGGTCGGCGGCGGTGGTTGGGGTCCGATGGTTGCGACGACGCTCATCGGCCGTGGGGCTGAAGCCCGTTACGCAATAGGTTCGGTGAACTTGGTCGAGTTCTTCGTGACGGCCGTGATTTCAGCGACGTTTCTCGTCACCGTTGGATTGGAACTTTGGCCGATTATTGCCGGCTTGGTGGTTGGAGGCGTTATCGCCGCGCCTTTCGCGGCTCTCGCGACACGATATTTGCCAGAGCGGTTGCTTATGATCGTCGTCGGGCTGATGGTTTCAGGCCTGAGCGTTCTCTATCTCATTAGAAAACTTGCACCGTAGAATTTATGTCTGCGAGAACCCTCATGCATGCATCATTCCCAGATACGTGGATCCTTGTCTCGCTCGGGGGGCTGTTGGTTGGGTTTCTGATCGGGATGACAGGTGTCGGTGGCGGTTCGGTCACTACGCCGATGCTTATTTCCGGATTCGGTGTCGCCCCGGCACTCGCCGTAGGGACGGACCTGCTCTTCGCATCGATTACGAAGGCAAGCGCGGCGTGGCGTCATCACAAGTATGGGAATGTTGATTGGCCGATCTTCGGCTACCTCGCGTGTGGCAGCTTAACGTCCACACTCATCACCTTGGCGTGGCTCAAGTTTGCACACCCTGACACGACCCTTCTGGCTTCGGTCATAAGGACTGTATTAATCGGTGCGCTCGTTGCCAGTTCACTTGCTGTCTCGTTGGTACCATGGTGGCTGCGACGGCATGGTAGCCAGGGGACGCCGGAGATGCGCAGTGCGCCACGTCCCATTCCCACTGTTCTTTACGGCCTACTAGTTGGCGCGTTGGTTACGCTGACATCGGTTGGTGCGGGCGCGATTGGTGTTGCGATCCTGATCATGCTGTATCCCAATCTTGCAGCGCGCCGGATCGTGGGAACGGACATCGTGCATGCGATCCCTCTCGCTTTCATTTCCGGCGTTGGTCATCTGTCGATGGGCAATGTGGATTTTGGACTTCTCGGTGCTCTGCTCATCGGTTCAATTCCCGGCATCATGCTGGGGTCGCGACTTGTTGGTGCGTTCCCCGACTGGCTGTTGCGGCTGCTTTTGTCGGTGGTTCTGATTTATGCCGCATATCTACTTTATACTTTCGCGCATTAGGTGATTTTGAGAATCACTTTGTTTCCGTGCGTCAATTGCATGGGGGCCAATTCCCCATCTGTTTGAAAGTTGTGACCGCTTTCCCGTGCCGCGAATGCGACGTGGACGGGCTTGTACGAATCGGGACACTTTCGCTTCTCGTTACCGGGGCACTGGTCTTGCTTTTCACGACCCCGCGGACGTCCAACGTGTTGCGTCCCCACGAAATTTTTCGTGTCAACTTTTTGGGGTTTTGTGTGTCATGGCTATTGATGCTCTCGTTAAACCATTGATGAACGTAGCAATTTTTCAGGGGCTGAAGCCGCTCCAAATTACCGAGATTGCGCGACGAGCCGAGCGTGTCGTCTACAGACCTGGACAGGCCATTATCGAAGAAGATGTTGATGGTGATGCTGCTGTTCTCATCGTTTCAGGGGATGCTGTGCGCATTTCCGGCCCCGGTTGCGAAGGAGCTCCTAGGGAAATTGCCCAAGGGGCATTGCTGGGTGAAATGGCAATGCTGATTGAGACGCAGCACTCCTCCACTGTGATCGCACGTGGAAGTGTGCGCGCCCTACGCATCACCCGTGCCGATCTTCATGCGCAAATGGAAGAAGACCCCGCCGTTGCCGATCATTTCGTTGGAAAAATCACAGGACGCTTGACGCGTCTCGCGCAAGAGCTACGGACAGTCGATGCCACTTTGGGTGGCGGGCAAGAAAATCTCGCGGATGCGACGGTTCATTGACGCAGTCGGCTGTACGCGGGCCGTTCACCAAGTATTATTTCTGACATGAGATTTAAAAAGTGAACGCCCAGTCCCGGGGGGAGGGACTGGGCGCTCTTGCGCTCTCGCGCGCGATGCCGGGAGGGAAGCCGGCATCACAGGCTGCGTCTTCGGCTAGACGGGGGGCACTACCGAATACAGGGTGACGCGCCTGACTAACTCCAATTTAAGCGCGAAACAGGCTTATGCAATAGGTGCAATAAGCTATGATCACGAAAACGTGAACAAGAATCGGCTGTTTTCCCCTGCTCAATTGTTGCCCAGAGTCCGAACAGACACACTTTATGTGCAGCGAATGCAGTTTTAACTACTGCTTGAAGGGGTTATTAACGGACTTTATTACGAATTTACTCTTCTCGACGGGCTCGTCACGAACAACATCGGCGACCTGTACGCGCGTGTCCAACCCTTGAGCGTCAGTTGTAATCCATTCCTTGAGCTGCATATCAGGGGTTTTGGACATAATCAGGGTAATCCGGCCCGTCGCATCAGGACTTTTGTCCTCCAGGGCCAATAGAAGTGACTCCCCAATTTGCTGGACTTCAACGATGCGTGCGTCACGCATCAGGTCCACATCCTTGCCAAGAAGAATCCGAAATGGCGTTTGGTCTAGAGCAACGCGATCCTCAGAATCGACATCTGGGTCCTGGATGGCGAGGTATGTCCCGTCAGAAATGATGAGCTGGCGCGAGGGCCGGTCGTAGTTAAAGCGGAACATCCCCGGCCGCATCATGAGGAAGTTTCCCTTCATGACTTTGCCGTCCGCTGCCGTCTGCACGAACTCACCTTTCAGCGTTTTTAGCTCGTTGAAATATTTGGAGACCGAATTGACGTCCTGTGTCTGCTGGGCATCGAGCGCAATGGAGCTCGAGCCATCCGGGGCGACCTGTGCGCTCCAGCCTGGTCCGACGGGTGTGGCCGTTGCGTTCTTGGCGGGGTCGGCGGCAAGTGCTGTTGCGCTGAAGGCTGTCGCCAAGACGAGCGCGCTTGCGAGCGATGGAAAGTGTTTCATGGTCTCAGTCCCTCCCCCAGGTCCCCGTTAACTGTATCGTGCAGTGCCACAAGAAAGGGCATACAGTCCAGTGTGATTCCTTGAACAATGCGACAAGATCGGGGCGGTTAGGGTTATTCCATCCGTTATGGGGTGAGATAAGGATGCCCACACGCAAATATACCACGGTCAAAAAGCTGATTACGATAGTTCAAGCCCAGCGAGGAGAAAGACGCGGTCGGCTAGCGCGGGCATAGTTATCTTCTTGTGGGGCTCTTGGTTGGGGCTCCGATTCAGCTCCAGCGATGCGAGCCATGAGATCCGCATCATAGTCGGCTGTGCCAGCCGACCGTAGAAACTCAGCAACGGCTTGGACTTCATGAGAATCCACTCGGGCGCTATGAATGCGTGCGCAGTGCCCACTGCCGGACGAGAGCAACATATCGTCTCGATCGAGGAGTTGTTCGGCGCCTGAGCCACCCAGAACAAAGCGACTGTCCGCTTTTGTCGGCGTTTTGAAGCAGATCTTGGTGCGAAGATTTTTGATCAGCGTGTCGGTGAGAACGTCTGGCGACATTTCCTCTGTCGCCAGAACCAAGTGAATCCCTGCTTGCTGAGCCATAGTAGAAATGCGCCGGAACGCAGCTTCGAACTTTTCGGACGCCGAGCGCGCTATGCCGGCGAACTCATCGATCACAACAACGATGTAAGGCATCGTCGCGAGGTCCATCTGCTCATGTTCGTAGATGGGCTCACCGGTCGATCTATCGAATCCCGTATTGACCGTGCGCGAGATCATCTCACCGCGCTTTTTGGCGTTGATTACCCGGTTGTTGAAAATGTCAATGCTGCGCACTGAGAGCTTGGACATCCGCTTGTGGCGCTCTTCCATTTCAGCAACGATCCATTCGAGGGCTGCGATGCCCTGAAGCGGATCTGTGACGACAGGTGCAAGCAAGTGCGGAACGTCGTTGTAGTTCGACAGTTCGATCATTTTCGGATCGATCAGCAGAAGCCGGCAGGCGTCCGGACCATGGCGATACACGATCGACTGAATCATCGCATTGAGCGCGGCCGTTTTTCCCGAGCCGGCCTGTCCGGTCACGAGTAGATGCGGCATCCGGGTGAGGTCAGCGACGACCGGCGTACCCTCTATGGATTTGCCAAGCGCAATAGGCAGTGGTCCATCGAAACGGCGGTAGGTATCGCTTTCAAAGATTTCCCGCACGTGGACGGTTTCACGCCGAGGATTGGGAATTTCGATGCCGATCGCGCTGCTGCCGGGCATCGCGGCAATCCTTACCGTGGGGACAGACATGGCGCGTGCGATATCGTCCGCGAGTGCGACGACCCGAGAGGTTTTTGTGCCGCGCTGGGGCTCGAGTTCAAACAGGCTAACGACAGGCCCCTGCTTGATCTCGCGAACCTCGCCATTAATGCCAAAATCTCGCAGGACATCTTTGAGCATACGGGCGTGGGCTCGGCTCACGGTTTGTGTGAATTCAGGGCCGGGTCGCCCCGTCGGTGCGGGATCAAGGAGGTGAACGGATGGACGCTTATAGCCGATGCGGGCGCTGGGTTTGTAGCACAACGATCCTAGGCGGCGTTTGCGTGTGTCCTCTTCCGTAGAAATGGTCTCGGCGATTGGCGATGGGGTGATGGTTGGAACAGCTTCCCAAGGCGCCGGTGTCGATCGTGTGCGGTTACGCTCGACCTCGTCGTCTTCGCTTGAGGACTTGTGCAAGAATGACTTCATGAGTTTGCGCGCAGGCGAAGCGGTTGCGCGCGCAGCGGCTGAAGCGTTTTTCATCAGCGTGGGGGCGAGTGTCGGTTCGTCGCTCACTTCGATTTCGGACGTTTCCTCGCTGAATAGAGTCGGAGAGGATTTCGCACGAGAAGTTTTTTTCGGTTCCCAGTTTTTTCCCGTCGTTGGCGGCTCGGCGTAGGCGGCGTAGCCTTTGCCTTGCCGGTTTGCAGGCGCGAAACGTCTTGCGATGGCGGCGCTGTCGTCATCGGTATCGAGATCGAATTCGGGCTCACGTTGCGTCGGCGTGTCCGTTTCCCATGAGCCCGAGGATGGTTTGGATTTTTTGACAGGTGGTTCTGTTGCCTGAGGCCGTAGAGACGGCGGCAGGTCATCGATCTCTTCGTCCTCAGATTGTTCACGCGCAGGCGCGCGCTCGTCAAACGAACGCATCAACGTAGGAGCGTCGTTGTCTCTAGATTTGCGCGCCATTGGCTTTCGGACGGGCGCTGCCGGCCGTTCGGGTGTGAAGGTTGCCTCCACTTCGTCCACGGATTCCGGCGCCAGAGACTCGAGCTCGGGTTCGGCTCTTGGTTCGGCAAAGGGCGCGGAAGAAAAACTCGGCTCGCGGCGTTCTGTAAGACTGGGCTCTTGCGGCGTCTCAACCGTGGTTGTCACGGGCGTCAAGGCATTTAGGCCAGCTTTGAGCGCCTTTGAGATATCCTTGAGTTCGATCCCGATTGAATAGGCGAGCGCGGCGAAGCCAGCTGCAAACAGTGCTGCGCCCGCAACAGGTGCGATCGTGGGGGAAATCAAGGTTGCCAGAATGAGGTGGCAAAGGCCGTAGATGGCGTCACCTAGAATGCCGCCAAGGCCTTGCGACATTGGCCAGACCTGGGGTGGCGGCAGCGAGGCAAAGGCGCTTGCCAATGTGAAGATCGATAACGGAAAGAAAGTCAGCTTTGTCCGGAGGTCGCGAATGCGGCCAGACAGCGCGAGTTCTGTTCCCCAGAACATCGGCGCCAGAAGCGCAAGGATGGACGTGAGGCCCAGGCTTTCCAGGAGAAGATCGGAAAGGATGGCACCCGGATAGCCTAAGACGTTGGCGGGAGGGGCGCTCGTAATGTGTGTCAGGCTGGGATCGGCTGCAGACCAGCTAATAAGGCTGGCCCAGACGGCTGCGAGGACGATGAGAACGGCAAAGCCGTAGACTCGCGAAATACCACCGCGCAAACGTTTCTCCAACGATTGTGGGAGAAGTCGCTCGGTTTCACTCACATGACTTTTGTACTGGTACTGGGGCAACATTACTCAGACGAACGCTACGCGAAAACATCGACTATTCGTTCCAGCGCCTGTCTGATCGTTTCCGGGCTTTGCACCAATGCCACGCGCACGAAATCTGCGCCTGGATTGATGCCGTCGCGACCGGTTTGAGCGAGATAGGCACCAGGCAGTACCTTGACACCCGCACGTTTCCATAGGGTTACCGAAGCGTCGATTCCGCCACCAAAATTGCCGAGATCGAGCCAGAGGAAGAATCCGCCAGCCGGGCGGGTATAGCCGTAGCGTGTGCCGAGCACCTCGTCACATACGTCGTATTTCTTTTTATATGCCAGACGGTTAGCTGCTACGTGGGTTTCGTCCGCCCATATTGCCGCTGATGCAACTTGAATCGGTCCTGGCATTTGTGGGCCGATAAGGTTGCGAATTGTCGCAAGCGAGGCGAGAAATTTTTCGTCGCCCGCCATGAAGCCGGAGCGCATGCCTGGCAGGTTCGATCTTTTGGACAGGGAGTTAAAAACTATTAGGTTGCGAAAACGTTCTGGTGTCGCGGCTGCAACCGTGAGAGCACCGACGGGTGGCTCATCGGAATAAAGCTCCGAATAGCACTCATCGAAGAACAGCATGAAATCGTAGCGCCGGGCGAGGTCCAGGGCACGCGCAATATATTCCGGCGTGGCTACGGCGCCCTGCGGATTTGCGGGCGAGCAAAGGTAAAGCGCGCAGGTGCGTTTTAGCAGGGACGCCTCTGAAGCTAATGCTTCAAGATCGGGGAGCTGGCCGGTGGCTTTCGTTGCGTTGAGGTAGACCGGTTCCGCGTTGGTGGCGAGGGCCGCGCCGATATATGCCGCGTAATATGGATTGCACATAAGTATTGCGGGACGCGTACCTTCAGGCTGCCGCTTGCGGCCGACGGCAGGGAGTGCGGCGTAGAACAAGCCTTCACGTGAGCCGTTGCATGGGAGAATAGACGTTTCCGGATCGATCCCGGGCTTCAATTTAAAACGACGGTCGATCCATGCGGCAATCGCTTGGCGTAGCTCATCGGTGCCACGAATGGGTGGGTAGTTCGCAAAACGTGCCTGAGCGTCAGCAATGGTTTCGGCCACGTGGGCCGGCATGGTTTCGCGCGGCTCGCCCAACGTCAAATCGATGATGGGTTCGCGGCCCGGCGGGAAGGGAGCGAGAAGTTCGCGGACATGGCTGAAAGGGTAGGGGATGGCGCCTGATGCAAGGCGCTCAAGGCCGGTCAGCTCATTCATTCAGAAAATCCCTGGCATGGTCGGCTTCTACGCTCGCACATGAGACTAGAGGGCAGACGATGTCTGCCCTCCTCTCTTTGCCTGTAATGCCGTTTGGGATCAAATGCGACCGGTGCGCACGTCGAGTTCCGGATTGGCAGAGATATTGTGGATCGTCAGGTCTGCGCCGCGGCGTTGTTCTTCATCGCTCATGCGGAAGCCGAAGATCAGGTCTACGAGCGTGTAGACGATGAGGCCGGCGACCAGTCCGTAAGCGGAGCCCAGGAGCGAGCCGACAAACTGCGAGGCGAATGTCACGCCGCCGATCCCGCCGAGCGCTTCCGTTCCAAAGATCCCGCAAGCCAGCCCACCCCATAGGCCGCAAAGTCCGTGCAGCGGCCAGACACCAAGTACGTCATCGATCTTCCAGCGCTGGGTGGCGAGTTGGAAAAACTGGACGAAGATGAAGCCAGCGATTGCGCCTGTGACGAGTGAGCCGACTGGGTGCATGACGTCGGACCCCGCGCACACAGCGACAAGGCCTGCGAGGGCACCGTTGTGCACAAAGCCCGGGTCGTTACGGCCGACGATGAGGGCGGCCAGGATCCCACCGGCCATGGCCATCAGGGAGTTCATGGCGACGAGGCCGGAAATGGCAGCGACGCTTTGGGCGCTCATGACGTTGAAACCGAACCAGCCAATGCAGAGCATCCAAGATCCCATGGCCAGCCAGGGGATCGATGACGGTGGCGTTCCGGAAACGCCAGGATGGTCGTAGCGACCACGCCGCGGGCCGAGGCGCAGGATAGCGCCGAGCGCTGCCCAACCGCCAAATGCGTGGACAACGATCGACCCTGCAAAATCATGGAAGTTGGCGCCGAGCATGCTTTCAAAGAGTGTATCTTGAAGCCCAAAGTTGTTGTTCCAGACGGTTCCCTCGATCAGGGGGTAGGCAAAGCCGACGAGTAGGGCCGTCGCGGCGCACTGGGGTACGAACCGCGCACGCTCCGCGATGCCGCCCGATACGATGGCGGGGATGGCCGCAGCAAATGTGCATAGGAAGAAAAACTTGACCAGCGTCAGACCCTGGGGGCCGAAGCCTTCGGCGCCTCCCGCTAAAGCGGACGCACTGACCAGAAATGTGATCCCGTAAGAGATCCAAAAGCCGATGAAGAAATAAGCAACGGTCGAAATCGCGAAGTCGACCATGATTTTTACGAGCGCATTGACCTGACTGAAGTGGCGGACGGTACCGACCTCAAGGAAGGCGAAGCCGCCGTGCATCGCGAATACAAGTATCGCGCCCATCAATAGGAAAAATACGTCAGAGCCCTGTTGTAACTGTTCCATGGTGCCCACCCCTTGAAAAAGCTTTGTTGATTATTCTGCGTGCATTTCGCTTCCCAGAAAGGCGGCTGATTGCACGTGGCCAAAGCAATGGTCAAGGGTAGGATTGCCGTATAGGCGGGCAATATAAATAATTGCTCGATATTTAGTCTTCCGCCTACTTTTTCACCTCTATTTTGATTTGTTTTTGTGCGCTTGATTGGGTGTTGAAGGCTAAATTTTGAGCACTAGCGCACGCGGCGAGGGTTCTTATAGAGGTCGGATTCCTGACGTTCGAGGGCTGGGGAAATCCGGCCATCGATCACGTCATGCCAAAGCCGCCACATATGCCAGCGTGCCTGCCGGTTGAAGATGATGAGACCGGAAAACAGTTTCATAACAGTCAGCAGCTTTTTGTCAGCATGTTCGCTGCGAATGGCGCCCTTCCATTTGCCGGCAATGGAAAGAATTTTGCCATCAATGTAGCCGATGGCTTTGTTGTGCTCGTCATACAGCGTGTAGTCGCCACCAATGTTGATGAGCGCCCGCTCAAGACGGAAGAATTTGGGCGTTCCATCACTGACGATGAAAAACGAAAAGTGCTCAGGAAGAAACGGCCATTTGAGCGCCGATCGTTCGAGATAGATCATGAAATTGTCGTCGTGGGTGTTGATGGAATAGGCCATCACCGGCACACCGCGAGCCCCCAACGTGAGTTGCAGGCTGCGACCGACCATGAGGTCCATCGTTGCGCGCCAATTGAGACTGGGCGTGAACAGCTTGAAGACCAATCTGCGGTCCATGCCCTTCGCGTCTTTCCAGAGATCCTTGCGGTAACCGAGAAGACCCGTCCGCTCGCCATTCTCAATGACCTCGGCGTAGATATCCATGTCCGATGAAAACTGCCGGGATTTGGCGCGGTTACGGGAATGTTTGTAGATGCCGAACTCTGTCGGATTAAGGTCAGTCAGCCAGACGTCAACGACAAACTTCTGCCAGGTATCGCTCGAGGTGGAAGCCTTGGTAATGCGACGAGACGGCTTCTTTTCGGGTTCGGTTTTGGCGCTGCGCTCGAGAACTTCGGCCCGAGCTTCGCGCGCAGCCTCGTTGGCAGCTTGTTCAGCTTCTGCGGCGACGCTTTGTGCGATGCCTTCAGTCATGGGGCCTCCGATATCATGAAACGCATGCACAGTTTTCGAATCAGTGTGGAGCCTAACATTCCAGTCGGGAATACAACCGCGTAGGCGCAACTCGTCCTCAGAAGAATCTTGGTCTTCTGCTCGGGGCGTTGTTTAGAACGTGTTCAGACGCGGGCGCCGAATATGGCTGAGCCGACACGAACGTGCGTAGCGCCGAGTTCCACTGCGGCTTCAAAATCGCCTGACATCCCCATGCTGAGGCCAGGGAGATCCAGTTCGCGCGCCAGCTTGGCCAGAAATGCGAAATGAACCGCAGGCTCTTCGTCAACAGGAGGAATGCACATGAGGCCCGTGATCTTGAGGCCGAACTCGTTTTGGCACTGATCGAGGAATTGGGCCGTATCGCGCGGTAATACACCGGCCTTTTGAGGCTCCTCGCCTGTGTTCACCTGAATGAAGAGCTGAAGTTCCTTATTTAGCTTCGCTTGCTCTTCGGCAATAGCCTTGGCGATTTTGGGCCGATCGATGGAATGAATGGCGTCAAACAGCGTGACGGCTTCCTTGGTTTTATTGGACTGCAACGGTCCAATCAAATGCAGGGTTATATCTGGGAACTTGTCACGCAAGGCTGGCCATTTGCCGGCGGCTTCCTGGACCCGATTTTCGCCGAAGTGGCGCTGGCCGGCGTTCAGAACGGGCAGGATTTCGTCTGGGCCGAAGGTTTTGGAAACGACGATCAGCTCGATGTCAGCCGGGGAGCGACCGACGTCTTTCGCGGCGGCGGCGATCTTATCTTTGACGGCGCGTAAGCCTTGATGATCGGCGGAGATCGTATCGTCGGTCGTCATTTTGATGATCTGTCAGCTTTCTATGTTCGAACCCAATGGGGCTCTAGCACGTTTCCGGGCGGTGTAGTCCATCCGACCCGATTTTCATCATTTAATATAAGGACGTGCCATGCTGACCTTGAAGGATGCTCGACGTGTCATCGAAGCCGCCGAGAAAAAGGCTGAAGAAATCGGACAACCCATGAATATTGCGGTTGTCGACGCTGGTGCGCAATTGCTCGCACACATCCGGATGGATGGAGCCTGGATCGGCAGCATCGATATCTCGATCAACAAGGCTTTTACGGCGCGTGCGTTCGATATTTCGACGGAAGAGCTCGCGCGGAATAGTCAGCCTGGTGATCAGTTTTTCGGGATTCACGCGTCGAACCAAGACCGCGTGATGATTTTCGCAGGCGGTATTCCGCTTAAAGGCTCCGATGGCAGCATTGTCGGCGCGATTGGTGTCAGCGGCGGCAGCGGTGCGCAGGACCAGGCTGTGGCCGAGGCGGGTGCGGCAGCCCATACCTGCTAGACGGTTTGTGTGGGGGACGCTGGACCTTAAAAGCACGCCTTATCCGAGCGTTGGCGGCGGGTAAGGCGTGAACGTATTTTCGTCGCGCGCCATCAGGTAGAGATACTTGCGATGGATGAAAATCTTGCTCCTGCCGACCTTATGCTCCTTGAGGATGCCGATGGCCGCGAGCTGTTTCAGATAGACGGCCGCCGTTTGGCGTTTGGCGATCCCCGACCGCCCGAGATGCTGAATGCGTGTGTAGGGCTCAATGAAGATGAGTTCGGCGAGTTCGGGCGAATAGATTTTCGGTGCGTAGGTTTTGATATGATCGGCGGTCATATCAATCATCGCTCTTGTCGCTCTTAGCTTGCCATTGGTCCAGATTGCAGACTGTTCGATGGCGGTCAGCATGTAGTCCAAAAACGGTTCCCACTCGCCGGTTTCCGTCACCTTCGCGAGGCTGCGGTCATAGCTGCCTTTGGTCGCTAGGAGATGCCGGCTGAGGTAAAGCACTGGCAAATCAATCAGGCCAGTGTTCAAGAGGCTCATCAAAGTCAGGATGCGGGCGGCTGGCCCCGTTGCGAGGGCAAAGGGTTGCGCGGAGGTGAAGAGATAGTGGGAGACCGCGAGGTGCACCAGCGGGTCGATATCCTCGGATTCGGTCTGGAAGCGCGCCCAGTCAGCCAGAAGATGCGTGAGCCGATTTTCGCTTGGTGGTGTGAAGCCGGCCTCCAACGTTAGCGCGTGTGCCAAGGTTGCGGCGGTGACGATGGAAAGGCGCTGGTATTTCGACGCGGCCGCGGCGGCGATCAGGGCTGCCCGACACCGGAGAATTTGGCGCGTGGCATCGTCGTCTTTGACGCGCAGTCCGTTTGCGGCTTTAAAAAGCGGATCAATGGCCGTTACAACGTTCGCGATTTGGCAGCTGTCCTTCGCTTCCAGAAGCGCGAAGGTGCTTGCACAGGCGGCAGGATCCGAAAATGTCTTCCCGGCATAGCGTAGGTCGGCCAGGGCGGTTCGTGCTGCAACGCACTTTTTTAGGATTGATCGGGTTTCGAGCTCAACAGCCTGAGGAATCACGGGGCGCGGTGGGGAGGCGAATTCCGGGGTGGCGAGCATGAGACAGAATAACCTGGGCCAGAAGGGTCATGTCGACGTACGCAATTTTTCTCGACATATTCGTGGGGGCTCGTCAACGCGCAGACATATATGTGTCGATGAAATGGGATACTTATCGACATGATTGCGTAGTTCAGGGCCTGTAAATCCGCCCACGCATGCGGATATGTCGCTTCGTCGCCGTCCATTCGACCTATCGAATTCCCAGTTTCACCGTTTGCCCGCCTTGACCGACGGGTTTGTTTGGCGCTCATTACCGCCGCCATTGAACGAACCGTTAAGAGACCGATAAGCCTCATGGGAAATGAACGTTACAACGCGCCTGCGCGCGAAAAGCACTGGCAGCAGATGTGGGAGGAGGCTGGTGTCTTCACGGCCTCGAACAACGATGAACGGCCCAAGTGCTACGTTCTAGAGATGTTCCCGTACCCATCGGGCCGCATCCATGTTGGACACTCGCGCAACTACACAATGGGAGATGTGTTCGCGCGGTATAAGCGCGCCCGGGGTTTTAATGTCCTGCATCCCATGGGTTGGGATGCGTTCGGAATGCCGGCCGAAAATGCGGCGATGGAGCGTAAAACGCATCCGGCGCAGTGGACGTACGCCAATATCGCAGCGATGCGCCAGCAACTGAAGTCCATGGGGCTTTCTATCGATTGGCAGCGCGAATTCGCGACATGTGACGTCAATTACTACAAGCAGCAGCAGAAGCTGTTCCTAGATCTTTTGAAGAAGGGCCTCGCCTACAGACGGTCTGCAAAGGTCAATTGGGATCCCGTGGATCACACGGTTCTGGCGAACGAACAGGTTATCGACGGTCGTGGGTGGCGTTCGGGTGCCCTGGTCGAGACTAAGGAGCTGACGCAGTGGTTCTTCCGGATCACTGAATATGCAGATGAGCTGCTGGAAGCGCTCAATACGTTGGATCAGTGGCCGGAAAAAGTGCGACTGATGCAGGCCAATTGGATTGGCCGATCGGAAGGCATGTTGGTGCGCTGGGCTCTTGACCCAGCAAACGCGCCCAAAGGCATTAGCGAAGTCGAAGTTTATACGACGCGGCCGGATACGTTGTTTGGTGCGTCCTTCCTGGCTGTGTCACCTGATCATCCGCTTGCACTGGCCGCGGCTGCGGATAATCCAAAGCTCAAAGAGTTCTGCGACGAATGCCGTCGCCAGGGAACCTCCGTCGTTGAGTTGGAAAGTGCGGAGAAGAAGGGCTTCGATACCGGACTCCGCGTTCAGCATCCTCTGGACAAAGATTGGTTGTTGCCGGTTTGGGTCGCGAACTTCGTGTTGATGGATTACGGGACGGGCGCAATCTTTGGCTGTCCTTCGGGCGACCAGCGCGACTTGGATTTTGCCCGCAAATACGATCTGCCGGTCAGACCCGTGATCTTGCCGCCGGGCGAGAATGCCGAGACCTTCGCGATCGGTGATGAGGCCGTCGATGGTGACGGCACGATGATCAATTCCGATTTCCTCGATGGACTAGATCCCAAATCTGCATTCGAGAAAGTTGTGGACCGCCTCGGCGCTATGACGATCGGGGGGCGGCCGGTTGGTGAGCGCAAGGTCAACTTCCGCCTGCGTGATTGGGGTATTTCGCGGCAACGCTATTGGGGGTGCCCGATCCCCATCATTCACTGCGAGAGCTGCGGGGCGGTACCGGTACCCGCTGATCAGCTGCCGGTGGAGCTCCCAGCAGATGCAACGTTCGATAAACCGGGTAATCCGTTGGACCGGCATCCGACGTGGAAGCACGTCACGTGTCCGAAGTGTCAGGGGCCGGCTGTGCGCGAAACCGATACGATGGATACGTTCGTCGATTCATCGTGGTACTTCGTGCGCTTTACTGCGCCTGATGCGGACACGCCTGTGGATGCGCGCGCTGCGCAGTACTGGTTGCCTGTGGATCAGTACATTGGCGGGATTGAGCATGCGATCTTGCACTTGCTCTATTCTCGCTTCTTTTTCAGAGCGATATCGGATGCTGGCCAAGGCATAGGGCAGTTGCGAGAGCCGTTCCGCGCGCTGTTCACACAAGGCATGGTGACCCACGAAACGTACAAGTCGCAGAACGGCGAATGGTTGTCACCGGATGAGGTGAAGATTGATGGCGACGGTAAAAACCGAGCTGCGCGCCACGCGGTGAGTGCGAACCCCGTTACGATCGGGCCCATCGAGAAGATGTCGAAGTCGAAGAAAAATGTCGTCGATCTCGACGCATTTGTTGGCGAGTACGGCGCGGATACGGCTCGTTGGTTTGTGCTGTCGGACAGTCCGCCAGAGCGCGATGTGATCTATACGGAGGTCGGCGTTGAGGGGGCCCGCCGATACGTGCAACGCGCTTGGCGGTTGATCGACGAGATCGCGCAAAAAACGCCGCAACGCGCGGATGTCATGCCTGAATTCGGCCCCGAGGGGATCGCATTGCGCCGGGCGGCCCATAAGACGCTTCATAGTGTAGGCGGGCACATCGAGGGGCTGCGGTTTAACGTTGCTGTGGCGACGCTCTACGAATTTACTAATGTGCTCAGTTCGACCCTACAGAAGTCGGAAGACGGGCTCGATTGGGCCCTGCGGGAAGGGGCAGAGCTGTTGGTGCAGATGATTGCACCGATGATGCCACACCTGGCGGAGGAATGCTGGGCGCGGCTCGGTTACAACACCTTATTGGCCAAACAACCTTGGCCCGTGGCGGAACCGGCCTTGCTCGTTGACGATGTTATGACCATTGCCGTACAGGTGAATGGCAAGCGGAGGGACGAGCTTACCATAGCGCGGAGCGCCTCCAAGGAAGAGATCGAGGCAGCCGCTTTGGCCTTGGAACCGGTTACTCGCGCCTTAGAAGGCAAGCCGGTGAAGAAGGTTATAGTTGTGCCGCAAAGGATCGTTAATGTCGTTGCCTGAGGCGCTTCGTGCGTCGGGTTCGGTCGCCGACAGGATCGGAGAGTCCAGCCGGATGTGCAGCAGACGGTCGGTTTTTAGAGTGATGGCGGTCGCGGTACTAATCGCGCCGCTGGTTGCTGCCTGTGGCCCCGGCGGTTTTCGTCCGATGTACGCAGACTTGAACGGCACCGGCAGTTTGTCGGAGAGGTTGGCGCAAGTTGATATCGCACCGATCCCAGGCCGTGTTGGTCAGCAGCTTCGCAACGAGCTGATCTTCCAGGCTCGAGGAGGCGGCAACGCTTTGCCGCCGGAGTATCGCTTGGAAATTGCTATTCGCGAAAGTGTAACGTCAACGCTCGTCCAGCGTAGTGGTGACTCTCGCGGTCAGATCTACAGTCTTGATGCATCGTTCCGGCTGATCCACCTCAAGGATAAGAAGGTAATCTTGTCGGGCACGAGCTATGGGCGTGCCGGTTTCGAGCGTTTCGACTCCATTTTCTCTAACGTTCGCGCACGTCGTGACGCGGAGGACAGAGCCGCCGGTACTGTGGGCAACGACCTGAAGTCACGGTTGTCAGCGTTTCTTGCGACACAGGCTTAAGTTCCGTTTTTTCGGGACGCTATTCGTTTGTCGTGCGGCAGATCAGCGAGCCGGTTGATTATGGTCGCTATTAAAAGTCATCAATCTGCGAGTTTTCTGAAATCGCCCGACGCCAAGATCACGGCGTTGCTCTTCTACGGCACGGATGCCGGGCTTGTCTCGGAACGCGCCCGACAGGCCGCGGATGCATGGGCGAAGCGCGAAAACCCACCCGGTGAAATTTTAAGAGTTGATGAGATGGATCTGGACGGAGACCCAGGTCGTCTTGCGGATGAACTTCTGACGGTCGCTATGTTCGGCGGGCGTAAAATCGTTCGTACGAGCACCGGACGGCGTATCAACGCCAATCTGCTCAAACCGCTTGTCGCTGAGACAGCTCTGCCCAGCGTTTTGATCGTAGAGGCAGGAAATCTGAAGCCGACGGATGCGCTTCGAAAGATGTTCGAGCAGCCTGCACATGCGGCCGCAATCGCGTGTTTTCCGGATGAAGAACGCGATCTTGGCGCGGTGGTCGATGAGGAGATGAAGGCGGCCGGGTTGACGATTTCCGCACCGGCTCGTGACAGCCTTGTTGCTCGGCTTGGCGCGGATCGGGCGATGTCGCGCGGAGAAATAGAAAAGCTGATCCTTTATTGCTCGGGGCGTGGCAAAGTTGAAGTTGAAGATGTCGAGGCGATCGTGGGGGACGCCTCTGAACTTACAATTGATCGTATTGTGCTCGCTGCCGCGGGTGGACAAGGTGACCGGGCTGTCAATGAATTCAGTCGGGCGATAGCCGCAGGAGAAAGCGCGCAAGCTATCATCCTCGCCCTCCAACGGCATTTTATGCGACTGCATCGCGTGTGTACGCAGATTGATGCCGGCCGGCCCGTTGCCGATGTCATGCGGAGTTTTCGGCCACCGCTCCATTTCAAGCAGAAAGATGCGCTCACGGCACAAGCGCGTATGTGGACGGTGCAGCGGTTGGCGCAGGCTCTTGGGGCGATTCAAGCCGCGGCCAAGACCGCGCGGCACAATGGTGCTCTGGAAGATATCGTCGCTGAGCGCCTCGTGTTGTCGCTGACCCGGCTGGCGCGTGCGAGCGGTTATTCGGGCCGCTAAACTTGCTCTGCGAAGCTGAGTGCCTATAGTGCCGCGCAAATCGTAAACAATTCGAGAGGTAACATGACCGGACTCCGCTACGACGTAATCGGCATTGGCAACGCTATTGTTGATATTATTGGGCGCTGCGATGAAGAGTTTTTGGCGCGTCATGAAGCTCCGAAAGGAAACATGCGCCTCGTTGATGCGGAAACGGTGGCAGCGATCTATGGTGACATGGGACCGGGCGTTGAGATTTCTGGTGGTTCGGTCGCCAATTCCATGGTCGGTATTGCTTCCTTCGGAGGCCGGGCGGCGTTCATCGGAAAAGTCGCTGATGATGACTTCGGCAAGGTCTTTGCGCACGACATTCGCGCGGCGGGGGTTGAATTTTCCAGCTCACCCGTTAGCGGCAAGGCGCCGACGTCACGCTGTCTCATCCTGGTGACGCCAGACGGCGAACGCACGATGAACACATACCTGGGCATCTCCACCGACCTCGATCAGGGCGAGGTTGATCCCGACGCCATTCGTGCTGCCGGTATTGTTTATCTTGAGGGCTATCTGTTCGATCAGCCGGAGGCCAAAGCGGCTTTCCGTCAGGCGGTCGAGATTGCGCGCAGTGCCGGGCGCAAGGTGGCTCTGACATTGTCAGATGGTTTTTGTGTCGATCGTCACCGTAGCGAATTCGTTGATCTGATCCGTGACGGTATCGATATTCTGCTCGCCAACGAGGATGAGATCACATCGCTTTATCAGACGGAAGATTTTGAGGATGCTGCTCAGCGTGTGGCCGTCCATACGGAGCTTGCTGCTCTGACACGCAGCGAGAAGGGATCGGTCATCATCTCCAAGGGCCAACGGATCGAGATCCCCGTTCATCCGATTGAGCGGCTCGTGGATTCGACTGGAGCTGGGGATCTCTATGCGGCCGGTTTCCTGTATGGCTTGGCAACGGGCAAGGACCTTGCTACCGCTGGCCGACTTGGTTCGTGTGCGGCAGCTGAGATTATCAGCCATGTCGGTGCGCGGCCGGAAACTCAACTCAGCACTTTAGCAAGAGAGTTGGCTCTTTCAGCCTGAGCGGGCGAGATAGAGACTGTGGCAGTGGTTGGCTGACGCTTCGGAGCGTAAATGGAAAACTTGGAGCGGGCACGTAACAAGCTCATTGTGGCGCTCGATGTTCCGACGGTCGAGGAGGCCGAGAACTTAATCGGCCGGCTCGGTGACGACGTCTCAGTCTATAAGATCGGTCTGGAACTGGTGATGGCTGGCGGCCTGGAATTGGCCCGCCGGCTGATCAGAGAAGGGAAGCAAGTCTTCCTTGATATGAAGTTCCTGGACATTGGCCATACGGTTGAACGTGCGGTGGCCAATGCCGCCGAATTGGGTGTGACGTATCTCACAATTCACGGGCATGATCGCAAGACGCTCGACGCGGCTGTGGTCGGGCGGGGAAGCAGCGGGATGAAGCTGCTTGCGGTTACGGTTCTGACAAATCTCACTGCTGCGGATCTCGAAATTCAGGGCAATCGGCTTTCTCCTGCAGACCTTGTTTTGCATCGTGCGCAGTTGGCACGTGCGTGCGGGGTCGATGGTATCGTTGCCTCGGGGCAAGAGGCGGACATGGTGCGCCGAGAGGTCGGTTCTGATTTTCTGATCGTGACGCCGGGTATCCGTTTACCTGGTAGCGCATTGGACGATCAGCAACGGGTGATGACTCCGGACAGCGCTGTCGCTGCAGGGGCCGATCTGATTGTGGTGGGGCGGCCTATTACGCGGGCGGATGATCCAGCTGATGCGGCGCGGGCTTTCGTTGCGCATATCGCTGCGGCCCTTGAGCGTCGAAGTGCGACCTAAGACTCTGCAAGTTTATAAGCCAACCAAGGAAACAAAACGAAATGCCGAAGGGATATGTGATCGCCCACGCCGTTGTCACCGATGCTGATGCTTGGGGGCAGTACGTGGCGAAGTCGAAAATTGCACTGGACAAGTTCGGCGGCACACCGATCGTTCGTGGCGGACGATGCGAAATCGTCGAGGGAAATGGCGTAGCTCGTAACGTCGTTCTAGAATTTCCCAGCTATGACCACGCGTTGGGTTATGCCAAGTCGCCGGAATACGCAGAGGCCAAAGCTTTGCGTGAGGGTGCCGGTACTATCGACATTACCGTTGTCGAAGGTGTCTGACGCTCTTCTTGTATCCGGCGAAGGCCTGTAAGGCGTCAACGTCATGCCACACATGCCAACGAGCGATGGTAGGCCTGCTTGGCGGGCACAAATTCTTACGTTGTTTCCGGAGATGTTTCCGGGGCCGCTCGGCTATTCTTTGACCGGGCAGGCGCTGGACGCGGGAATCTGGTCGCTACAATGCGTCGCGCTGCGCCAGTTCGGCATCGGTCGTCACCTTGCGGTGGATGACCGTCCGGCTGGTGGCGGTGCCGGGATGGTTATGCGTGCGGACGTTCTAGCGGCCGCTATCGATGAGGCGCGGCGTCAAGCGCCAGATCTACCCGGCATCGTGCTTTCGCCGCGCGGTGAACCTCTTCGTCAGGAGACTGCGCGAGAATTGGCGGCCGGGCCGGGGGTCATGCTGCTGGCTGGGCGTTTCGAAGGCATCGATCAGAGGGTAATCGAGGGGCGCCATTTGCGTGAGATCTCCATTGGAGATTTCGTGCTTTCAGGCGGGGAGTTGGCGGCAATGGTGCTGATGGATGCGTGCGTGCGTCTGTTGCCGGGTGTGCTTGGCGCACCTGACAGCCTTGTCCACGAAAGCTTTGAAACGGGGCTTTTAGAGTATCCACAGTATACGAAGCCCCGGGAGTGGGAGGGGCGGGCTATTCCTGAGGTGCTGGTTTCGGGCGATCATGGGAAGGTGGATGCCTGGCGCCGCCGGGCAGCTGAGGCCCTGACCCGAGAACGGCGACCGGATCTCCTTAAGAGCCTGTCGATGGCCAAAGTAGACCCGGAAAAGAACGGTTAAGCCGTCGGTTATCAAAAAACCGGGCGAGGGCATCGACAAAGCCCTACTTTTCGGCTATGACGCCGCATTCAATTCCCTTAAATGGGCCGCAAGAGCCGTGTCCGTCCTCGATTTCCAAGGACAGACAGTGATGCTCCTCTGCTATGATGACAATCAAGGATCGCAAAAAATGAACATCATTCAAGAGCTCGAGCAGGAGCAGATCCGCGCTATTTCAGCCAAACGTGGCGTACCGGAGTTCGGCCCTGGCGATACCGTTAAAGTCACCGTGCGCGTGCTTGAGG
This sequence comes from Filomicrobium sp., assembly GCF_025698805.1. Classification (NCBI taxonomy): domain Bacteria; kingdom Pseudomonadati; phylum Pseudomonadota; class Alphaproteobacteria; order Hyphomicrobiales; family Hyphomicrobiaceae; genus Filomicrobium; species Filomicrobium sp. Next base: position 135,154 of record NZ_JAILWT010000005.1, read on the forward strand.
GTAAGAACGAACGTTTGCAGGCCTATGAGGGTGTTGTCATCGCCCGCTCAGGCGGTGGGCTGAATGAAAGCTTCACTGTTCGTAAGATTTCCTACGGCGAAGGTGTTGAGCGTGTATTTCCGATCTACTCGCCGTTCATCACTGAGATCGAAGTTATCCGGCGCGGTAAAGTTCGGCGCGCGAAGCTCTACTATCTGCGCGGACGCCGCGGACGTTCGGCCCGTATTGTGGAGCGTACGGACGCACGCGCACGTCGCCTGAACGCTGCTTGGAAGGGCTTCAAGAAGCAAAAAGGTCAGCCTGATGATCTGACGCAGATCCAGGGGATCGATGAAGAAATGGTGCTGCGTCTGAAACAGCTGAACTGCGTTCAGCTTGAGCAGATCGCCAACTTCTCGGACGACGATATTGCGAACGTGGAAGACTTCCTGAAGATGGAAGGACGCATCGAGAAGGAAGACTGGGTTGGTCAGGCGCAGAAGCTTATTGCTGCTGCAGCGGTCGAAGAAGTACCAGCTTCGGATGCAGAAGGCGAAGCGCAGTAAAGCGCTTACCTCTATGGGATACAAAAGGCCCGGGCTTTCTGCCCGGGCCTTTTTCTTTTTGTTCTGCTTGTCCCTGGACCCTACGGGAGATTTCCAACCCGTTTTGCCAGGATCAGTTCGTCAGCACTTTGAATTCAATGCGCCGGTTAAGTGCGCGATTGGCGCGGGATGTATTGGGGACGAGCGGGCGCGATTCACCCAGCCCTGCGGTTTCCAACGCTTCGGCGTTAAGGCCGGCTTCCGTCAGAAATTCGGCGACGCTTTGCGCGCGCGCTTCCGATAGGGCCTGATTCATTGCGGCGTCGCCAAGCGAATCCGTGTGACCTTCAATGCGAATCCGGAGACCGGCGCACTCGCGGGCTGTGGTAACCAGCTGCTTGAGGTCACGGTTGCTTTCGGAGGTCAGTTTGGCGCTTCCGGTGGCGAACTGAATGGAGCTGGCTTCCGTGATCTGACGTAGCGCTTCTGTACACGTCAGAGCATCAGAGCGAACATTCCGGGCCAGCGAGATGGCCGCGACTTGCGTGTGGGCCAACATGTTCCAGCGGGCACGGCGCGCAAGGTAGGCGTCGAGCGTGACCACCGGCAACGAAACATCAGCTTCGGAGCTTGTGATCGATGGTGATGAACCCCACGAGGCCCGGTCATTCAAGAGGTCGGTCAGAGCAGCGTTGACCGTGTTTGAATCGAGTTGGGCCAATACGGGCGCTGGGCGCTCGTCCGCGGGGTGAATGATGGGCGGCGTCACAGGACCTGCTTCAGGAAGAGCCGTGATCTTCGGCAGGCGCCGATTTGCGCCGGCGGCTAGCTTTACCCGAACTTTTTTGGGTTCGGAGCCCTCTCCCCATGCGGTGCGGCGGGCAAGGAACCGATCGAGATCGGTGGCTTCCCGAGCAACGCTGAGGGTCGGTTCGGTGCCGTATGAGGCCCGTTCGCTCAGCAATGTCGTCAGCGATGTCTTGACCTCGTTGACTGGTATCGCCGTCAATACCGGTGCCGGGCGATCCTCAGCAGGGTGAATGATTGGGGCCGGACCGCTCGTATCGACAGAGCGGCTCGGGATAACCGGCAAACGCCGTTTTGCGCCGGCAGCCAGCTTCACACGGATTTTCTTGGGTTCCGGTCCGACGCCCCAGCGATCACGGCGTGCGAGATAGGCACCGAGGTCTCCGGCGACGCGCGCTTCGGCGACAACGGGTTTCGATCCCCAGGATGCGCGCTCAGCCAGGAGCTTTTCTAAAGCGCCGTTTGTTTGGCTGGCGGGAATATCGGTGAGCTCTGGAGGGCGCTGTTCGTCGGCATGATGAATGATAGGTCTCGCCGCTTTGACTTGCGGAGAGATCTTCTCGATGCGGAGACGCGACGGGGCACCGGCTGCCAATTTGACACGGATTGGCTTTGGCTTCGGACCCTCGCCCCAGCTGTCCCGACGCTTCAAATAAGCTTTGAGATCTCCTGCAAAGACGGCATGGCCGAGTGCTGGCTCGCTGCCCCAGGCTTCACGGGTGGCAAGCAATTCTCGTAGCGCTTTGCGAATGCGCAGCTGCGGAACCTCGGTCAAGTGTGGCACCGGCCGCTCTTCTGCAGCATGGATGACCGGCGAACCGGAATTGGTTACGGGGGCCGTCGCCAATCTGGGGAGTGTGCGGCTCGCACCAGCCGCCAAGGGGGCAGCAATGCGCTTCGGCTCTGGTCCGGGGCCCCAGCTTTCTCGTTTCGCCAAGTATTCGGCGAGTACACTGGCATTATCCATCGGCACAGCCTCGGGACTTGCGCCCCAGCTGTCACGGCGTGCCAGATATTCTTTCAGGTCCGTCGGCTCGCTGGACTGAGCAGATGCGTTCCAGGCGTCGCGACGGGCCAGGTAATCGTCTAATTCGTTCCGGGTATCGACGACAATGATAGCATCCTGCTGGCCGGAGTTCTCATTCCAGGCAGCGCGTGTATTCAAAAGGTTCGCCAGCGCCCTTTCGATAACGTTCTGGGACGGCGTGGCGTTATGGTGGGGAGCTGCTTCGGCCGCAAGCGGGCCGGCGCTCAAACAAATGAATCCAATAGCAGCGACGTTGCGCAACATAACTTGGGTCCTCCGTCATGGGCACACATGTTATGACAGGGTTTACCTTAACTTTCAGTAGCCATTTGCTTGTCTATGAGACTGAATCGGCGGTTTTTTTCGTCAACAAACTAATAACGAGGGGTCCGAATACCGAGCCCCTCCATTAGAGGTTGAGATTGAAGCTTTTCCTCGACTCAGCGAACCGAAAATTCGATACGCCGATTCTTTGCGCGATTTTCAGGGCTGGAATTCGGTACTAGTGGCCGACTTTCGCCGAACCCGATGGCTTCAATACGGCTGGAAACCACGCCGCCTTTTACAAGATAGTTAAGGACCGCCATCGCGCGTTGTTCCGAAAGCTTTTGATTCGTGCTTTCGGAGCCGCGGTCGTCTGTGTGGCCTTCCACGTGGATTGTCGTGTTACGGCAATTCTTTGCTCGTTGTGAAAGCTCGTCGAGAGTTGAGAAGCTTTCGGCATCGAGAATGGCGCTGTTGGTGCGGAACAATATCGTTCCCTTGCCAACGGTGTTGCGCAGCTCCGTTTCGCAGGCGTCCGCTTCGGCGGAGCGTGCGGCAACCTGCTGACCTGCGGAGCCAGGCGCGGTGCCCCAGCTCTCCCGTTCGGAAAGAAGCTCCGAGAGGGCTTTGTCGACATCCGCGCGAGGTATTTCGGTCATCTGCGCTGGAGGGGTCTTTTCGGCGGCGTGCACGAGAACGGATTGTTCGCTGCTGTCCGATGCAGGACTTGCCGTTGCGGTTGCTGTTGCGGGAAGTGGTGAGACTGCACCCGCGGCGAGGGGAGCTTTCACGGGTTTGACCGGGTTGCCAGGCCCCCAGGAGGCGCGACGGGCCAAGTATCCGGCGAGGGTATCGGGCTCAGCCTCTTCTGCCGAGGCCAGTTCAGATTTTGGTGTCGCGGCAACTTTAGGTGAAGGTTCAGTTCCCCAGCTTTCCCGTTCGGCCAGGAGATCAGTGAGAGCCTTACTAATATCAGCTTGAGATACTTCGGCCGTTTGCTGAAGTTTTGGCTCATTGGCGTTTAGAGGTTGAGCGGCTTTCTCAGCAGGACCCTTGCCCCAGCTATCCCGCTCGGCGAGGTAGTCGGCCAAGCTACCGACGGTGGCTGTACTGATCGGCGAGGCTGTTGCGCCACTCCAGCTTTCGCGTTGAGCGAGAAGGGCAGCCAGATTCTCTTCAATGATAGATTGAGGGACTTCGGTGATCTTAAGCGGAGGGCGCTCCTCGGCGGGATGCACGATCGGAGGCGTGGCGTTTGCTGCAGGTGCGGCTGTTGTGGCACTCTTGAGTGGTATGGATGCTCCGGCTGCCAATCGAACATTCTTTGGCGTCAGCGAACTTTCTCTGCCTTTGCCCCAGCTTTCGCGTCGTTTGATATATTGCTCGAGAGTTTCTATCTTATCGGCGTCGCCTGAAGTTGCTGGCGTGGAGGTTTCGGAGCTGGAACTACCTATCGCAGATGGTACCGTCGTTCCGGTGGCAGCGGTATCGATTGTTCTAAGCTCTCGACCATGCAGTACTTGCAATTCGAGGCATTGAGAGAGAGACCGATAGCTTACGTAGGGCTCTTTAACTTCGCCGAGGCACGCATTCCGGTAATCATCGGGTAGCAGGCCCCAGCCCCCAAGGATTGCGTGCTTGGCTTGGAATTCGAAAAGTTGACATTGGCCGGCTGCGTTTTCGCTGGCGCAAATGGTGGCGATATTCCAGTTTGGAAGTTCAACCGCCTGCGCTGACGTGGCGTAAAGGAGTACCACTCCAGAAGCCAACTTGGAGACTCTCGACATCACGCACCTCCCCAGGTGTTAAGCAAGCTTAATCACGCCCCAACTTTTTGTGGGCAAGGTTTTTTGTTAGACGTTCCCTATATCAAAGAAACAGCAACCTTACAGAACACGCAATGTCTAATCTCGATACCCGACGCACCCAGAAGAACGATAATCAGATAAAGCGCTACAGCGCCGAAGACTTTGAAGGGATGCGCCGGGCGGGACAGCTCGCAGCAGCGGCGCTCGATATGCTCACCCCGCACGTTAAACCGGGCGTGACCACCGAGGCGCTGGACGAGATGGTTTTGCAGTTTGCGCTCGACAATGACGCGATACCGGCACCTCTCAACTATCGCGGCTTTCCCAAATCGATCTGTACGTCGATCAATCATGTAGTTTGCCATGGAATTCCGGGGCCGAAGCCGCTGAAGGAAGGCGATATCATCAATATCGATGTGACGTTGATCGTCGATGGTTGGTATGGCGATACGAGCCGTATGTATGCCGTCGGAGCAATATCGCGGCGGGCTGAACGTCTGATCGAGGTGACGTATGAATCGCTGTGGCGCGGTATCAACGCAGTGAAGCCGGGCCACACGACGGGACATATCGGTGAGGCGATCCAGACCTATGCCGAAGGTGAGCGGTGCAGCGTGGTCCGCGATTTCTGTGGTCACGGTTTGGGGCGGCAGTTTCACGAGCGGCCGAACATTCTGCATTATGGCGAGGCGGGTGAAGGCCCTGTACTTGAGCCGGGCATGCTCTTCACCATCGAACCGATGATCAATCTCGGGCGGGCGAATGTGAAGGTTCTAAATGACGGCTGGACTGCCGTGACCCGAGACCGGGAATTGTCTGCTCAGTTCGAGCACACCATCGGTGTGACCCAAGATGGATGCGAGGTCTTTACGCGGTCGCCCGGTGGATATGATTGCCCGCCTTATGTCACCGCAGCCTAGCATCACGCCTTAAACGCAGCCTTCCGCCTCTTCAGCGGCAGTACGGTGCCCATGACCGATCGACGTAAGGCCGAACGGCCAGAAGCACCCGAGACGGCTTCAGCGCAGGATGGCGGACAGGGGGCTTTTTTCGAATCTTCGACCCCGTCGCACGTTGGCCACCGCAGCAGGCTGCGGGAACGCTTCCGCAAAGGTGGGCCCGAGGCGTTGCCCGATTACGAATTGCTCGAACTGGTTCTGTTCCGTGCCATTCCGCGGCGGGATACCAAGGAGCTGGCAAAGCGGCTGATCGCGCATTTCGGTTCGTTCGCGGAGGTGCTCAACGCGCCGGAGCACCGTCTGAAAGAAGTGAAGGACGTGGGCGATTCTGTTGTAACCGAGTTCAAGCTCATTCGGGCAGCGGCGGTCCGGTTGGTGAAATCGGAGATCGTTGAGCGTCCTGTTTTGTCTTCGTGGAGCCAGGTTCTCGATTACGTTAAAGCCGCGCAGGCTTACGGACACCGTGAACAGTTCCGTATCCTGTTCCTAGATAAGAAGAACCGCTTATTGGGGGATGAAGTCCAGGGGGAAGGAACGGTCGACCATACACCTGTCTATGTGCGGGAGGTCGTAAAGCGCGCTCTTGAGCTATCCGCTACAGCGCTGATACTGGTCCACAACCACCCCACTAGCCCTTTTTCGATCACGTTGCATCACGCTCAAGCATGCTGAAACACTAATAAAATCGCGCTTTTTTTGCATTGCGTAGTGGGGGCGGCTTTGGCAAGTTGGGGGCTGTAAAAGGGGTAGAAAACGGCCTTCTGATCCCAGCTAGCGATCCCCGTTTCTCCTCGACCGATCCCAGTTCCGGAAAGGAGGAAACGCAATGCCCACCCTATCCGATACCGCGATCCGACATGCGCTGAAGCGCGTCGGGATAAGCCGCAAGCAGGAGAACCTTGCCGATGGCGAAGGGCGCGGTACCGGCCGTCTCGTCCTCGTTCTCAAGCCCATGCCGACGCGTGTCACTGCCGACTGGATGGCGCAGCAATGGCGCGACGGCAAACGCACGAAGAAGAAGATCGGCGCTTATCCTTCGATGTCACTCGCGCAGGCCCGCGAGATCTACAAGCGCGACTTTGCCGACGTCATCCAGAAGGGCAGAAGCATCAAAATCGCCACCGACACCCGCCCCGGCACGGTCGCTGATCTGTTCGAGGGCTATGTCGCCGCGCTCAAGGAGGCCGGCAAGCCGTCGTGGAAGGAAACTGAAAAGGGCCTCAACAAGATCGCAGACACGCTCGGGCGCAACCGCCTCGCCCGCGAGATCGAGGCCGAGGAAATCATCGAGCTGATCCGCCCGATCTACGAGCGCGGCGCGAAGTCGATGGCCGACCATGTGCGCTCCTACCTCCATGCCGCCTTTAGCTGGGGCATGAAGTCCGACAACGACTATCGGCAGCAGTCCGCTCGCCGGTTCCGCATCCCTTTCAATCCGGCCACGGGCATTCCGACAGAACCTAAGGTCAAGGGCACGCGCTGGCTCGATGAGGATGAGTTTGTGCAGCTTTATCGCTGGCTCGAATGCCCCGACACGCCAGTTCATCCCTCTTACCCGCGCGCCGTGCAGCTTATCATGCTGACCGGCCAGCGCGTCGAGGAGATCGCGCGCCTTCATGTCGATCAATGGGATGCCAAGGAGCGGATCATCGACTGGTCCAAGACCAAGAACAACCAGCCTCATGCCGTTCCGGTGCCCCTGCTTGCCGCCGAGCTGATCGAGTCGATCAAGCCAAACGAATATGGCTGGTTCTTCCCCTCGGCCAAAGACCCGTCCAAGCCCGTCAGCCACGGCACACTTTATAGCTTCGTCTGGCGCCAGCGGGACCGGGGCGTGATCCCCTATGCGACAAACCGCGATCTGCGTCGAACCTTTAAGACGCTAGCCGGTAAGGCCGGCGTTCCGAAGGAAATCCGCGACCGTCTGCAAAACCACGCCCTGCAGGACGTCAGCTCGAAGCACTACGACCGCTGGCACTATATGGTTGAGAAGCAGGCCGGCATGGCAAAATGGGACAATTTCGTCCGCGCCATGCTGGCTAAGAAGCGCCTAAAGGCGGCCGCATGACCTCCCGGTCGCCGAAACCCGCCCCTCGCCGCGCAAGGGCATCCGATCCCGCCGTGGAAATCGACGCGCTGACCTATCAGGTCGCGCGCCGCTCGGGCGGAAAAAAGACCGGCATGTCACGTCGGAGTTTGGCGGCGAGCTCGTGATGCGGGAAGCGGTCGATAGCCGTCGTCCAAATCGCCAAAGCCTCAATCTTCTCGCCCCTGTTCCAGTGAGCGCCGCCGAGATTGAACATCGCCAGATCGTAATCAGGATCGAGCGCAAGGGCCTTCTTATAAGCGTCGATGGCCTGCGCAGACTTGCCAAGATCGCCGTAAGCCGCGCCGAGCTGAAACCAGCTCATCGCATCGGGCTGGATGCCCTCGGCCTGTTCGCGCAGGATCGGTAGGCTTTCTTCAAACCGACCAAGAAAGTTTAGGGCGGTTCCGAGACAGTAGCCGTAGTGACCGCCCGCCAGCTCGTAGGCCTTCCGAAAACAGAACTCAGCCTCGACCCAGTTCGCTTCATCTTGAGCCCAATGCCCAAGGCGATCCCATAAGAAGGCGGCTTCGTCCCTGTCGTCGACGTGCTCGATTTGGCGGTCGAACTCGGCTCGGAATCCCGCGTAGGTCTGGCCAACATCCTGGCCCTCCGATCGCAGGTACAAGGTCGCCAACAGGAGCTCGCGACGGCCGCTGGAGCTCTCGGGGTGGGCGCGCACATAGCGGTGCCAGAAGCCCAGCGCTTGGCGCGCGTTCTCCGTCGTTGTCCGACCGAAGCTCGCCACCAGCCGTGCGAAAAACGGCCAGATCCATGGCTCGCAGTCAGCTTGGACGAGGAGTCCATTGATCTCACGGAACGCCGCGCTCCCTTCTCCCATGTTGAAGAGCACGTTGGCCCTCCAACCCGCAACACCTGCCGCCTTGGCGCGTGTAGGGTCGGTGAAGACAGCCTGATCCAGATGCGCGAGGGCGTCCTTCCACTCGCCCTTGCGCACATAGAATTGGGCCAAGGCATTGTGGGCTTCAGGAAGGTGCGGGTTCAGCCGCAAGGCTTCGCGATAGTGCTCGACTGCTTGCTTCTCATCTCCGAGCCTCTCACAGCTCGTCCCTAGGTTCTTATGGCCCTGGGATGCTAGATCCGGCGTATTGGCGAACGCGGGATCGATGAGAGCCGCCTCATAGGCGGCCTTGGCGTCTTCCTCCTGGCCGAGCGCCGAGAAGGCGTTGCCGATCGTGTAGTGAAGGCTTCCCCGCTCGTAGCGGCCCAGGTCCAACTGATTCCTGAAATACTTCTCGGCGTCTTCGATCCGGGCGCGCGACCGACTTAACCCCGCCATCCCCAGGTTAACCTCGGCCATGTAGGCGGGGCCCATGGCTTCGCTGCTCACGCCGAGCACTGCCGCGAACCGATCGAAGGCCGCGCTGATCCCGGCGTCGGCGTCCTGATCGTAGAGGTGCGCAAGGAGGTGGCGTGCCACGGCCGGATCGTCGGGAACATGAATGTCAGGGACACTGCGACGAAGAAGACCACCGACATCGCCGGGTGCCGCCCGGGTCTGCTCGATCCGACGATCGCGCGCCACCCGCGCCGCGGATCTGGCCAACGTGGCCAGCCGATCCAGCCGCATGATCGTCAACTCGTCGGTGAAATTGACGGTAAGCGATTGCTGGTGGGTCCAGTTCTTCCCCGCGTGCTCGTATTGGCGGAGAACAGTCTCCGCTGGACAGATGCGCAGCGACGACGTCGGGATGTGATAAGCGGCGTAGAAGCTGTGCGGGTGCATCAGCAGGTAATTCAGATTCGAGCGGCTGACCTCAATGCTGAGCGAGGCATCGGCGTTGAGCGGGCGTTCGGTCCCTTTAAGCTGCACGTGGACTCTGACGTTGGTGGCCTGCTCCTGATCGACGACTTCGATCTCACAGTCCGTTCCATAGTCCTTGCGGTCGGCGCGTTGGAGGATGAAGCGACCGCTCGCCGCTAGGCTTGCCTGGAAGGCCGCCTCCGCCTTCTCTTCCGCGACATGATTGGCGCCACGCTTCGGCAGGTCATCGAGATGCTGCAGGTCGTCAGCCATCCCTATCCCCTACGCGTAATGAAGGCGAAGTCCGTGGCGCCTGCCTTCGTGGACAACTCCAACCAGTTCTCGTTGAAGTCGGGCAGATTAGCGTGTTCGAGCGCCGCGGCTGCCACCGCAGCGCAGTACGTGATCCCGACGTGCACGGTCGACCCCAAGAAATTGAGAAATCGTGTCAGGTCCGGAGGGTAAGCCAGGTCGGTGTCGCTGTCGAAAATACGGTGCCGTTCGCCATCGACGAATGTGTTGATCGCGGTCTCCAACACCGCGTAGCCCAAAAACGCTTCGGCCGGCGCATCAAGTTTCGTCAGAACGAAGTTGAGCTCGGGTCGCCATTCGAGGGCTTTCTGGCTGAGCGCCGGGTTGACGTGACCGACCGCGATGTTCCGAATGTACTTGGCGAATTCGAAGTTGCGCCGATGCGGCGTGATGATCTCCGAAATGGCCGGATGGTCCTTGTAGAGCGCACGGCAGATCAGCTCGAGATCGGTGACGTTCGCGCAGGACACTAGAAGGTGCTTAACCAGAATGAGCCTGACGCCGTCACCGGTCGGGCCGGCTTCGAGGGCAGCGTCAGCGGCGACGAGATCGCCGTGGGCCAAGCGGGCAGAAATGGCGATATGAACAAAGTCCATAGACTGATCCGCTCAGGCGTTAGCGATCCGGAGTTTGACCGTTCCGTACGAATTGGTCGAAGACATCCGTCTCCTCCTCTTCCGCTTGGAAGCGCGGGCCATCCGCCTCGAACTGCAGCACCGTGATCTCCTGATCGTACCGCTCAGAGCGAAGGCACATCTCGTGCACCGGCTCGGGAAACCAGACGCCAGCCTGCTGCATGACGCCAGTCAGCGCCGCATCGGAATAGTCGCGTCGCGCCGCAAAGGCCTGCATGGGGAGCTCAAACACAGTGTCCCTTGTGCGGATATATCGCCCCGATCTAAGCGCCGCCTTGCTTGGCTTCGCCCAATTGGCAAACCCCTCGTTCGATACCACCATGATTGCCCGCGTCTCCGTGTATTCGAGCCAGCGCAGGATCGCTGCGGTCAGGGAAACGCCGTAGCGCTTTGCCAATCGACCGAGCGCTTCGAAATCCGAGCGAGACTTGGCTGGCAATTGCCGACGGAAGTCGTGAAACGGCATCAGCAATGCTGCGGCGAACTCGTCGGCTTCCTGCTCAATACCGGCCGCCTCGCGACGAACCACCGCGTCCTCGTCGCAATAAATCCCGCCGTCGAAACTCGCGTCCCCTTCGATTAGCTCGCGATGCAGGACGTAATGGGCGAACTCGTGCCCAACCGTGAACGATCGGCGTCCATCGGACTGGCCGACGTGGTACATGATCGCCCATTGGCGCGGTCGTGCCTCGCCATAGACCAAGGCGCCAATGCAGCCCGGGATATTGCGCTCCACGACCTCATGGATGGGGCTGTCGGGAGCAACCTGGCGAGAATACTCCAGCGCGAGACCAATCACGTCGACCGGCGCACGATCAAACCGATCCGCTCCGAGGGCCAGGTCGAGCATCTGCGTAATGCGCGCCGCCTCCTTCAGCGGCCGGAGGCGGATCGGCTCAATCATTTGCGGGTTTTGGTGTCCAGGATGCGGGCCATCTCACGAATCTGCCGACGCGTCTCCTCCGGTAGGCCGCTGTACTGCCGGAAGAAAGCAGTGTCCTCCGCCTCGCTGAGCGTTTGAGTGTCAGCGCCGATCAGGTAGTCGACCGTCACCCCCAAGGCGCCTGCGATTGCGGACAGCTTCTCGGCCGACGGGCGGGGGGGATTCTTGTTTTCGAGCTCCCAGATGTAACTCTTCGATGAGCCAGTCTCCTGCGCGAGCTGATCGAGGGTCAGGCCTTTCTTCGTTCGTAAGTCCTTGATTCGCGCACCAAATTTCATAACCAGCCCTTCAACTCGATCCGCCCGCGCCCGTGTTCGGAGTAGCCATACTGTATGTCCCTTGACAGACGTATTCAAGCTTCCCATCTTGTTCGGAGTAGACGTATATATACTTAGATCATCCCGAACGTCGCGCGGGCGATGGCGAGATGCGCAGACGCAGCCCAGCCCGCAGTGGAGAACGATGTGAACGTCCAGCTTGCGCCAACCGGCCTCAATCCCTTCGACGACCCTCTCGACCGCATCCTCGCCGAGATCGCGCTCAGCGTTCAGCTGCCGCCCTCGCTGCATGACAAGGCGAAATCGCGGTACGAGGCGGTGCGGCGCCACCTCGAGGCCACGACCGCCTTTTCAAACCAGATCGAGCACTTCTACCCGCAGGGCTCCATGGCGATCGACGCCACGATCTCGACGCGCGGTACCGACGACGAATACGATCTCGACATCGTCTCGCAGCTCGGCGGCCGATTCGGTGGCATGACGCCTCTTGAAATCCTGACCGAGCTCGAAACCGCCCTTGCCGACTATCCGGTGCAGCGGGTGTTGCGGCAGACGCGCTGCGTCACCCTGTTCTACGCCGACAAGATGCATCTCGACGTCACGCCGTCGCTGCGCGTCTACGGCACGCTCGATCGCGAAAGCCTGATCACGCACGCCAAAGGCCCGCGCCGGTCGGCCGATGACCAATTCGTCGACATGAACGCCTATGGCTTCGCGCAATGGTATGCGAGCAGGACGCCGCTCGAATTGCGCATGGCGAGGGAATTCCACCGGCGGTGGCTTGACCATGCCGGTCTTGCCGCTCGCGCCGACGCCGATGTGGATGATGTGCCGGATCAGCGCGACTTCGTCGTCAAGAACACCGCGACGCTCGCCCTCCAGCTCCTCAAGCGGTTCCGCAACATTCGCTACGCCAGCTACTCCGGCCGCATCCCGCCGTCGGTGATGTTCTCATACTATGCCGGGCTCGCTGCGCAGCCGAACATGTCGCTCAGCGCCATGCTCGTTCGCCTCGCGAGCTGGATCATCCACGACATCGAGCAGGCTTCGCTGTACAGGCGGCTTCTGCATGTCGCCAACCCGATCTGCGAGGCCGATGTCTTCACGGACCGCTGGCCGGAATCCATCGCTCAGCAGGACGAGTTCGCCGCGCATCTGCGTGAGCTCATCCGTTCGCTCGAGGCGATGCGCAAGGGGGAGATGTTCCCCGACACGATGATGGAAACGTTGCGTGGGAACTTCGGGGACCGCGTCGTGACCCGGGCCGCCGACCAGATCGCCACCGAGATCGGTGGCGGCATCCAGCACTCTCGCCAGCTCTACACGCGACGAGGCGGTGTGCTGTTGCCTTCCAGCGCCGCGGTCGCGGCGCCGATCGTCAATCCGGCGGTTGCAGTCGCACGGCCTCACACCTTCTTCGGCCGCAAGATCTGATGATGGCGGCGCCCCTCTCCATCGACGAGCAGGTCGCCGCGATGAAGGCGACCTGGCCACAGTTCGCGGCACGCCGAATCGACCGCCGCGCGCAATCTGCGCGATGGATTGGGAGCGTAAGGCCGCAATATTCGAGTTACTCGCTGGAGATCCGCTACGAGGTCGGGGAGTTTCCCGAGGTGCGGGTGCTCACGCCGGAACTGATCCGATTACCCGGCAATTCCGAGGGGCAACTGCCCCATGTCTATCCGCCGGCCGAGGATCCGACCCTTTGCCTGTTCGACCCCCGTGAAAGGGAATGGATATCGGCGATGACAATCGCAAGCACGACCGTGCCCTGGGCGCTCGACTGGCTCGCTTGCTACGAACTTTGGTTGATGACCGGGCGCTGGACCGGCGGCGGTCGCCACGCCGGGCAGGACCTCGGCGAGGCAAGGGAGACAACGCGATGAACTATATTCCGCCGCGCCGATCCGACGGCACGATCCAACGTGCTCGCCTGAAGCAGCCATGGCCGCAGGGCCGCCCGTTCCGAATCCTGTCGATCGACGGTGGCGGAATTCGCGGGGTCTTTCCCGCCGCCGTTCTGGCCGAACTCGAAAGCCGCTTCCTGGGCGGCGCTTCCATCGCCAATCACTTCGACATGATCGCGGGCACCTCAACGGGCGGCATCATCGCGCTCGCCCTTGCCCATGGGATGACGGCCCGACAGGCGTTGAATATCTATCTCGAGCGCGGTGAGCGCATCTTTCCGCCAGCGACCGCGCTCGGCAGGCTGTCGAGGGGGCTGCGCTGGTTGTTCAAGCCGAAGCACGATCAGGCCGCCCTCAAGGAGGAGCTACTCCGGATCTTTGGCGACAAGGTACTCGACGATGCCGTCACCCGCCTGGTGATCCCGAGCTTCGAAGGGCGTCACGGCGAGCCGTTCCTCTACAAGACGCCGCACCATCCGGACTACCAGAAGGACCGCCACAAGAAGTTCGCCCATGTGGCGCTCCACACGACGGCGGCCCCGTCCTATTACCCCGGCGTCGAGGACGACGGCTACATCATGATCGACGGCGGCATCTGGGCCAACAATCCGGTCATGAACGCCCTGGTCGACGCCCTTGCCTGCTTCGACATTGCGCGCGAGGACGTGCGTATCCTGAGCCTGGGAACGGGTGAGTCCACCTTCACCGTCGATGAGCGGGCGCGCAACGGCGGCATCAAGGATTGGGCGTTCATGCGCTCCTTCAATGCGGCCGCCCGCGCCCAGTCCCGCAACGCCCTCGGCCAAGCCTATCTGCTGGTCGGCAAGAATAACGTCACACGGATCGATGTGCCGGAAAGCGACTCACCGATCGCGATGGATGACGTGCAGCGCTCCGTCCGCGAGCTGCCGATGGTGGCGCGCAGTCTCGTCGACGGCGCCGGACATCACATCGAGCTGGTGTTTTTCGACGGCGTCGCCGAGAAGTTCATCCGCTGCCCAATAGCATAGGTTCGGATCGGGCGATCTTCCCTATCGGGCCGTCAGCAGCCGACAGGCGAGCTCGCGCTCGCCCCAGCGGGTCGAGAATGTGTCGGAGACCTCGAACCAGCTGCCGTCATTGCCGATGCCATGGTTGGCGCCCATACAGGAACACTGGCATTCGTGTCCCTGTGCTTCCTGGCACGCTCGCGCGCAAATCTCCTGCTCGCGATACGGCTGGATAATGTAGACCTTGCCGTAGCGCTCCAGCGCCCGATCAACGAAGTCGTTGAACCAGGACTTTGGCAGCTCCCAATAGGCGTCATTCCCGCCGATCCACTCCGGTGGCGTTCGCCGGCTGTTCTGTAGCCATTGCCGATTGTCGTCGGCAAAGGGCAGTCGCACCCGAAGCTTCTCACCACGACCGGCCCGGCGCAGCACGACTGGAATTAGCTTCTGCTTCCAGACGTAGCCGAGGGTGAGCCGCTCCATGGGCACCTCCGCAATCGACGACAACTACTCCTGACCTTCTGCTCGGCCATGCCGAGGGGGAGTCTGTCTGCGTTGCGCTGTAAGTCGGCTGTCGTGGTGGGGCTCGAAATTCAACTTTAGATGCAAAATATAACCCACTACCTGCCGTTGACCCAGTATAGCCTCAGAGCTATCTTTGGCAATATGAGTCGGCGGCATTTTGATAGATCGCCGCCGGGGGCATTCCGTAGTTGTGCGACCGAGAGCGTGCCTGATCTAAGTTCCGCGCCTCGCAGCCCCTACACTGGCGCCCCGCCTCGCAGACCCTACGCACTTTCCAAATCGATGGAAGGTGCAGCCGCCGACGCTATGGAGCGACTTGTATGGGACACCGCTTTGAGGACGTCATCGCATCCCTGTCGCAGGACGAGCGGGCTCGAATCGACGCACGAGACGCGGAGTTAACGCAGGGCGTGGAGGGCCTGCGAGCACTGCGCCAGATCGCCGGCAAGGCCCAGGCCGATGTCGCGGCCGCGCTAAACATCAAGCAGCCGTCCGTTTCCAAGATCGAGAAGCAGGCCGACATGCATGTCTCGACCCTCCGCAGCTACGTCGAAGCCGTCGGTGGGGAGCTCGAACTGACTGTCAGACTTCCTAAGCGGCCAGCCGTGCGCATCCGCGCACTTGGAGATGCCGCGACCGAGATCTCCGAAAAACTCAGGCCCCGCAAAGCTTCGCTTGCGAAGACCGGAGGCCACGGATGACCCATTCCATCCCCATGACACGGCAAGACTATCGCCACAGAACGCCGAAGACCGGCCACTATTTTTGAAAGGCGTTGAATTGATGACGGGCACTGAGACACGAACCGCAGCCGGTATTCTCACGCTTACCGCGTTGCGCGGCATCGGCCCGGCTACGGCCGAACGCCTTGCCGAACGCTTCTCGCTCCTCGACGCGATCCTGGGCGCAGACCCCGCGAAGCTTCGATCCGTCGTCTCGGCCGCTGTCGCTGAAAGCCTTCACGAGCCGACCGCCATCGTCAACGCGAGCGAGAAGGCGCAGCGGGTGCTCGAGGAGGCCGCCCGCCGCGGCGTGCGCGTTCTCTCCATCTTCGACGCCGATTATCCGGCCGCGCTCCGCTCCCTCTCCGATCGCCCGCCCATCCTGTTCGTGAAGGGCAAGCTGCCGGTCCGCCGCAGCGTCGCCTGCATCGGCACGCGCGAGCCCTCCGAGTTCGGCGAAATCGTTAGTGACAGGATCGTGGAGACGTTGGTCGGCGCCAACTGGGCGATCGTGAGCGGCCTGGCGATCGGCGTCGACACGCTGAGCCACCAAGCAGCACTGCGCCATGGCGGACAAACCGTCGCCGTGATGGCCGGCGGTCTCGACAGTGTCTATCCGAAGCAGAATGCCAAGCTTGCCGACGAGATCTTGGAAAAGGATGGCGCACTAGTCAGCGAGCAGCCTTTTGGCGTGCCGCCGTCGCCGCGCAATCTCGTCCAACGTGATCGCTTGCAGAGCGGGCTTTCAATCGCGACCTTCGTCATGCAAACCGACATCAAGGGCGGCTCGATGCACACGGTCCGCTTCACGATCCAGCAGGACCGTCTGTTGTTCGCGCCGGTGCCGCAGGGCCGCCATGCCGCCGAACCCAAGAGCCAGGGCATCCTGGCCATGACGCAGTTGTCCGCGAGCCGCTTCGCGGACGCGGCTCGGGCCGAAGGTGACTATCGGCGAATTCTCTTCGAGCGATATAACAACCGTCCCGTGGCAGTACCGCTCGCCAGCAAGGAGGATTACGCCTCCATGCTTGACTTGCTGGAAACCCGCTTGTCCGGCGGCGAAGGTCAGGCGGGCACCGCCCGCCCGTCGTCGCCCACGCAGATGTCGATGCTCTAACGATGCCCGGCGCGCTCCTGTTTGACCTCGACATGACGCTTGTCGACAGCTCGGCCCTGGCCCAAATGCGTCGCTTCGGGATGTGGGACAACGTCCGGAAGAACATGAATCTCATCCGGGCCTTTCCCGCTCAGGGCAGCGCAGCGCCGCACGAGCTTCCCGGCCTGCTCAAAGCGGACGGACAAACCGTTGGGATCGTCACCTCGTCGCCCGAGTGGTACGCGACCGCCGTCCTCAAGGCGTTCCGCATCCCTTACGACGTGCTGGTCAGCTATGGCGACACGGAAAACCATAAGCCTGACCCCGAGCCGATTCAGGAGGCCCTGCGACGTCTCGGCATCGCCGCCACCCCGAGATCCCTCTACATCGGCGACGACGTGGGCGACATCGAGGCCGCCTATCATGCCGGCGTGACATCCGTCGCGGTGCGCTGGGGACCCGCGTCAATCTTCGAGCTCTCCTCGAGCGCTCCAGACATCTTCATGTCGAAGGCGTCCACCTTGCTGCGGCGCGAGCGCCTTGGCGGCCGCGGTTATATTGGTGAAGCTTTGACCAGCGGCTGGCCCTTTCACAGCCACTGGGGCTCGATCTTGCATTGTGACGACGACCCCACCGTCTACGCTCTGGGTCGCTACTTCACGGCCTCAGATCCACGCCATGCGACCAGCGCCCTGAGCGCAGCAGTGCTGTCGCTGAAGAATAACGACACTCACGCCAAGATCCTTGGCGAGGCGGTCGGCAAGGCAATCGCAAACCTCGACTGGGCGCCGGACTATGTCGTGCCGGTGCCGATGAAGCCATCCCAGCAAAGGAATCGCTTCGAACATCTCCTCAACGAAGCCGTCGATCATTTCGATGAAGATATCGAACTAGAGCTGAAGGGCCTGCGCTGCGTCAAGGAAATCGAAGGCTACAAGCAGATGAACGCGCTTGAGCGCGCCGACGCGATCAAGGGTGCCTTCCAATCCAATTTCAAATGGAACGGCAACAAGGTTCTTCTCGTCGACGACGTCTATACGACCGGCGAAACCACCGCGGAATGCGTGCGGACGCTCACCGCCAGCGGGGCCGGCGAAGTCAGGATCATGACCCTCGCAAAAGACCAGCGTGTCTTTTCGCGGAAGATCTGTCCTGCCTGCGGGCGATCGATGAAAATCCGGACCAACGCGACGACCAACGGCAAATTCTGGGGCTGCTCGGGATATCCCAACCACTGCCAGAACACCGAAGACTTCTAATGCCGCCGTGCGCGTGCTCACTCCGTGCCCTTGCGCTTATAAATGCTGAACGCCATCGACCGGGGAGACGACCACCAGGACGTACAACGACCGGCAATAACAAGGGGGCAACTATGATCGGTCGTGGATCTGAATGGCGCCGCTGGGAACCGCACATCCACGCGCCGGGGACTGTGCTCAACAACCAGTTCGGCGGAGGCACGGCGTGGGACACCTACCTCAGCAACCTCGAGATCGTGACGCCGAGAATCGAGGCCCTCGCGGTCACCGACTATTATCTCACCGAGACCTATGTGGAGGTCCTGAAGCACAAGGCGGCTGGCCGACTGCCTGACGTGCAGCTCATTTTCCCGAATGTCGAGTTACGCCTGGATGTTGCCGCCAAGACCGGCTTCGTCAACATCCACCTGCTCGTCAGCCCCGAGGACCCGAACCACGTCGCCGAGCTGCACCGCATCCTTCAGCGTCTTCAGTTCCAGGCGCATGGCGACACCTTCAACTGCACCCTCGCCGACCTGATCTCGCTCGGCAAGAAGGCCGATACAAGTATCACCGACGATCGCGCTGCGCTCGCCCACGGTACCACCCAGTTCAAAGTCAACTTCGACCAGCTCCGCCGGGTCATGCGCGAGAGCGACTGGGCGAAGGCCAACATCCTCGTCGCCGTTGCGGGCGCCGCCGGCGACGGGACATCGGGACTGCGGCAGGCAGCCGATGCCACTGTGCGCGAGGAGATAGAGAAGTTCGCGCACATCATCTTCTCGAGCAGTCCGGCGCAGCGCGAGTTCTGGTCCGGGCGCCGCGGAGCGACTCTCGATCAGCTCAAGGAGCGCTACGACGGTTGCAAGCCGTGTCTCCATGGCAGCGACGCCCATGACCAGGAGACTGTCGGCCACCCCGCCGAGGACCGGTACTCGTGGATCAAGGGCGGCCTCGAATTCGACGCGCTGCGCCAAGCCTGCATCGATCCCGAGGGTCGCGCCTATGTCGGCACGGAACCGCCTCGTAGCGCAATGCCTTCGCAGGTGATCTCGCGCGTCACGATCGCCGATGCGGACTGGGCCGTCACGCCGGACATCCCACTCAACCCCGGCCTCGTCGCCGTCATCGGCGCGCGCGGCTCCGGCAAGACCGCGCTTGTCGACGTGATCGCAGCAGGCTGCGACGCGATCGCGCCCGCCGCCTGGCGCGCGAACGAGAACATCAGCCCCTCTTTCCTCGTGCGCGCCCGCAAGCTCCTTGGCGATGGGACCGTCACGCTGACCTGGGGCGGCGGCGCGTCCGTCAGGCGCTTCCTGGACGGCCGCGACGCCAACGGTCACCTGTCCTTTCCCCGCGCACGCTACCTGTCGCAGCAGTTCGTCGAGGAGCTCTGCTCCGCAAATGGCGTATCGGATGGCCTGATCGCCGAGATCGAGCGCGTGATCTTCGAGGCTCACCCGCAAGACGATCGCGGCGGCGCCATCGACTTCGCCGAATTCCGTGACTATCGCACCGCCCGCTTCCGGCAGGCCCGGGAGCGAGAGGCCGAAGCGATCGCCGACATATCGGATCGCATCGCCACCGAATTCGAAAAGGAGGCGTCGATCGCCGGCCTCACCGCGCAGGTCACGCAGAAGACCGGGCAGATCAAGAGCTACAATGAGGATCTCGCCAAGCTCGTCGTCAAAGGCACCGAGGCCCAGGCCAAACGGCACGCCCAGCTGGGACAGGCCGTTCAGGTGCTACGCGGCACCATCCAAGCCTACGGCAACCAGCGCCGCACCTTCCTCGCTCTGCAAGACGAGGTGGCTAGCACCCGCGCCACCAAGGCGCCCGAGCTACTGCGCCAAGCCAAAGAGCGACACCAGTATAGCGGTCTGAGCCCCCAGCAGTGGGACGAATTCCTGCTCATCTACAAGGGCGACGTCGACACGAGTCTGAAGGGCTATGTGGCGTGGGCCGACAAGCAGGTCGCCACGCTTACGGGCGCGCCCGTTCCGGCCGGGGACCCGAAAACGCCTTTCTTTCCGGACACCACCGACCTTACGAAGCTGAACCTCAACACGCTCCTTGCCGAGATGACGCGGCTGGAAGCGCTGGTCAGCGCGGACAATCTCGTCCGCAGCCAATATGCCGCCCTATCGCAGCGTATCGCTCAGGAGAACACGGCCCTCCAAACCCTTCAGACGCGCCTTGCGGACGCCCAGGGCGCCGCCGCCCGGCGGAAGGATCTTCAGGCCGAGCGCGATGCGACCTACGGCCGGGTCTTCAAGGCGATCATCAACGAACAGACCGCGCTTGCCGATCTCTACGCACCGCTGATGGCCCGCCTGACGGCATCCAGCGGCACGCTGCGCAAGCTCGGCTTCTCGGTCCGCCGGGTTGTCGATGTCGCCGCCTGGGGGTCGGTCGCCGAAGAAGACCTGCTCGACCGCCGCAAGGCCGGGCCCTTTCAAGGCCGCGGCGCGCTAATCGCGCTGACCGACACCACCTTGCGGCCAGCCTGGGAAACCGGTTCGGCTGCCGATGTACAGGCGGCGATGGCGAGGTTCATCGCACAATACATGCGCGATCTAATCGGCCACGCGCCCTACGCCCAGAACCAGCAGGCGGAATTTCGCGCCTGGCTGAAACGGTTTGCGCACTGGCTCTTCGACACCGACCACATCACGGTCCGCTACGAGATCGCCTACGACGAGATCGATATCCGTAAGCTTTCCCCGGGCACCCGGGGTATTGTGCTGCTCTTGCTCTATCTGGCTCTGGACGACGCGGACGATCGGCCGCTCATCATCGACCAGCCAGAAGAAAATCTGGACCCCAAATCGGTGTTCGAGGAGCTGGTCGCGCTGTTCGTCACCGCCAAGGCCAAGCGCCAGGTGATCATTGTCACGCACAATGCGAACCTCGTCATCAACACCGACGCAGACCAAATCATCGTCGCCGACGCAGGACCGCATCCTGCCGGCGGGCTTCCGCCTATCACCTATAAAGCCGGAGGCCTGGAAAACGCGGAGATCCGCAAGGCGGTTTGCGACATTCTCGAAGGCGGCGAGGAAGCCTTCCGCGAACGCGCCCGCAGGCTTCGGGTCCGATTGGATCGCTAGGAGCGCAGCCGGCACTTAGCGATGGATCAACGACAGTCGTCGCGCCGCCTCCAGCTCGCGGCAGATGGCGGTTCTCCGCCGGGATCAACGGATGGAAGCTCTCGCATTCCGAAATGCCACAGGGGAACGATGTGACGCTGGAGGGGAACGCCTTCCCCTGCTACCGAGCCCAGGATCTCGGCTGCCCCCTTCTGCGGGCAGACCCCGCGATACCCCATAGAGGGAGAGGGCAGCGGCTGTCGCCGTGGCGGGTTTGAGGTCGAGAGAGAGGCTCCCGGCCGGCCCGTCATGGAGATTCTGCCATGACCCAGATAAGCACCATCACCGACCGGGACGGCATCGGTTCGCCGCCGGTTTCGGCTGGCTATAAAGTTGACATCTCGCGGGGCGAGCGGATCGGGCGAGTATCGTCCGAATGGTTCTCGCGGCCCGACGACGAGCGCTATCTATCGCTCGGCGATCTTTACGCCGCCGTGCGCGCACGGGCTGATCGAGCCACCGCCCGCACCGTCGAATCTCGCGCGATCCGTGTCGAAGCAAGTCGCGACGACGCCGAGCGCCTGGCGCTGATCGTTCCCGGCCGCGACGAGCCCATCGCTCCGACGCACTGGTCGTTCGGCCAGATGTGCAGCTTGGTCGGCGCACCGGCAAGCTATATGCGGCAGCTCCCCGCGCCGCTTGCCGGCATCAACATGCAGCACGGACTGCTCTCGCACAGAGCCGAGTTGGTGAAGACGTTGGAAGCCGATGACGGGCGGATCGAGCTGCGCGCCGTCACCGGCCCCGACTATGGCCGCATCTGGGACCATGAGCTGGTCGCCGCGGTCATGAAGATCGCCGGTGAAGGGACAGGCGACACAAGATGGAAGGTGCCAGGCCTGCTCGATTGGTCGACCATGACGCACAACCCGTTCGTCGAAGTGACCAAGGACACCACCACGCTCTACGCCTCCGATCGCGACGTGTTTCTCTTCCTGGTCGACGACACCCATCCGATCGAGGCCGGCCGTCTCCCCAACGGCGATCCCGATCTCTACTTTCGGGGCTTCTATTGCTGGAATAGCGAGGTCGGCTCGAAGACGCTCGGCATGGCGTCTTTCTATCTCCGCGCGGTTTGTATGAATCGCAACATCTGGGGCGCCGAGGGCTTCGAGGAGATTTCGATCCGCCACAGCAAGTTCGCCAGCCATCGCTTCGCGCATCAGGCGGCGCCGGCGCTGGAACGCTTCGCCACGTCGTCGCCCATGCCGTTTCTGGCCGGGATCAGGGCAGCTCGCGAACAGATCGTCGCCCGCAAGGATGACGATCGCGAAAGCTTTCTGCGCCGCCGCGGCTTCTCACGTCCAGAGACCGAGAAGATCATCGCCACCGTGCTGGAGGAAGAAGGGCGTCCGCCGGAGTCGATCTTCGACTTCGTCCAGGGGATCACGGCGCTTGCCCGTACCAAGCCTCATCAGGATTCCCGGCTGGAGCTGGAGGGCAAGGCCGCGAAGCTCCTTTCCAGCGTCCGGTAACATGGCGAGGCGTGGAGCCGGGTTTGCGGCTTCGCGCCTCTACGCCTCTGCGCAGCCCCAACCTCCTAGAGGAAGAGGGCTGCGCTCGCTTCGTGACGGGTTGGAGGCCGAGAGAGAGGCTTTCGGCCGCCCGTCGCGGAGTACATCCCGATGGCTACTGCTGTTAAGAAGATCACCCTGTCCTCGTCGCGGGACATCCCTTTCAACAAGCTGGTGCTCAGCCAGTCCAATGTCCGCCGGATCAAAGCCGGCGTCTCGATCGAAGAGCTGGCCGAGGACATCGCCCGGCGCACGCTCCTGCAGAGCATCACCGTGCGGCCGGTTCGCGATGCCGACGGCGTCGAGACCGGCATGTTCGAGGTTCCGGCCGGCGGCCGCCGCTTCCGCGCGCTCGAACGCCTGGTCAAGCAGAAGCGCTTGGCCAAGACCGCGCCGGTGCCCTGCGTCGTGCGCGAGGATGGCATCCCCGAGGAGGACAGCCTCGCCGAGAATGTCCAGCGCGCGCCGCTGCATCCGCTCGATCAGTTCCGGGCCTTCCTGACGCTCCGCGAGAAAGGCCAGTCCGAGGAGGACATCGCCGCGGCCTTCTTCGTCGCCGTGTCGGTCGTCAAGCAGCGCCTGCGCCTGGCGTCGGTCTCGCCCAAGCTCCTCGACGTCTATGCCGACGATGGCATGACTCTCGACCAGCTCATGGCGTTCACCGTCAACGGCGACCACGAGCGGCAGGAGCAGGTGTTCGAGCGCCTGAGCCAGTCCTACTCCAAGGAGCCGCACGTCATTCGCCGGATGCTGACCGAGGGTGCGGTGCGAGCTTCCGACAAGCGCGCGCAGTTCATCGGCCTCGACGCCTACACTGGCGCAAGCGGCGTGATTCTGCGCGACCTGTTCCAGGGCGACGACGGCGGCTGGCTGCAGGATGTTGGCCTCCTCGACACGCTGGTGGCCGAGAAGCTTCGGGCGGAGTCCGAGGCAATCCGTGCCGAAGGCTGGAAGTGGATCGATGTCGCGCCCGACTTCGCCTACGGCCACATCTATGGCCTGCGGCAACTGCGCGGCGAGCAGATTCCGCTCACTGACGAAGAGCAGGCGACCCGTGATGCGTTGCAGGCCGAGATGGACGGTCTGGAGGAGACCTACGCTGAAGCCGACGAGTTGCCCGACGAGGTCGACCAGCGGCTCGGCGAGATCGAGACGGCGGTTGCCGCTTTCGACGATCGTCCTCAGGCTTTCGATCCCGATGAGGTCGCGCGTGCTGGCGCATTCGTCAGCATCGACGGCTCGGGCGTCCTGCGCGTCGAGCGTGGCTACGTTCGCCCCGAGGACGAGCTTCCGATCGCTCCGGAGGCCGACGTCGAGGCCGATCCCGCCGACGAGGATGCGATCGCAGTCCAAGCCGAGGACGACGATGCGAGCGCAGGCGCGGAGTCTCCTGCGGATGAGCCCGAGGAAGACGACGGCATCAAGCCGATTCCTGACCGGCTGATGACCGAGCTGACCGCCCACAGGACTCTGGCCCTTCGCCATTCCCTGGGCGAGCATCCCGACATCGCCTTCGTCGCGGCGCTTCATGCCCTGTGCCTTAAGCTGTTCTACCGCTACGCACAGGACACCTGCCTGGAACTCGACGTGAAGAGCGCGGGATTCGGCGCTCAGGCGCCGGGCCTTGCCGACAGCGCGCTCGCCGTCGCTTTCGACGCCCGGCATCAGGCTTGGCTCTCTGCCCTGCCGAAAGAGCCGGCCGATCTCTGGGACGGGCTCATGTCGTTCGACACCGACAGCCGTCAGGCGCTGTTCGCGCACTGCGTGTCGTTGTCGGTCAACGCGATCTATGAGGCTTACAATCGCAAGCCTCGAGCCCTTGCACACGCCGACCGCATCGCCCAGGCCGTCGATCTCGACATGGTCGCCGCCGGTTGGACGCCGACGATCGGCAACTATTTCGGCCGCGTCACCAAGGCCCGCATCCTCGCAGCAGTGCGGGAGGCGAAGAGCGCGCGTGCGGGCGACCGCATCGAGCACCTGAAGAAGGCCGAGATGGCGGAACAGGCCGAGACGCTGTTGGCAGGGTCCGGATGGCTTCCGGAACCGCTGCGCACGCCTGGTCGTTGCGTGCCGAATGTCGCCGAATCCGACGTCATCGATTCCGCCGAAGCGGGCGCCGATGCGGCGGGCGCAGAAACGGCGGCGGACGGCGGCGAAACGGTCGTGGTGGAAGATGAGGAAGTGACCGAGGATGCATCGGTCGCGCTCGAACATCACGCCACAGCGGCCGAGTAACAAAGGAGCCAACCGCACCGTCAGGGGCCCGCCAGCGATGGCGGGCCCTTTTTCGTTCCGGAGGACACGATGCCGGACAATGCATCCGATCTGGCGCAACGCCTCGGGCGGCAGGCCGAGGCAGTGTGCCGTCATTATCTTTCGAACGGCCGCCGCGAGGGTCGCTACTGGCTGGTGGGCGATGCCCGCAACACGCCGGGCCGGTCCATGTTTGTCCGGCTGAAGGGCGCGGAGATCGGCAAGGGGGCTGCGGGCAAATGGACGGACGCCGCCACCGGCGAACATGGCGATTTGCTCGACGTGATCCGCGAAAGCCGCGGCTTGCTCGACTTCAAGGATGTGGTCGACGAAGCCCGAGTCTTCCTCAGCCTGCCGCACCCGGACCCGGAGCCGCAATCGAGGCGCCTCGCACCGGCACCGACCGGATCGCCGGAGGCGGCGCGCCGGCTCTTGTCCATCTCACAGCCGATTCCGGGCACTCTCGTAGAGACGTACTTACGTCAACGCGGCATCACGGCTTTGCACGGAACCGGATCGCTGCGCTTTCACCCGCGATGCTATTACCGGCCAGACGAGCATAGCCCGACCGAGAGCTGGCCGGCGATGATCGCATCCGTCACCGATCTCGGCGGCCGGATCACCGGCGCACATCGCACCTGGCTTGCACTCGACGGTAGCGGCAAGGCGCCGATTGACACGCCGCGGCGGGCGATGGGCGACCTGCTCGGCCATGCGGTCCGATTCGACGTGGCGCGTGACGTGATGGCTGCCGGAGAAGGCATCGAAACGATACTGTCGCTGCGGATGGCGTCACCCCGTATGCCGATGGCCGCCGCGCTATCGGCCGCGCATCTCGCAGCCATCCTGTTCCCGCCAACGCTCCGCCGACTCTACATCGTGCGTGACGACGATCCGGCCGGTGACGGCGCGCGCGACAGTCTGATCGAACGGGCGAACTCTGCTGGCATCGAGGCGATTGTTCTGTCGCCAACGCTCGGAGACTTCAACGAGGATCTCAGGCGGATCGGCATTGTTGCACTCTGGGCCAACGTCCGCGGTCAGCTCGTCCCCGAAGATGTCGCGCGTTTCCTCGCGACCGATGCGATGTAGTTCCGGAGGAATGCGGCAATAGCGGCGGCGCTTTCAGCGCGATCGTCCGACTGGTTCTCCCATCTCGCCGGAAAGAACCGCGACCCGGCCTTCGAGAGGGCGATCGGCCGTCAAACGGTCCGGCCCGGCAATGGCTGCGCCCGGTTCTTTTCCGCCGGCCCTTCGGGCCTTTGCATCGCGAAGCAAAACAACCGGGCTTCGCCATCCTCCGCTGACGCTTCGGCCCTGCGCTTCGCTCCGGGTGCAGGCCCGGCCCGCCCGACGGCTTTCGTCGCCAGAAGGCCGCGAGGGTCGCGGTCAGACCGACGAAGGAGCATCCCATGACGAGCGATCGCGACGACTTCGAGCCCCATCACGCTTCATCTCCTACCGACCACGTTCTCACCGAACTTCAGCTTTACGGCTTCCGCCCTTTCCAGGACGAACTCGACCCGAGGCCGCTACCCGACGGGAACGTCGTAGCCGGCGCCATCGCTGACATCTTCGACGCTTTGATCGTAACCCTGCAGGACACCCGCCTCGAGCCCGACCTCGACGATCTTCTTTGGTCGACTGTCAATCTTTTCCACCGCGCCACCGACCGGATCGAGCGCGAACTCGACGACAACGAGCAGGCGCAGAGGCGGAGCCAACGGGAGCAGGACGGCTCCGAGGTGAAATCCGTCGACTTGGAACGGCTCACCGCCCAGGGGCAAACGCTGATCGAACGCAGGGACGCGTTCGAGCTGATGCGCGACCAGGCCGCCGACCACTTCGAACGCCACACCAACTCATCGTGGCGGCCGCGCAGCGGATCGATGGTCAACCATCGCAACCTGACCTCGGCGATGATCGACAGTCGCGACTTTCTCGCTGCCAGGAAGCGCGCCAAGAACGACGTCCTATTCCCGGCTGGCTCGAAGATCGCGCTCACCGGCGGACTCGACTTCAACGATCACCGGCTCATCTGGGCCAAGCTCGATCAGGTTCACGCCAAGCACCCGGACATGGTTCTGTTGCACGGCGGCAGCCCGAAGGGCGCCGAGCGCATCGCCGCACGCTGGGCCGATCATCGCAACGTGCCGCAGATCGCGTTCAAGCCCGACTGGACGAAGCACGCCAAGGCCGCGCCATTCAAGCGCAACGACCAGATGCTCGACGTCCTGCCGATCGGCGTCATGCACTTCCCGGGCACGGGCATTCAGGACAACCTCGCCGACAAGGCCCGCAAGCTCGGCATCCCGGTCTGGAAGTTCGGCGGCGCGTAAGCGCCGCCATCTTTCACCTTTAATCACCCTGATAGGCGGGAGCCTTCAAGGCTGCGGGCGCCAGAACTGCGTACTGTAATTGTTCAGCCCGCGGGAGTGAGAATCGACCGTCGCCTGGAAGGTGTTGGGGATCTTGTCTCCGTCACCGCCTTCCCGGAAATAATCCCTGACCGAATAGAGCGCGCCTCTCATCAGGTGCTCCCAAGTTTGATACAGCCTCTCTTGTAGGTCCTGCTCCCGCTTGGCAGCGCTCGGTTTTCGCCTGGGGATCGGTGCCGCATAGTCCGGACGTAGATCGATGTCATGCACAAACGTTATGCTGCCGAACGTCCACTTGTCATCGACAGTCCGGCGCCACCGATAGCTCACCTTCACGCTCAGATGTTTGCTGAAGCGATGAGGCGGCATGATGTGGTCATCGACGATAAAGAGCTGCGCTTCCTTCTGCTCGGTTTCCAGTCGTCGCTTCATAGCTCCGACGGCGAAGGACAGATCACGGCCCGCACGTCGGAGGGCGTCGCCTGTTTCCGCTCGCTTTCGCTGTGCCTTGGCCTCGCGGTGTTTCGCCAACGCACGGTCAAAGGAATGGAGATTTGTTGCGATGTAGGAGCCGCAGTTCGCGAGAGCGAGACGGTGTAAATCGCCGGACCGTTCCTCCCGGATCGCCTGCTCGATGAGCCTGTCCAACTCGCTGGTGTCGATCGCCGCGATGGCAACCTGCTGATCGTGGGGGATGTTAATCTCTCCCATGCCGAATGTCCTCGTTCTCCCTATTGAGGCACGCGTCGCCGTGACCGCCTTGAGCTCAAGGCGAAGATGCCGAGTCAGCCTATGCAAGATAGCCCACACCGAGTGACTTCGCACGGCGAAGCGCATGACGTCTTGTGGACTGGTGAGTAGCTCCACGTCGAGCAAAGCACCCCCGCTTTTCTGCGCTGATCCTTGGTCCGACTGATCGCTTGTCGCCATCAACCCGTAAAGGGTCGGCTATGCGAGCATGCCGCCGCTGCGGCTTCGCCTGCGCGGTGATTGCAGCGTTCAGTCCGACACGTCGGACGCCTGTCAGCGGGGGATGGTCCTCCGCCTCCAGACAGGAGCCGGTACAATGTCACTCAACGACGCTCACGCCTTTGCCTTCAGCCTTGCAGCGACGCTCATGGTCGCGATCGTCATCCTCCAAGCCGGCGACGGTAGCCTCTCGGTTATTCCAGCCACCGAATATGACGGCGACGCCAGCGACATCGTCTATGAAATCGATCCCTTCGCCTGGTGACCACGATGAGATCTTGCTCGCGGGAGCGGAACTCCTCCGGGATTTCCACTCCCGTCTTCGCTCGATTTCGACTATGTTTGCGTCGCGCCGTGGTGGTGGTGGAAGGCGCGACCGTCAGACATTTCTCACGGGAGACCATCACCATGATCTTCATCGGCATCCTCGCCAGCATCGCAGCCATCGGCGTGCTCTGTTGGCTATTGTTCACGCTTGCCGTGTTCGCCCTGCCGCTCTTCGCAGGCGTCGCCGCCGGTATGTGGGCCTATGAGAGCGGCGCCGGTTGGCTCGGCGGCTTTGTCGTCGGCGCCATTGCAGCGGCTTTGACCTATGGCGTCGGCCAGCTTCTCCTCGCCTTCGTGCGCCCGCTTTGGCTGCGGATCGGCGTCGTGCTCGCCTTCGTCGCCCCGGCGGCACTTGCCGGCTACCATGCCACCCACGGCATCGTGAAACACACGATGCCGTCCGAGACATGGCAGATCGTCTTTTCCGTCATCGGGGCAATCGCTGTTGGCGTCACTGCACTGTTGAAGATGACGACGATGGCGACGCCTGGATCACCCGGCGGGAGCGTCGCTCACGGCTGACATCGTAGTTTGCGAGCCGTGCTAGCCGCTGGAGCGGACCGAGTGAACGTGACATATCTTGGCATTGCTATGGCGCTGATCGGGCCAGGAGCCGTAGCGCTATTGTCAACGGCAATTGCTTCCGAGCCTGAGACGCTCGCACCACGCGCCTTGTCACTCGGCTTGTTCGTGGGTCTGCTGGTGGCGGTGGGATTGATCGCCGCCCGAGAACGCCTTGGCTGGCGCGATGTCGGGTTCAGACGTTCTGGCTGGTTGTCACCGCTCTGGGCTGTGCCAGTCGCCCTGTTCTTCATCTTTATCTTCGGGCCAGCGGCCTTTGTGACGAACCTGAACGCAGGCTCATTCGACACCGGGATAGATCAGTTTCGTCAGCTCCCAGCATGGTATCTCGCGCTCGCCATCCTGATCGTCAGCGCCGGTGAGGAATGGCTATACCGTGGCTATGCCATCGAGCGCCTTGAACGACTCACTGGAAATGCCTGGTTCGCAGGCGCGATGTCCCTCGCCGCATCCGTGCTCGTGCATCTTCCCGTCTGGGGACCGGGGCCGGCAGCGACAACCTTGGTTTCGGGCGGAATCCTGACGCTCCTCTACATCTGGCGGCGCGATGTGCTGATGCTGATCTGTGCTCATGTCGCGACCGATCTGTGGGGCCTCATACGCCCGCTGTGAGCTACCTCGGCTCATCGGCGAAGTCTGTCGAGCAGCCTTTCGAAAGGCGGGTGTCAGCGGCATTGTCATCTTGGATCGTGGAATGGCGACTCGCGACTGATCCGGACGTTCTTGGCCTGAACACAGAGCGGGTCATCGATCGTGTGAATCGTTGCTGCGATCTCGACGGTTGCACCGAGGTCGCCACGTTCTCCGTTGCTCGATCTCTGTCTGGTCGACCGCTCCCAACGGCCTCTTCAATGGACTGATCTGGCCGAAGGTCGGCTACGCCTCGACCGCCTATGCGGCAACGGCGCCGATCGACTTTCTTCCCCTGCCGGCTGCGCCGTCATTCCTCGCGAAGCAAGAAAGTCTCCCGGCTGCCATCCTCCGCTGCGCTACGGCCTGCGAGCAGGTGCCGCGTCGATCGCCTCCGGCCTGTCGATCGCCATCGAGGCCGCAATGGTGCGGGCTCGGAACAGAGTTCAAGGAGAACTATCATGGCGACCATCGGCACCTTCAAGAAGTCCGGCGCGAACGAGTTCACGGGCCAAATCGTCACCCTCAGCGTCCAGGCCAAGAACGTCCGCATCGTCCCCGAGGCCAACCGCTCCGGCGACAACGCCCCCAGCCACCGCGTCTTCGTCGGCCGCGTCGAGATTGGCGCCGCCTGGTCCAAGCGCAGCAACGAGGGCCGCGATTACCTGGGCCTCAAGCTCGACGATCCGAGCTTCACCGCCCCGATTTACGCCAACTTCTTCGATGACGAGGATGGTGAGGGTTACAGCCTGATCTGGTCTCGTCCCAACGGCCGCCGCGCCGACTGACCCGCCCGCGAACCCCGCCCGATCCTCGGGCGGGGTTCGTCTTTTCGATTCTGCCAAGCTCGCGAAGCCGCTTTCAGACGACCCGAGCGGCTAATCTGAGCAGACTCGACCTCTACACGTCGCCGGATTTCCGTGTCCGCGGTTTTGCGGCTTTGCGCGTTTCCGCCGATCCGGTTAACCGGATCGGAGCCACCGTTTCATCGAGAAAGGCGGCAGGCCTCACTTCTAACGCTTCCGCCAGATGCCACATCGTCAACAGCGTGACATTTTGCTGGCCCCGCTCCATGCCGCTCACATAAGCGCGGTCCACACCCATTTTCACGGCGACCGCCTCCTGACTGAGGCCGGCCGCGATGCGATACCTCCTGACGTTGGCTCCAAAGATTCTGCGAATGTCCATCCGCAGGATAGGAGACAATCGTGCATTATATCGCTACGTGTTATAATACACGGCCACGCCGCTTGCTCGCGATGCCGCCAGCGGGATGGCGCGATGCGTGAAAAGCATCGGGAAATTTCAGCTACCGGTCTGGTTTGCAGTTGCGCTGCGGATACGATCGATTAACCAAGGACGATGGACGCGCCAATGACCGCCATTGCCTTCCAAGATCGTCCGCCCGAGAGCGACCGTCTCACGGCCTACGATGAAAGCCATCTCGCCGCCTATATCCGGTTGCTGGACGCCGACGCGGAAGGCGCCGATTGGCGTGAGGCGGTGCAGATCATCTTCGGACTTGACCCCGAACGTGATCCCGTACGCGCTCGCATCATGCATCAAACCCATCTCGCCCGCGCGCGCTGGATGACAACCACCGGCTATCGCGAGCTCCTCCGCCCCCGAGCGCAGTGAAATTGGGCTCTCCTCCCGGTTGTGGAAGGCATCGCGCCGTCCAGATTCAGGGACTTCCGTCATGTCTTGTCGGCAGCAACTCTGCGCGCGCAGGGGGCCACTCTGAGCACGGACGAGGAGACGCGTATGGCCGAGCCGCCCGATTGGCGATTAGAGCAGACCGAACGCGCCCTTAACCGGCTGGAGCGGCAGGGATTCGCGTGGGAATTTCTGCGCCGCAATCCCGACTATCGCAGTGAGTACGACAGCTTGCACAGGACCCCAATAAGTCAGCCAGGCGCTACATCGCGACAAAGGAGCACCGCCCCGCAATGGGGATTGCGCTTTCCTGATCGATCCCGATCGATCCGCTCATGAGACCACGATCTTTTGGCGTCCCGAGTACCTCGCCAGCGTATTGCTACTCGAAGCCGCGCCAGCCGTATTTCGGATGGCTCGACGACTCGAACAACTCGATCTGACGCTAGCCACCGCACGCAGACGGCGCGGCGGCGGAACCGCGATCGTGCTGCCTCACCCCGGTGGTGATATTCATCTGGTTGTCGGCGCCATCGAACCGACGCAACCGCTTGCAGTGCTACTGCCGCTCGACGACAGCTTCCACATCCGCGCCGAAGCGGCACTGCAATTCCAGCGGCACCTGCTCGGACGCGCGACCGGTCCGCCACCACGCGCGCTCGCGCTTACTCCACGCTACCGCCTGCGGCTGGTGCGCATGGTGCGTGCGTTAGACGGCCGATCCTCCGGCGCCACGTATCGCGAGATCGCCGCGGTACTCTTCGAAACGCACCAGCAATCCGCGGCCGAGTGGAAAACGTCGTCCATCCGTGCCCAGACCATCCGGTTGGTCAAGGATGCCGAGACGATGATGCGCGGCGGCTATCTACGCTTGCTGGCCGGCCGCTGAGCTGCGCCGCGACGCTCATCATTCAATAGCCGCAAGGGGTACGCGCACAGAGGGGTCTCACTCCGTCATCCACCCTGACGCCGGTGGTTCGCCATCGTGGTCGCTGCTTCGCCACCGCACGCCGGCGGCGCGGCCGATGCCCCGGAGGCCCCT
The DNA here is from genome assembly GCF_025698805.1 of Filomicrobium sp. Taxonomy (NCBI): domain Bacteria; kingdom Pseudomonadati; phylum Pseudomonadota; class Alphaproteobacteria; order Hyphomicrobiales; family Hyphomicrobiaceae; genus Filomicrobium; species Filomicrobium sp. Next base: position 167,542 of record NZ_JAILWT010000005.1, read on the forward strand.
ATGTCAGCAGCGCGACTCGATCCCCCGCCACGTTATCTCCGCACACCCGAGGCGGCGCGCTTCCTCGGTCTGTCGGGCCGCACGCTCGAGAAGCACCGGACCTACGGCACGGGACCGGTCTACCGCAAGCTGGGTGGCCGCATTGTCTATGCGCTCGACGACCTACAGGCTTGGGCCGATCGCGGCACACGGCAGTCGACATCAGATCCCGGCCACGGTGTTGTCCATCCGGCGAAACGGCAGGCGACGCCCGCCGGGGGAATGCCCGTGCGACGCGGCGGCGCGTCATGATCGTCGCGATCCTCAATCAGAAGGGTGGCGTCGGCAAGACGACGCTCGCGCTGCATCTAGCCGGTGAATGGGCTCGACGAGGAAAGCGCGTCGTTCTCATCGACGCCGATCCCCAAAGCTCGGCGCTCGACTGGTCGCAACAGCGAGCGCGCGAAGGCCTGGCACGCCTGTTTGGTGTCGTCGGTCTGGCGCGAGATACACTTCATAGCGAAGCGCCGGAACTCGCGCGAAGCGCCGATCACGTGGTGATCGACGGGCCACCGCGTGTCGCCAGCCTGATGCGGTCCGCGCTGCTCGCCGCCGACCTGGTACTGATCCCCGTGCAGCCATCGCCTTTCGATGGCTGGGCGTCAGCGGAGATGCTCTCGCTGCTGGGCGAAGCGCGGATCTACCGCCCCCAGCTCGCCGCCCGCTTCGTGCTGAATCGTTGCGGAGCGCGAACCGTCATCGCCCGCGAGACGGCCGAGACGCTCGCCGATCACGATCCGCCGGTACTCACCAGCACCGTCGGCCAGCGCGTCACCTTCGCCGACGCGGCACGCTCCGGCCGCCTGGTCTCCGAGATCAACGAGCGCAGCCCCGCTGCGCACGAGATCATCGCACTCTGCACTGAGGTCGGGAGGATCGCACCATGACGGAGCGATCCCACAAACGTGCCTTCACTGCACGTCCAGCCGATCCCGAGAGCTGGGTGAAAGCCCCCGATCCGCGCTCCGCGCGCGGCGGCGACGCCGCCAATTTCACCGCACGCCTCACCATCGACGTCACGCCCGACATGCGCGGCCAGATCAAGATCGCCGCGTTCCAGCGCGGCGTGACTGTCGCCGACATGCTGCGCGAACTCCTCGCCCGCGAATTTCCCCCAGCCGAAGGAGGTACGTCATGAACGGCGCTCCTGACTTGCGTCGCATTGCGACGCCGACCGTGGTTGGTCTGACCCACGTCGAGCTGACCTGGATTGAGAAGAAGATCGAATACTGGGTCAGGTTCGGCCAGGACGTCCACGAACAGATTCTCGACCGCCGCCGGCGCGTCGTCAGCTTCCCGCCCCATAGCGTGTTCGCCTTTGTCCGTTGGGCGGCCAACGACTTCGGCACGATCATCTCACGCATCGACATCGTGCGCGCGATCTCGCCGGGCGAACCCTATCAGACACTACCCTTCGTGCGCCCCGGTGGCGACATTCTGCTGAAGGCCGAGAGCTGGCCGAAAGTCGAGCGCGTTCTGCAGATCGTCGACGCGATCGAGTCGATCGGCATCAATCCCGCCGAGGTCTCGCCGCATCATTGGCGGCACGTTCACAATCGTCTCGCTGCCGGCCAAGAGCCGCGCAGCTACACGGCCGAGCAGCATCGCGCCATCCTTCTGCGCCGAAGGGTCGAGCCATGACCCGCTTCGGCTACGTCATGACGACGTACTTCACCGTGATGCTGATCGGTGGCCTGTCCTTCATCCACATCACGCCCCGGCTGATCTGGAACGCGTCCGCCAGCACGCCGATCGGCCTCTATTCGCTCGAGCGGTCGCCACGCCTTGAAGTGACGGACCTCGTCGCCGTCGAAGCCCCGGAGCCGCTCGCATCGTTCCTCGCCGAGCGTGGCTACGTGCCGCGCGGCGTCCCCCTCATGAAACGCGTCGCCGCCCTTCCCGGGCAGCAGATCTGCCGCACCGGCGCACACGTCACCGTCGATGGCATCGCGATGGGCGCAGCGCTGACGCGCGACCGTCTCGGCCGCGATCTGCCCGTCTGGCAGGGCTGCCGGCGCATCGCCGACGGCGAGATCTTCCTCATGAACTGGTCCGTCGAGGACAGCCTCGACGGTCGCTACTTCGGTCCGATTTCCACCCGCTCGATCATCGGCCGCGCAACGCCTGTGTGGACCGATGAAGACGGCCGCGGCCGCTTCGAATGGCGCGCCGCGACGCGGTGAACGACGCGCCTATCCGACCTCACCGCATAGCGAAGGAGTCTTCCCATGCCGCAGATCGGCGAATTCACGCGCACCAAGACCGGCTATGCCGGACACATCCGCACGCTCTCTCTGGACGCCGAGATCGTGCTCGTCCCGGCCGAGCACACCGACGCTGAGAATGCGCCGGACTATCGTGTTCACCATGGCAGCGATGACGGACCTGAGATCGGCGCCGGATGGAAACGCACCGGCGAAAAGGCCGGCGACTACGTCTCCCTGCAGATCGACGATCCCACCCTGGCCCAGCCGATCCGCGCGAACCTCTTCCAATCGACCGAGGACAAATCCGCGTGGAACCTGCACTGGAATCGCCCGCCCAAGCGCGGCGAGCGGGACTGAACGATGTCCGGCCCGCGCCAACAAACTGTCGTCGGGCGGCCAAACGCCGTCCGACTGACAGCCTTCCTTCTCCTTTCCGGCCTGCTCCTCGGTGCGCCGTTCAACGCCACAGCGAACGCTCAGAATGCATCGGCCACGCGCACGGCGCCGGCCCATCCGTTCGCCGCCCACATTGAAGAGGCCGCACAGCGCTTCCGCATCCCGGCCGCGTGGATTCGCGCCGTCATGCACGCGGAAAGCGCTGGCGATGTGCGTGCGATCTCCTCTGCCGGCGCGATGGGCCTGATGCAAATCATGCCGGATACCTGGGCGGAGCTGCGCGTCCGCCATAGGCTCGGGCGTAATCCTTACGATCCGCGCGACAACATCCTGGCCGGCGCGGCGTACTTGCGCGAGATGTATGATCGCTACGGTTCGCCGGGTTTTCTTGCAGCCTACAACGCGGGACCAGGGCGCTACGAAGAATATCTCGCGGGCCGCCCGTTGCCGGCCGAGACCCGCGCCTATGTCGCCGCATTGGTCCCTTCCTTCGGCGGCGGTGACCTGCCCGGTGCAATCACCGTCGCCGTGGCTGATCCTCGCGCCTGGACTCGCGCGCCGTTGTTCATCACGCGGGCTGACGGCATCACCGCTGTCGATCCAGCGCAGGCGGAAAGCCCTCCGGACGACCCTCCGGCAGCAACTCCGGCGCGCGAGACTTCCGCGATCGTCCCGCAATCTTCGGGCCTGTTCGTGGCGCGTTCGGATGGTGGAGGCCCGCGATGACGGCGCTTCGCACGGATCGCGGTCTGGCGGGCTCCAGCGCATCATGGAGTGCGTGGAGGGGGAAGCAGGGCAACACAACCGCACGATGGCAGGATAAAGGGGCGCGATGTGCGCCTTGGTTCGGTTGTGCTTTTTCAAGAGCTTACACAGCGAATTCGCGAGGTGCGCCTGACCGGCGCAGCCTGCGGCTTTCGCTATTCTCCAAGATTATCCGCGCGATGGCGCGATGTGCGACGCCGCGCCCATGAGCAGCGAAGACGATTTCCGCATCCGGCCAGGCCGTATTCGCTCAACGCGCGCGCAGCGGGCTAGACCGTTCATCGCCCAGGCGCTCGCGGCCGCCCAACGCGCCGGCGGAACGGTCTCCCGTAAGGGGACGATCGGTCCTGGCCACCGCTCGCGGTTCGGCAGCGGCCAGCGTGCGTCGGTTCAGGCGAACCGGCTCATCACGTCCCGCTCACGCGGCGCCATGGTCAAGGCGCGTGTGGTCCGCCATGGCGGACGCAACGCGCCGCTCGGGACTCACCTGAACTATCTGCGCCGGGAGGGCGTCACCCGGGATGGAGAGAAGGCACGGCTGTTTGGCCCCGGCGTCGATGATGCCAATCCGAAGGGATTCGCGGAGCGGTGCGAGGATGATCGGCACCATTTCCGGTTCATCGTGTCGCCCGACGACGCCGTGGAAATGGCGGACCTCAAGACCTTCACGCGTGATCTCGTCGGGCAGATGGAAAAGGACCTGGGGACCAAGCTCGATTGGGTCGCCGTCGATCACTGGAACACCGAGCATCCCCATGTCCATCTGATCGTCCGCGGCGTGCGCGACGATGGCGAGAACCTCGTCATCTCCCGCGACTACATCAAGGAAGGGATGCGGGATCGAGCACGGGACCTGATCACCCGAGAGCTCGGACGTCGCACCGATCATGAAATCCGCCGCACGCTCGAGCGCCAGATCGACACCCAGCGCTGGACCAATCTTGATCGGCAGCTCGCCCGAGACAGCTACCGCACCGGTGTCGTCGACCTCGCGCCGTGGCCCGACCACCAGCCCGACGAGTTTCATGCGCTCAAAGTCGGACGCCTGCGAAAGCTTGAGTCCCTCGGCCTGGCCAACCAAATCGGTCCCGGCCAGTGGGCGATTTCGGAAAACGCCGAAACGACGCTGCGCCAGCTCGGTGAACGCGGCGACATCATCAAGCGCATCCATCGCGGTCTGACCGAACACGGCATCGAACGCGGTGCGTCCAACTATGTGCTCGCCGGGGAAAGCCTGGACGATCCTGTGGTCGGTCGGCTGGTCGCCCGCGGTCTCGACGATGAGCTGACGGGTACAGCCTATGCCGTGGTCGACGGCACGGACGGCCGCACCCATCACATCAAGCTGCCCGACCTCGACGCCGCCGGCGACAGCGCACCCGGCTCGATCGTCGAGCTGCGCAGGTTCGACGACGCGAAGGGACAGCGTCGCGTCGCGATGGCAGTACGGTCGGACCTCACCATCGAGCAGCAGATCACGGCGAACGGTGCGACTTGGCTTGATAGACAGTCGATCGCCAGCGAGCCGATTGCGCTCGGCGGCGGGGGCTTCGGCGCGGAGGTGCGCGAAGCCCTGGACCGGCGCGCCGAACACCTAGTTGGGCAAGGTCTGGCCGAACGTCAGAACCGCGGCGTCAGCTTCAGCCGCAACCTGATCGAAACGCTGCGCCGACGCGAATTGGATGCCGTCGGCGCGAAGCTCGCGGCAGAGAGCGGCCGCCCATTCAATAAGGCCGCAGCGGGGGAATACGTCGCTGGCGCCTACCAGCGGCGCATCGCACTCGCCTCCGGCCGCTTCGCGATGATCGATGACGGCCTTGGCTTCCAGCTCGTCCCCTGGTCCCCCTCACTCGAAAAACAGCTTGGCCGTCATGTCTCCGGCCTCGCCCGAGGCGACGGCGGCATCGATTGGAGCTTCGGCCGCAAGCGGGGGCTGGGTCTGTGAACTGCGGCCTCATCAAGAAAGGACTCCGCTATGTCGGCCACCAAAATCCTCTGGGGCCAAATCCTTGTCGTCTCCCTGATTGTGCTCGCGACCACCTGGGCCGCGACGCAGTGGACGGCATGGCAGCTCGGCTTCCAGCCGCAGCTCGGCCGGCCTTGGTTCGAACTCTTCGGCTGGCCGATCTATTATCCGCCGGCCTTCTTCTGGTGGTGGTACTTCTACGATGCCTATGCACCGCACGTTTTCGTCGAGGGCGCCTATATCGCGGCATCGGGCGGCTTTATCGCCATCGCGGTCGCCATCGGCATGTCGGTCTGGCGAGCGCGCGAGGCCAAGAATGTCGAGACCTACGGCTCAGCGCGGTGGGCGCGAGCCGATGAGGTGCGGGCCGCCGGTCTGCTTGGCCCCGGTGGCGTCGTGCTCGGCAAGTTCGACCGCGCCTATCTTCGCCATGACGGGCCAGAGCATGTGCTGTGTTTCGCGCCGACCCGCTCTGGCAAGGGCGTCGGCCTGGTGGTGCCATCGCTGCTGACCTGGCCCGGCTCCGCCATCGTTCACGACATCAAGGGCGAGAACTGGCAGCTCACCGCCGGCTTCCGCGCCCGACATGGACGCGTGCTGCTGTTCGATCCCACCAACGCGAAGTCGTCGGCCTACAACCCGCTACTCGAGGTCCGCCGCGGCGAATGGGAGGTCCGCGACGTCCAGAATATTGCTGACATCCTGGTCGACCCGGAAGGCTCGCTGGAGAAGCGGAACCACTGGGAGAAAACGAGCCATTCGCTTCTCGTTGGCGCAATCCTTCATGTCCTCTACGCGGAGGCGGACAAGACGCTCGCGGGCGTCGCCGCCTTCTTATCCGATCCGAAGCGGCCGATCGAGTCCACACTCGCCGCCATGATGAAGACCGCGCATCTCGGCGAGGCGGGCCCGCATCCCGTCATCGCCTCTGCCGCGCGCGAGCTGCTGAACAAATCCGACAACGAGCGCTCAGGTGTCTTGTCGACCGCCATGTCGTTTCTCGGACTCTATCGCGATCCGGTCGTCGCCGAGGTAACCCGCCACTGCGATTGGCGGATCACCGACATTGTCGGCGGGCCACAGCCATCGACGCTCTATCTCGTGGTGCCACCCTCTGACATCGCCCGCACCAAGCCGTTGATCCGTCTGATCCTCAATCAGATCGGACGCCGGTTGACGGAGGATCTCAATGCTAAGGGGCGGCGGCATCGGCTCCTGCTCATGCTCGACGAGTTTCCCGCGCTGGGGCGGCTCGACTTCTTCGAGAGCGCCTTGGCGTTCATGGCGGGCTACGGACTTAAGAGCTTCCTGATCGCCCAGTCACTCAATCAGATTGAGAAAGCCTATGGGCCGAACAATTCGATCCTCGACAACTGCCATGTCCGCGTCAGCTTCGCCACCAACGACGAGCGGACGGCCAAGCGCGTGTCAGATGCCTTGGGGACGGCGACCGAGATGCGCGCGATGCGCAACTATGCTGGGCATCGGCTCAGCCCCTGGCTCGGGCATCTCATGGTGTCGCGATCGGAGACGGCGCGCCCGTTGCTGACGGCCGGCGAGGTGATGCAGCTCGCGCCCGCTAACGAGATCGTCATGGTCGCCGGCACACCGCCCATCCGCGCGAAGAAAGCGCGTTACTTCGAGGACCGCCGCTTTCAGGAGCGCGTGCAGCCGCCGCCGGCGCTTGCGAAGCCAGCCGCGGGAAAGCCGGACGACTGGAGCGTTCTTCCATTGCCGTCGCGGCCACCGCTCGATCCAGCCGCCCGGCAGGACGGCACGGGTGACGACGACCCGACCGGCTCGGAGCGCCGTCGGCAACCCGAGCTGACGACGGCGAGGAGTGTCGAGAAGAAGGCTCCGATCGACAACGAGTTCGACCTCGATGGCGCCGACGATGCCGATGACGACACCGCCCGTGCGGGCCGGCTAAACCAGGTCATGCAGGGGGTCGCGCGGCAGGTCTCGCTCGACCCCAATGACGGCATGGATCTCTGAGTACACCGATGACGAAAATTCGGAAGAAGCAGCGGCTCTCGGTCTATCTTGATCCGGACGTCACGAAGGCGCTGGCCGCCTATGCTGCGCGGCGCGACCAATCGAGATCTCTGGTCGCTGAAGCGGCCATCGCGTCGTTCCTGTCGCCGGATGCGGCCGAGTGCCAGGAAGCTGCGACCACCAAGCGATTGGACCAACTCGACCGGCGCATGACGCGCATGGAACGCGACCTCGGCATTTCGGTGGAAATGCTGGCGGTGTTCGTTCGCTTCTGGCTCACCACCAATCCGCCATTGCCTGAGCCAGCGCAGGCGGCCGCACGCGTGCAGGCGGGCGAGCGCTACGACGCGTTTGTCGCAGCACTGGGACGGCGACTCGCGAAGGGCCCGAAGGTGCGTGAGGAGATTTCCGAAGACGTCGCGGGGAACGCGGGCGCGGAATAATGGTCGCGCCGGACATCGCAAGAGTTTGTCAGTTCCGCCGTCGCCCTGTCTTTGTACGCCAGAGCCCTACGACCCCATCCTCCTTGTTGTCATGATCTGATTTCTGCCTCTTCTACTCATCCCCGATCCAGGGCCGCGTGTTTGCGGTCCCGCGCAGAACGGGGACGACATGGCGGTTTCTCACCAGCAATCAGAGGCGATCCTTCGAGGCGCACGCATGTTGCGCACGGCCCTCGGCCCCGCCATCGCCGGATTTCTGGAAGACCCGTCGATCGTCGAGGTGATGCTCAATCCCGACGGGCGCCTCTGGATCGACCGGCTGTCCGAGGGACTGTCCGACACAGGAGAGCGTCTGTCGCCCGCGGACGGCGAACGCATCGTTCGCCTCGTCGCGCATCATGTCGGAGCCGAGGTTCATTCGGGTTCACCGCGGGTTTCGGCCGAGCTGCCCGAGACGGGGGAGCGGTTCGAAGGCCTTCTGCCGCCAGTCGTCGCCGCTCCGGCGTTCGCGATCCGCAAACCTGCCATCGCCGTCTTCACGCTCGCTGACTACGTCGCCGCCGAGATCATGTCGGCCGAACAGGCTGAGATCCTCCGCCGCGCCGTCGCGGACCGCCGCAACATCCTCGTTGCCGGCGGCACCTCGACCGGCAAGACCACGCTCACCAACGCCTTGCTCGCCGAAGTGTCGAAGACCTTCGACCGCGTCGTGCTGATCGAGGACACGCGCGAGCTACAATGCGCCGCGCCCAACCTTGTCGCCATGCGGACGAAGGATGGCGTCGCATCGCTCTCCGATCTCGTCCGCTCCTCGCTGCGCTTGCGCCCCGATCGCATTCCGATCGGCGAGGTGCGCGGCGCCGAGGCGCTGGATTTGCTCAAGGCCTGGGGGACGGGCCACCCGGGCGGCATTGGCACGATCCACGCCGGCACCGCGCTCGGCGCGCTGCGCCGCCTCGAGCAGCTCATTCAGGAAGCCGTCATCACCGTCCCGCGCGCGTTGATCGCGGAGACCATCGATCTGGTCGCCGTGCTCAGCGGCCGCGGCTCGACCCGTCGCCTCGCCGAACTCGCCCGCGTCGAGGGCCTTCAACCCGACGGCGACTACCGCGTCATCCCCACAACCCAGTCCGCCCAAGGAGATCCTGCATGATCCGCCATGCCCTGCGCGTTCGCCATCATATCGCGACGGCCGTGTCCGTCACTGTCCTCAGCATGATGCTGGCGCCGGCCGCCTACGCTTCCGGCTCCTCGATGCCGTGGGAAGCGCCGCTGCAGTCGATCCTCGAATCCATCGAGGGACCGGTCGCCAAGATCGTGGCGGTGATCATCATCATTATCACCGGCCTGACGCTCGCCTTCGGCGATACGAGCGGTGGTTTTCGCAGACTGATCCAGATCGTGTTCGGCCTCTCGATCGCCTTCGCGGCCAGTTCGTTCTTCCTCTCCTTCTTCTCCTTCGGCGGCGGAGCGCTCGTCTGATGGCGAGCCTGATCGAAAGCGCCGGCGAAGTGCCGGGTTATGCCGTTCCGGTCCACCGGGCGCTCACCGAGCACATCCTGCTCGGCGGCGCGCCGCGCTCTATCGCGATCCTGAACGGCACGCTAGCGGCGGCACTCGGCCTTGGCCTGCGCCTCTGGCTGGTCGGTCTCGGGCTCTGGGCGATCGGGCATTTCGCCGCCGTGTGGGCGGCCAAACGCGATCCGCAATTCGTCGACGTGGTGCGCCGTCACCTGCGCATTCCCGGCCATCTGAGCGCGTGAGGCCCCAATGATGAACCTTGCCGAATATCGCCGGACCTCAACCCGCCTCGCGGACTTCCTGCCCTGGGCTGCACTCGCGGGCGAGGGCATCGTCCTCAACAAGGACGGCAGCTTCCAGCGCACCGCCCGATTTCGTGGTCCCGACCTTGACTCCGCGGTGCCGGCCGAACTCGTCGCCGTAGCCGGCCGGCTCAACAACGCCTTCCGCCGGCTCGGCTCGGGATGGGCGATTTTCGTCGAGGCGCAGCGCCATGGCGCCGGCGCCTATCCTGCCAGCCGCTTTCCCGAAGCTGCGTCGGCGCTAGTCGACGCCGAACGCAAGGCCGATTTCGAGGAAGACGCCTCGCACTTCGAGTCCAGCTACTTCCTGACCTTCGTCTATCTGCCGCCGGCCGAGGACGCCGCCCGCGCCGAAAGCTGGCTCTATGAAGGCAAGGCCGACAACGGTCTTGACCCACATGAGGCGTTACGCGGCTTTGCTGATCGCACCGACCGCGTCCTTCAGCTCGTCGAGAACTTCATGCCGGAATGCGCATGGCTCGATGACGGCGAGACGCTGACCTATCTGCATTCGACCGTCTCGACCAAACGCCACCGCGTGCGCGTGCCCGAGACGCCGATGTATCTCGACGCGCTGCTGGCCGATCAGCCGCTCATCGGCGGATTGGAACCGCGCCTGGGCGACACGCATCTCCGCATCCTCACGATTGTTGGTTTTCCGACCGCGACCACGCCCGGGCTGCTCGACGACCTCAACCGGCTGGCCTTTCCGTATCGCTGGTCGACGCGCGCCGTCCTTCTCGACAAGACCGACGCCACCAAGTTGCTGACCAGGATCCGGCGGCAGTGGTTCGCCAAGCGCAAGAGCATCATGGCGATCCTCAAGGAGGTGATGACCAACGAGGCTTCGGTACTCGTCGACACCGACGCGGCGAACAAGGCCGCCGATGCCGACCTCGCGCTGCAGGAGCTCGGCGCCGACTATGCCGGTCAGGCCTATGTCACCGCGACGGTCGCGGTCTGGGACGCCGATCCACGCATCGCAGCCGAGAAGCTGCGCCTGGTGGAGAAGATCGTTCAGGGCCGTGACTTCACCGCGATGGCCGAGACGATCAACGCCGTCGACGCCTGGCTTGGCTCGCTGCCGGGCCATGTCTACGCCAACGTCCGGCAGCCGCCGATCTCGACGCTCAATCTCGCCCATATGATTCCGCTGTCGGCGGTGTGGGCGGGGCCGGAACGGGACGAGCATTTCGGGCAACCCCCCTTGCTTTATGGCAGGACCGAAGGATCGACCCCGTTCCGGTTTTCCCTTCACGTCGGCGATGTCGGCCATACGCTGGTGGTCGGGCCGACCGGCGCGGGGAAGTCCGTGCTGCTGGCGCTGATGGCGTTCCAGTTTCGGCGCTATCCCCGCTCACAGGTGTTCGCCTTCGACTTCGGCGGCTCGATCCGTGCGGCCGCGCTGTCCATGGGCGGTGACTGGCACGATCTCGGAGGCGGTCTGACAGAAGGCGCGGCTGACAGCGTCTCGCTGCAACCGCTCGCCGGCATCCACCATGTGCCGGAACGCGCATGGGCGGCCGATTGGATCGTCGCGATCCTGCAGCGCGAGGGCGTGACGATCGCGCCGGTGGTGAAGGAATACATCTGGACGGCGCTGACCTCGCTGGCGAGCGCGCCCGTTGGCGAGCGCACCCTCACCGGACTCGCTGTCCTCCTTCAGTCAAACGATCTCAAACAGGCGCTCCGGCCCTATTGTGTCGGCGGCGCCTACGGCCGGCTGCTCGACGCCGAGAGCGAGCATCTTGGCGAAGCCGTTGTGCAAGCGTTCGAGACGGAAGGCCTGATCGGCACGGCCGTCGCACCGGCCGTGCTCGCCTATCTCTTCCACCGCATCGAGGACCGCCTCGACGGCAGCCCCACGCTGCTCATTATCGACGAAGGCTGGCTGGCGCTCGATGACGAGGACTTCGCCGGCCAGCTCCGTGAGTGGCTGAAGACCCTTCGCAAGAAGAACGCGTCCGTCGTCTTCGCCACCCAATCGCTCTCCGACATCGACAGCTCGGCAATCGCGCCGGCCATCGTCGAGAGCTGCCAGACCCGGCTGCTATTGCCGAACGAGCGCGCGATCGAGCCGCAGATCACTACGATTTACCGCCGCTTCGGGCTCAATGACCGCCAGATCGAGATCCTCGCCCGCGCGATGCCGAAGCGCGACTACTACTGCCAATCCCGGCGGGGCAACCGGCTCTTCGAACTCGGTCTGTCTGACGTGGCGTTGGCGCTCTGCGCCGCCTCCTCAAAAATCGATCAGGCTGCCATCGAGCGCGTCATCGCGGAGCACGGCCGCGAAGGTTTCCTGCCGGCCTGGCTGCGTCTGCGCGGCGTCGCCTGGGCCGCTGACCTTATCCCCAACCTCAATAACCTGGAGACCCAGCCATGATCTTCCGTCGCTCATGCGCGGCGCTTCTTGCCGCGTCGATCCTTTCTGTCCCGGTGGCGATGTCGCCCGTGATGGTCCAGCCCGCATCCGCGCAATGGATCGTCTACGACCCGACGAACTACGTGCAGAATGTTCTCTCCGCGACTCGCGCACTGGAGCAGATCAACAACCAGATCACGTCGCTTCAAAACGAAGCGACGATGCTGATCAACCAGGCGCGCAATCTCGCGAGCCTGCCTTACTCCTCGCTTCAGCGCCTGCAGCAGTCCGTGCAGCGGACGCAACAACTCCTCGGCCAGGCGCAGCGCATCGCTTACGACGTCCAGCAGATCGACCAGGCGTTCACGTCCACCTACGGCAACGCGTCGCTCTCGGCATCGGATCAGCAGCTCGTCGCGCAAGCGCGCGAGCGCTGGCAGAACACCGTCGGCGGCCTGCAGGACGCCATGCGAGTGCAGGCCGGCGTCGTCGGCAACATCGAGACCAACCGCGCCGAGATGTCGGCGCTCATCGGCCAAAGCCAGGGCGCAACCGGCGCCTTGCAGGCGTCGCAGGCCGGCAATCAGCTCCTCGCCCTCCAAGCCCAGCAGCTCGCCGATCTTACGGCCGTCGTCGCCGCGAACGGACGGGCACAAGCGTTGTCTGAAGCGGAGCGCGCTGCGGCTGCCGAACAGGGTCGCGAGCAGCGTCGCCGCTTCCTGTCCGCCGGCAGCGGCTATCAGCCCGGCAACGCCCGCATGTTCCCGAATGGCAACTAAGGCCCCTCGCGAGGATCAGGTCATGGACGGCAAGCTCTTGGCCCGCCTCGGCGCCATCGTCTTCGTCGCCGTCGCCATCACCGCGACGGCGATCGAGATGACCCGGAAAGAGGAAGAGCCGGCCGGCCAGGTGCTGCGGCCAGTTGAGGTCACCCCGGCCGATCCACTGCGACAGGCGCAACGGCGCTGCCAACTGCTTGGCGAGGCCGCCGCGCGGGATACCGAATGCCTGCGCACCTGGGCCGAAACCCGCGACCGCTTCCTTGGCGTTACCCCCGCGCCAGCATCGCCCCAGCCGCAGGACGGGCGGTGAACCATGGGCGGCACCGGCGTCATCGACCAATTCCTCGAGGTCTTCACCCGCTATATCGACGGCGGCTTCGGCCTGCTCGGCGGCGAGGTGGCGTTTATCGCTACCACGCTGATCGTCATCGACGTGACATTGGCCGCTTTGTTTTGGAGCTGGGGCGCCGACGACGACATCATGGCGCGCCTGGTCAAGAAGACCCTGTTCGTCGGCGTCTTCGCCTACATCATCGGCAACTGGAACAACCTCGCGCGCATCGTCTTCGAGAGCTTCGCGGGGCTCGGCCTGAAGGCGTCAGGTACGGGTTTCACCGTCGAAGATCTCATGCGCCCAGGCCGCGTTGCGCAGACCGGCCTCGATGCCGGCCGGCCGCTGCTCGATTCCATCTCCAACCTGATGGGCTGGATCGCCTTCTTCGAGAACTTCATCCAGATCGCCTGCTTGCTGTTCGCCTGGGCCCTCGTGCTGCTCGCCTTCTTCATTCTCGCCGTCCAGCTCTTCGTCACCCTGATCGAGTTCAAGCTGACGACGCTGGCGGGCTTCGTGCTGATCCCCTTCGGCCTGTTCGGCAAGTCTGCGTTCATGGCCGAACGCGTCCTCGGAAACGTCATCTCAAGCGGCATCAAGGTGCTGGTGCTCGCCGTCATCATCGGCATCGGCTCCACCCTGTTCTCCCAGTTTACGGCCGGCTTCGCGAACCAGACACCGACGATCGACCAGGCGATGGCGATCGTGCTCGCCGCGCTCGCGCTGCTGGGCCTTGGAATCTTCGGCCCCAGCATCGCCAACGGCCTCGTCTCAGGTGGTCCGCAGCTCGGCGCCGGCGCGGCGGTCGGAACCGGCCTCGCGGCGGGCGGCGCTCTGGTTGCGGCCGGTGCGGCTGGCGGAATGGCGCTGCGCGGCGGCGCCGCTGCTCTTTCCGGAACTGCTGCTGCCGCTCGAGGGGGAGCGGCCCTGGCCGGTGGCGCCTCGACGGCCTACAGCCTCGGCGCTGCCGGCCAGTCGGGCGTGTCCGCCGTCGGGACCGGACTCGGTGGCGTTGCTCGCGCCGCCGGCGCGGCCGCCAGCTCACCGCTGCGCCGCGCCGCCTCCCGCGCAGCAGACGGCATGAAGTCGAGCTTCTCCGATGGCGCCAAGTCCGCGTTCGCCGCGACGGGCGGCACATCGACCATGGCCTCGATCGGCGCGAGCGCGTCCGAGGCTGCGCCGTCCTCGGCTGCTGCTGACGGGCCGCCGGCCTGGGCCCGCCGCATGAAGCGCTCTCAAGCCCTGAGCCACGGTGTGACCGCGGCCGCCCACGCCGTGCGCAGCGGCGACAGCCACGGCGGCGGCTCTTCCATCAATCTGTCCGGAGGCGACCGCTGATGTTCAAAAGACCCTCGACCCACTACGGCAAAGCGCCCGAACCCGAGACGCCGTACCAGCGCGCCGCTCAGGTCTGGGATGAGCGCATCGGCGCCGCACGCGTCCAGGCGAAGAATTGGCGCTTCATGGCGTTCGGTTCGCTGCTTCTGTCCGCCAGTTTCGCGGCGGCGTTGGTTTGGCAATCGGCGCGCGGGACGATCGTCCCTTGGGTCGTCCAGGTGGACAGGTTGGGCCAGGCACAGGCGGTCGCGCCCGCCGTTGCGGACTATCGTCCGACCGATCCGCAGATCGCGTTTCATCTCGCGCGCTTCATCGAGCAGGTTCGTTCGATTCCGTCCGACGCCATCATTGTTCGGCAAAATTGGCTGCGCGCTTACGACTTCACGACCGACCGCGGTGCGATGGCGCTCAATGACTACGCGCGGTCGAATGATCCCTTCACCAAAGTCGGTCGACAGCAAATCGCAGTCGATGTCTCCAGCGTCATCCGCGCTTCGCCAGATAGCTTCCGCGTCGCCTGGGTAGAGCGTCGCTACGAGAACGGCCAGCTCGCCGAGACGACCCGCTGGACCGCCATCCTCACCATCGTCGTGCAGGTTCCGCGCAACGCCGATCGGCTGCGCGCCAACCCGCTCGGCATCTACGTCAACGCCATCAACTGGTCACGGGAGCTTGGGCAATGAAGCCGCCTTACCGTAAAGCTGGAAACCCGGCTTTTCGCATTTCCGCATTTACGCTTCTCCTGCTGTGCACGTCGGCGCTCGCCGGCTGCGCCACGGCGAACAGGCCGCCAGATATCTCCTATGATGACGCCGTGCCGGCGGCGCTGAGCGCAAATCCCCCGGCTCCCGTGCGCGTGGTCGAACTGCCGAGACCTCTTCCGCTCCCCGGTCAGATGAAGCCCGTCGAGCCGTCCCGCGGCACACCCGAACCCACCGATCCGACAGCGCGCGTCAACCAGGCGAACGCCGCCGCGCGTGTGCAGCCGGTCCGCGACGGCTTCATCAACGCCATGCAGGTCTATCCCTATACGGGCGGCGCGCTCTATCAGGTCTACACCGCCGTCGGCCAGATCACCGACATCGCGCTTCAGCCGGGCGAGCAACTGGTCGGCTCCGGTCCGGTCGCCGCCGGCGACACGGTTCGCTGGATCATCGGCGACACGTTGAGCGGCTCGGGCGCCACCCAGAAAGTCCATATCCTGGTGAAACCGACCCGCGCCGACTTGATGACGAATCTCATCATCAACACCAATCTGCGCACCTACCACATGGAGCTGCGCTCGACCGAGCGCACCTATATGGCGTCGGTGTCCTGGCAGTATCCGCAGGATCAGCTTATCGCGCTGCGGCGCCAGAACGCGCAGGCCGAGGCCAGCAGTCCCGTCGCCACCGGCGTTGACCTCGCCAACATCAATTTCCGCTACGCCATCGAGGGCGACCGTGCGCCGTGGCGACCGCTGCGCGCCTACGATGATGGTCGCCAGGTCTTCATCGAGTTTCCCCGCGGAATCGGTCAGGGCGAAATGCCGCCGCTGTTCGTCGTCGGTCCGGAGGGCAACACCTCCGAACTCGTGAACTACCGCGTCCGCGCCAACTACATGATCGTCGACCGGCTGTTCGCAGCCGCCGAGCTGCGTTTCGGCGCCGGCGACCGCCAGAAGCGCGTCCGCATCGTTCGCACTGACGGGAGGCCGACGTCGTGAGCGATCCTGAGCCCCGGAAAGAGGAAGACGATGCGCCGCTGGCCGGGTCGGCCGGCAACGCGGCCGACCCGATGCGGCTCCGAGGTGAGGCGCCGCGTGTCACGCAGCTCTCGCGTAAGGTGCTCGCTGGCATCGGACTCGTGGCGAGCGTCGGCATCGGCGGCGCCTTGATCTATGCGCTCCAAACCCGCGACGCGGGAAGACCGGCGGACGAACTTTACTCGACCGACAATCGGTCGACCGCCGATGGCCTGGCCGGATTGCCACGCGATTACAGCGGAATTCCCCAGCTCGGTCCGCCGCTCCCGGGCGACCTCGGGCGACCCATCCTGGGCGCGCAAAGTCGTGGCCAGCCATTGCCGAACCAGCCCAACCCCGGCCTCAGCGCGGAGGAGCAGCGCCGGCTGCAAGAAATAGAGACCGCCCGGGTCAGCAGGCTGTTCAGCGGCTCCGAGAACCGGCCCATGGCCTCGACAGGCCCCGGCGCCGCGACGATCGCGCCGCCGCCGGCGCCTAATCTCACTGGCCTCGGCCTCGCGCCACCACCCGCCACCCCATCGGCCCAGGATCGCCAGCTCGCATTCCTCAATGCGGCCGCCGATCGGCGCACCGTCGCACCCGATCGCGTCGCCGCACCGGCGTCGCCTTACATCCTTCAGGCAGGTGCGGTGATCGCAGCAGCGCTCATTACTGGCATCCACTCGGATCTCCCGGGCCAGATCACGGCGCAAGTGACGGAGAATATCTACGACAGCCCGACAGGCCGCATTCTTCTAGTGCCCCAAGGCACACGCGTAGTCGGGCAATACAACAACAGCGTTCAGTTCGGTCAGAGCCGCGTGCTGCTGATCTGGAACCGGCTGATCTTCCCGAACGGACGCTCCATTGTGCTCGAGCGTCAGCCCGGCGCAGACGTTGAAGGCTACGCGGGCTTGCAAGACGGCGTCGACTACCATTGGTGGGATCTCGCAAAGGCGGCCGGCCTCTCGACGCTGCTGAGCGTCGGCGCTGAGCTTGCGACCAATGACGACGACCGCTTGATCCAAGCGATACGCAACGGCGGCCAGGACACCATCAACGATGCCGGCCAGCAGATCATCCGCCGGCAGCTCAACGTCGCGCCGACGCTGAGCATCCGGCCCGGCTTCCCGGTCCGCGTGATCATCACGCGGGACTTGGTGCTCGAACCCTACGGAGGCTAGCCAATGGCCAAGCTAAAGCTCGGAGCGATCGAAGACGACAAGCCGGTGAAGATCTCGGTGGAACTGCCCGCCGCCCTTCACCGCGATCTCCTCGCCTATGCGGAAATTCTCGGCCGCGAGAGCGGGCAAGCTATCGAGCCCGCTAAGCTAGTCGCACCGATGGTCGCGCGTTTCATGGCCACCGACCGGGGATTCCTCAAGGCGAAGCGCACGGTGAGTAGCGGTAGTTCATAGGCCGATGGCAGCGGCGCACAGCAGCGCTGGAGAGCATCCGCCGCCTTTGCGCCGGCAATATGCTCGCCGCGTCGCAGGGATCATCGAGCTGATGCGCCACACAACCTCAAAGCTCCGTGCGGCCATGAGGGGTCCATATTCGTCCAGCCCCAGGTTGCCATGATAGAGCAGCTCATGGCCATCGATCAGGTTGTGGGTCGCTCTTTAATGTTGGGCGTTTTCATGCTTGAGGGACGCCCAGGCCCGCGGCGAGAGAATCCTGCGTTGCCCTGCCGCCAGTCACGCAGGGACATAACGCCTATAACGAGCGCAGGATTTCATGCGCAAGCACGCAATTGAAGCGATACATGTGTCTTTCGCTACCACCTGCGCGATCCGCTAAACGCCGTTCAGCCGCACACCCAACGGTGGGCAGCGCTCTTCCAGCAACTGAATGAAATTCCGCAGCGCCGGGTTCTCGTTGCCTGGCATCCAATAGGCACAAAAGCCAACACGCGTCGATCCATTGCCGTCCCGTGTCTCGCGGAACACCATCCCAGGCGGGACAGACCCCATGCAGGACTCGCAGACCACGGTGATGCCGTGTCCCGCACTGACCAGGCTCTTCAGGCTCTCCGCGTTGACATCGTGATGATCGATGTTGAGTGACTCTCCCGGTGTAACCAGCTTCGCGATCAGGATGGATTCGATCTCGGGGCCGGGGTCGCGCGTGCTCAGCACGAAGCGTTCGCGCTTCAAGTCGCCCCAATTGAGGACCTCTTTGGCCGCAAGTTCATGGGCTTCCGGAAGTGCGATCAGGATCCGTTCGCTCCACAGCGCCATCGACGTGCCACCTTCGGCAGTCGGCTCACCAGTGACGATCGCAATGTCGATTTTCCCGTTTCGCAGGCCGGCGCACAAACGACATCGCTCGTCCTCAACCACGCTGATGCGCACTTGCGGAAAACGGCGTGCATAGTCGAGCAGCGTGCTGCGCAGATTCCCGGCCGAGAGCGATGTGTAGAACCCGGGCCGAAGTTGTCCGGCCGCGCCCCGCGCCACTGCATCTGCGGCATCCACAATCGCTTGGACATCATCGAGAACGCGCCGTGCGCCTTGAAGAAAGTCGCGCCCCATAGGTGTCGGCTGTACGCCCCCATTGGTCCGTTCGAACAATCGGTAGCCGAGGCACTCCTCAAGAGTTCGGATTCTGCGGCTGAGATTTGATTGCTTGAGCCCAAGTACGTCGGCCGCCTTGCGGAAGCTGCCGTGCTGCGACGCCGCATCGGCATAGCGGAGATGCTTGAGCTCAACCGGTAACGTTCCGAGGTCTCGGACGCGCATGTCACGGTCGCGATGTTATCTGCCGCCCGCTGCTCGGTCTGTAAACAGAACTCCCGCAGCCCAAGCGGGCATCAACGCGAGACAGGCAGCTTGACTTGCGCGCCAGCATCGAGCACGCGCTTGAACGCCGCATCGACATCGTCGACGTTGAGCATATAGAGCTATTCGGCGCCGAAGCGGCGCCTGTGCCATTCCTGCGGCTTGGCAGCGTGCCGCACTCGATTCGCCGCTCATTCGCGCGAGTGCCTTTGATTGCCATGATTGCTCGAAACGTCACTTCTTGTCTTCAACCAGCACGAAAACGTTTCCCTCCGAATTCTTGAACATCGGCTTATCCATCTCAGGCCTTGCTCTTGCGTTCCCTTTGAGGAAAGACTGAAAACGATCCAGATAGAGATAGACAATCGGTGTCGTGTACAGCGTGAGCAGCTGACTAAGCACTAGCCCACCGACCATCGCGTAGCCGAGGGGCTGCCGTAGCTCCGAACCAGTACCGGTTCCGAGCGCCAACGGTACGCCCGCAAGGAGCGCAGCCGCGGTCGTCATCAAAATCGGGCGAAACCGCAACAGGCATGCTTCGCGAATGGCGACGACCGGCGGCAAATGTCGGTCGCGTTCGGCCACGATGGCAAAGTCAACAAGCATGATGCCGTTCTTCTTGACGATACCAATCAACAGAATGAGGGCGATGATTCCGATCACCGACAGATCCATATGGCCGAATTGCAGTGCGAGCAGTGCGCCGATGCCCGCGGATGGCAGCGTGGAGAGGATAGTCAGCGGATGGACGAAGCTTTCATAGAGAATCCCGAGTACGATGTAGACCACCACGAGCGCGGCGATGATCAGTATCGGCGTGCTTGACAGCGAGTCCTGGAATGCCTGCGCGTTGCCCTGGAACGTGCCAGTGACCGCACCGGGCATACCGATATCAAGTGCCGACTGCCTGATAGCATCGACAGCCTGGCCGAGAGCGACGCCCGGCGCGAGGTTGAACGACAAGGTCACGGACGGAAACTGCCCCTGATGCGTCACGGACAGTGGCCCCACCCTGGTAGTATCGAAAGTCACCAGCGCGGAAAGTGGCACAGCGGCTCCGGTCAGCGGCGACTTCAGGTAGATACGCTGAAGCGAGGAGAAATCCGTCTGGAGCTCTGGAAGCAGTTCCAGAATGATCGGATAGGTGTTGAGCTGCGTAAAGTACTGCGTGATCTGCCTTTGACCGAAGGTATCGTTGAGGGTGTCGTTGATCAGTTGCGGCGAAATCCCGAAACGCGCCGCCTGATCGCGATTGATCTGCACCTGGATTTGCGGCGCATTGGCGAGAAGATCCGTTGCGACATCCGCAATCTGCGGCAGCGTCCGCATCTTATCCAAAATTCTCTGGGACCACGTCGTCAATTCACCGACGTCGACGCTTTGCAGCGTATATTGAAAGCTTCCGCGCGAACTTCGACCGCCGACTGTGATGTCTTGGATCGGCTGCATGGACAGGTTTGCGCCCTGGACCTTGGCTAATTGCGGCCGCAGCCGGTTGATGATCTGCGAGGCCGTCTGGGTGCGTTCCTCGCGCGGCTTAAGGACAATGGTGAAGCGGGCAGTGTTGGCGGTCTGCGCATTTCCGTTGCCGCCCGTGCTGGCGGTCGTTGCACTGACACCCGCAACGTCGGGATCGCGCAGCACGACCTCGGCCAACACTTTCATCAGGCGCTGCATTTCTTCGGACGAGGCCCCCTGCGCGGTTTCCGCCACGCCTCCGATCAGTCCGGTGTCCTGTGTCGGAAAGAATCCTTTCGGAATCTGAATGGCCAAAACGACGGTGAGCGCCATGGTTGCAAAGAACACGGCCAAAGTCGTTGCCTGGTGCCGGAGCACAATGTCGAGCGTATAGCGATATCCGGAGAGGATTCCGTCCAGCACACTCTCGATCGCACAATAGAGGCGCCGATGCTGGCCGGTATTCGGCCAAATGAAGCGCGAGCAAAGCATCGGCACGAGCGTGAGCGAGACGATGACCGATACCAGAATCGAGGCTGTGACCGTGAGGGCGAACTCGCGAAACAGTCGCCCGACAATGCCGCCCATGAGCAAGAGCGGGATGAAGACCGCAACCAGCGACACGCTGATTGACACAATGGTGAAGGCGATCTCGCGGGACCCGGCCAGCGCCGCCTCGAACGGCGACTGTCCCTCTTCCATGTGGCGATAGATGTTCTCGACAACCACAATCGCGTCATCAACGACAAAACCAATGGCGATGGTGAGCGCCATCAATGAAACGTTGTTGAGACTGAATCCGAGGAGATACATCGCGGCGAACGACCCGATCAGCGCGAGCACCACTGTGATGCTCGCGATCAGGGTCGCCCACACGTTGCGCAGGAACAGCAGAACCACCAGCACCACGAGGGCGACCGTAAGCACAAGCGTGAACTCGACCTCGTGAACGGACGCCCGGATGGTGACGGTACGATCAAGCACGGTCTCGACCGTGATCGCAGGGGGCAGGTTCGCGGTCAGCTTGGGCAGTTGCGCCTTGATCTGATCGACCGTTTCGATGACGTTCGCACCGGGCTGCTTGTTGACCGAAAGCAAGATACCCAGAACGTTGTTGTAATGGGCCGCTGTATTCCTGTCAGATGCCGCGGAAACGGCGCGCCCCACATCCCGCACCCGAACCGGCGCGCCATCGCGATACGCAATGATCGCGTCCTCAAACTGCTCTGCCTCGGTGATCTGATCGTTCGCGACAAATGCGAAGCTCGCCTTCGGTGTCGTCAGGCTACCCTTTGGTGCATTGGTGGTGGTGTTGACGAGGGCGCCTCGCACCTCTTCAAACGTCAATCCGCGCGCCGCGAGTTTTCCCGGATCCAGTTGAACCCGAATTGAGGGCTTCTGCTCGCCGCCGATCGAAACCTGGGCGACACCCTGCACCTGTGAAATCTGCTGCGCGAGGAAGTTGTCTGCATATTCGCTGACGGCGGTCAGCGGCAGCGTCTCTGAACTTACCGAGAGGATCAGGATGGGCGCCTCGGCCGGATTGAGCTTGCGATAGGTCGGCGGCGATGTCATCGACTCCGGCAAGTTTCTGGAGGCGGCGGAGATCGCCGCCTGAACGTCCTGCGCGGCCGCGTCGATGTTGCGATCCAAATCAAACTGGATGGTGATCGACGTCGCGCCGAGCGCGCTGAAGGACGTCATCTGCGTGACACCGGCAATCTGCCCGATCTGGCGTTCGAGCGGAGTCGCAACTGACGAGGCCATGGTTTCGGCGCTGGCGCCCGCGAGTGTGGCCGTGACCTGAATCGTCGGAAAATCAACCTGAGGAAGCGGCGCAACGGGCAAGAGGAAGAATGATGTCATTCCGACAAGGGCTAGCGCCGCCATCAGCAGCGTGATTGCGACCGGTCGTCTGATCGATAGGTCGGAGAGATTCACGATCCACTCCGTGCATCGGCGGATTGCGGCTTTGCGATACTCACCAAAGCGCCGCGCCGCAGCCGGTAATGCCCATCGATTACGACGCGCTCTCCTTCGGACAGGCCTGATGCAACCACCGTCAGATCACTCGTCGTCAGTCCGACCTGAAGTGGACGCGGCTCCGCATTGTTCTTACTCGTCACGATCCAGGCGAACAGACCCTGCGGTCCGCGTTGTACTGCGCTGGACGGGATTGTCAGCGCGTTGCGCTTGATCGCGACCAGCACACGCGCATTAACATATTGACCCGGCCACAGTTGGTCATCAGCATTGGCAAACATGGCCTTGAGACGAATCATGTCGGTGGCCTGATCGATGACATTGTCGATAAGCAGAATCGTACCCGTGTCGAGCGCGCGCCTGTTGTCTTGGTCGAAGGCCGTAACCTCGACAGGCCCGCGCGCCATAGCCTCCCGTAGGTCCGGCAGCACGCGCGCCGGCAGCGTGAATTGAACCGCCGCAGGTTGGATCTGCACGAGAGTGGCAATCGGTCCGGACTCCGACACGCGTATCAGATTGCCGGGGTCAACTAGTCGGACGCCCATGCGGCCGTCGCTTGGCGCGGTGATCGTGGCGTAGTTTAGCTGAGTTTGCGCGGTGGCTATCGCAGCCATGTCAGCCTCGATGGAGGCTTTCAACTGATCGACCTTGGCCTGCTGCTGGTCGACATTCTGTTGCGTGCCGATATCCTTTTGCGCGAGCGCCTTCGAGCGTGCCAGATCTTTTTCCGCACCAGCCAGCAATGCGGCGTTCTGCCTCTTCCTGGCTATGGCTTGATCGAGCGCCGCCTGGAACAGTCGCGGATCGATCTTCGCCAATACGTCGCCCTTCCGGACGCGTTGTCCTTCGGTAAATAGCACCTCCTGCAGTTTGCCGTCGACTTGGGAACGGATACCGACGGTCAATGACGCCTGCACCGTTCCCAGTCCTGAGAGATGAATCGGGACGTCCTGTCTCGTCACCGTCGCGACGCTCACAGGTGCGGGCGCGGGCGCGGGCGCCTGCGAGCGCGCGCTGCGCTCTTGCGGAGGACTCGGCGCAAATTGCCAATAGAGCAGTCCGACGACGGCAATCGCTGCACCGGCGCCGACGAGAATTGTGCGACACAGGTTTCGGACAGACATATCCACCTTTTGTCTGATGCGCCTGCAGATAAGAAACCCGGTTTATTCGAGTTGACCGGCGTCAGAGGCGAGCTAGTCCTTTAACGGCCTGGGAATGGACCGGCCTTTGTCCTTTTCCGACACAATGAATTCGAGGAAGCGGAGTTTTTCGGTTGAACTGGGATTCCAGTGCGCATGAGTAGTCCCGGCTGGGACCAGCAAACTATCGCCCGCATGCAAGGTGACCGGCGGCTTGCCTTCCTCCTGCCAGATGCCAGTGCCGGAGAGGATGTGGAAGGTGACAGCGGCCGGATGAAAGTGCCGGGGATTGATGCCGCCCGGCTCATATTCGGTGTGGTAGACGGCGACTTCCTGGTTCACCGTATCGGGCACGGCTGTCTTCAGCAGCGGCGTATGCGGGATCACGCCTCGCTTTTCCTGGGCGAAGGCCGGCTGGGTGTAAGCCATGCATAGGACTCCTGCTGCCACAATGATGCTGAAGAGAGCGCCTTTAGGCACGCCTTGCCTCCCGACGCTCTGAGATGCCCAAATGCCGGGTCCGGCTGGACCCGGACGTTGCACTGACGATAGCCCATTAAAAACCGAGCCTGAACCAGCAGGATAGTGCATGCGCGTCCTCCGCACGAAGTCCGATTACTCAAAGTATATTGGGGTGAAGATCATTGTCAGGCAAACGCGTTTAACTTACCGTGTCCCCAAGAAAAGATTGGGGTCTCACATGATGCGGCGATTACCCTCGCTGAACGGACTGCGCGCTTTTGAGGCAACTGGCCGGCACGGCAGTTTCACCGCCGCGGCAAGAGAGCTGAACGTCACCCAAACAGCGGTAAGCCGCTTGGTCCGTCTGCTGGAGGATCGTCTTGGTTTTCCTCTGTTCCGGCGACATGCGAACGCGCTTGAGCTAACGGCGCAAGGGCAAGCACTGCTGTCCGGTCTGACCGATGCTTTCGATTCCATCGCCCGGCTCACTGAAAGCGTTACGGCGATGCGTGGTGGCCCGGTGCTAACGGTTGGAGTCGGCCCAACCCTGGCGGTCACTTGGCTGATCCCGCGACTGGCACACTTCTATCGCAGCCATCCCGACGTCGAAGTGCGCATGGCGACGGGTGGCGCAACTCGCCCGGTACGCGATGACTGGACCTGCACTATCCGACGCGATACCGACGCGTTACCGGGCTACAATGCAGAATGCCTATTCCCGAGCACCGTCGTGCCGGTCTGCACGCCTAAGCTCGCATCGACGCTGCGCTCGCCTGACGACTTGCGCAACGCGACTCTCATCGTCGTGTCCCACATGCCAAACGAATGGCCACACTGGTTCGCGGCGGCGGGCTTACGCTCCCCCGTGCACCCCGCCGGTGAGGTGTCATTCGAGAGCAATGTCATGGCGATGCAGGCGGCACTCGACGGGGTCGGAGTCGCCATCGCTCAAATCCCTTACGTCAGCGATGCCCTGGCAGCGGGCCGCTTGGTCGCGCCATTCCCGATCGTCGCGCACACAGTCGGGGGTTGGCTTCTAGAATACCGCGCTATTCGAAAGGAAGATCCGGCACTTCTAGCTTTTCGCGGTTGGTTGCACCAGGAAGCTGATCGGGCGCGTCAAGTTGAGAACATGCTAGTCAAGCAAGGATCAATAGAACGACGAGAAAGGCCAAGCGCTTGAGGTCTTCAACTTCGCTAAGATTCGCGAACATTGGAAATGACTGCCTCGGATTCGGACATCCCAGGACAGTGGCCCGGTGAGACGTAGTAGAATGTCGTGAGGATGGACTTTGATCTCTACTTGGCGGGGGAGTGAGATGTCGCGCCATCGAAATGAATTTTCAAAGCATCCGATTTCTATCCGACAATATCCGAACCTACTACTACGACCTTTCAATTCTTCCCTTCTCTGAAAGGGCGTCCATCCATAGGCGGGCGACAGCATGAGCGCCCGTTCGGCAGCATGTCGAAACCTGCTCAACGCGATCTGTGCCGAATCGTCGTCGGCATGTGGCCCGGCATTAGTCGCCAGTGACGAGATGCAGGAGAGATCAATGGATGAGAGGAAATATCTGACTGCCGAAGAAGTCTCGGAACGCTATCGCGGCGAAATTTCGGTGGGGACTCTGCGAAACTGGCGTTCAATGAGGGTTGGGCCGACTTTCATCAAGATCGGTAAGGCAGTCCTCTATCCAATTGACGATTTGGAGGCCTGGGATCAAAAGAACATGGTGACATGTCGTGCGTCAAAGCGACTCAACACGGATGGCACGTGACGAGGCGTGACCATCACGATGCATCACACAAGACCGCCCCCAATTACAGCCTCTAGACCTCCGCCAGATGCATAATTTTCTTAGCAATTTCAATCGTTTGCGGATTTTCGATAGCATCGTCCACAATCACCCGTCGGGAGACCCCACGCCGTCGCGCGCGGATATTGACATGACGCGGCTGATACAACAGGCGGCGCGTCCCTTGGGGGTTAGTGTTCACGATCATATTATCGTTGGGCGGGAGGGGCATACGAGCCTGCGCGGGCTAAAGCTGATTTAGTCTGGCTTGTTCTGCCGTGCACTGACTGCTCCACAACCGGGCCTCTGACGTAGATCACTGGCTATCGCATGACGGAACGTTTCGCCTTATATGAGGAAGCGTTTTTGAGGGGTCGAGATATGCCCGGCGAATTCGGAATTTCGGGTTCGTCCAATGGAAAGGAACACCAATGGCAGCAACACGGCACGTAAAGGTCTTGATTTTGGGTTCTGGGCCGGCCGGCTATACCGCAGCCATTTACGCCTCGCGCGCGATGCTGAAGCCGCTCGTTCTCCAGGGCATTCAACCCGGCGGACAATTGACCATTACGACGGATGTCGAGAACTATCCGGGTTTTGCTGAGCCGATCCAGGGGCCATGGCTGATGGAGCAGTTGCAGGCCCAGGCAGAGAACGTCGGAACTGAAATTGTGATGGATCATGTGAATTCCGTAGATCTCAGCAAGCGGCCGTTCCGGCTCGTCTGTGAATCGGAAGATATCTACACATGTGACGTGTTGATTATTGCCACTGGTGCTCAGGCGCGCTGGCTCGGTATTCCTTCCGAAGAGAAATTCAAAGGCTACGGCGTTTCGGCATGCGCCACCTGCGATGGCTTTTTCTATCGTGACAAAGAGGTGGTCGTGATTGGTGGTGGCAACACGGCTGTCGAAGAGGCGATATTCCTGACTAATTTCGCAAAGCGGGTGACGGTAGTGCATCGCCGCGACTCCTTCCGCGCCGAAAAGATTTTGCAGGATCGATTGTTCAAAAATCCAAAGGTCGAGGTCGTATGGGACAGCGCGCTGGAGGAGATAATCGGAACGGAAGAGCCGAAATCGGTGACCGGTGTCCGTCTCAAGAACGTTAAGACGGGTGCGATCGTGGAGCGACCTGCGGATGGTGTGTTCGTTGCCATCGGGCATGCGCCTGCGACGGAGATGTTCAAAGGACAGCTCGAGATGAAGGGCTCAGGTTATTTGATCACGAAGCCAGATTCGACGGCGACCTCGATCCCCGGCGTTTTCGCTGCTGGCGATGTTACGGATGATATCTTCCGGCAGGCCGTGACCGCTGCTGGGATGGGGTGCATGGCCGCTCTTGAGGCTGAGCGCTACCTCGCAGGTCTCGAGGTGGCTGCTGAGGCTGCGGAATAGGCGTTGGTCGAAACGAAGCAGCAGCCCGTTTTGCGTCTGCTCTTACTTGGACAGGCTTGAGCATGGACTGGGATAAGCTGCGCATTTTCCACGCTGCCGCCGAAGCGGGAAGCTTTACTCACGCCAGCGAGGCGCTGCAAATGAGCCAGTCGGCGGTAAGCCGGCAGGTCTCATCGCTGGAAAAGGACCTCGGCATCCCGCTGTTTCACCGGCACGCACGCGGGCTGGTGCTTACGGAACAGGGGGAGCTGCTCTACACGACCGTTGCGGAAGTGATGAACAAGCTGCAAACGGCGGAGGCGCAGCTTTCCGAGACGACGACAAAGCCGGCTGGCGAGTTGCGGATCACCGCGCCTGTTGGGTTTGGAACCGTATGGGTTACCCAGAGGATAAGGGAATTCCTTGAGCTTTATCCGGAGATAAATATCGAGCTCATTTTGAATGATGAGCAGATGGATATTGCGATGCGCGAGGCCGATGTGGGCTTGTTTGTGCAGGAGCCTGGGCATGTTGAGCTCATCCGGCGCCCGCTTTTTTCAATGACGGTGCGGGCCTACGCCTCAGTGCAGTACATACGGAAATTTGGGGCGCCGCAAAACCTCGCCGGACTGGGAAAGCACCGGATCGTTTCTTACAGCGGTCCACCTGCTCAGCACCTCAGCGCGATTGCCTGGATTGAAACCGTGGGGTTGACGGGTAAAGAGGTTCGCCATCCGCACTTCCGGGTCAATAGCATTATGGCTATGAAGTACGCCATTCGCACCGGCGTCGGGATCGGTATGCTGCCTGACTATCTCGTGGAAGGTGAAACGGATCTCGTGCCAATTCTGACGGAGATAGATCCGCCAAAGTTGCCGGTCTATTTCGTTTATGCGGAAGAGATGAAGGGTTCGAAGCGCGTTCAGGTTTTTCGCGATTTTCTGGTCGGGAAGGCGCGTCAGTGGCGGCATTGACACCGCTTCTTCCATGGGCCGCTTCGAAAAGGATTGATCAAGTTTAAAATTTTGGAGATTTTACTGGACTTGAGCTCGCGTACATGGCCTTGATCCGCCTGCGCGCGAGTCATCGCGTCACTTTAGCCAACCGGCGTCGCGTGCGGTTTCTTGCCACCACCTCATTCGATACTGGAAGGCTACGACGTTTGCCTCAATGCGCCGGGTCGAGGTTTATTCGATCCGGCATTTTTCTTGCCCTGAGGCGTGTCGGCTGGAATAGCCTATTTGATGCGACGTTCGCAGCGTTTGCGCGCGGCGTTGCCAATCGCTATCTAGTGTGCTGCAAAGAACAAAGTGCCCCGCAAAGATTGGCGATCCTTCGGTGGCGCGACATTTCATATCCGAAAAGAAAGAACGGCAAACCGTTATGGCAAAGACGCTGTACGACAAGATTTTCGATGACCACATTGTAGACCGGCAAGAAGATGGCACGTGCCTGCTCTATATCGATCGTCATCTCGTGCACGAAGTAACGAGCCCGCAGGCGTTTGAAGGCCTGCGTATGAGCGGCCGTAAGGTCCGCGCTCCGGAGAAGACGCTTGCCGTCGTTGATCATAACGTGCCGACTTCTGAGCGTACGAACGGGATCGATGATCCTGAGAGCCGGCTGCAGGTTGAAACTCTAGCGAAGAACGCGGCTGACTTCGGCGTCGAGTACTACAATGAACTCGATATGCGTCAGGGCATTGTTCACGTTGTCGGACCGGAGCAGGGTTTTACGCTTCCTGGTACAACTATTGTTTGCGGTGACAGCCACACGTCCACCCACGGTGCTTTCGGAGCGTTGGCCCACGGCATCGGCACGAGCGAGGTGGAGCATGTTCTGGCGACGCAAACGCTGATCCAGAAGAAGGCCAAGAACATGCGGGTGCTGGTCGACGGCAAGCTGCCCGAGGGTGTGACGGCCAAGGACATCATCCTGGCGATCATCGGTGAGATCGGAACGGCCGGCGGTACGGGCCACGTCATTGAGTATGCCGGTGAGGCGATCCGTGCGCTTTCGATGGAAGGCCGGATGACTGTCTGCAACATGTCAATCGAGGGCGGTGCGCGCGCTGGCATGATCGCGCCGGATCAGGCAACCTTTGATTTTATCAAGGGCCGTCCCAAGGCACCAAAGGGTGCCGCCTGGGATATGGCTATGAAATATTGGGAAACGCTCACGACGGACGAGGGCGCGCATTTCGATACCGAAGTGAAGCTCGATGCCGCGTCGCTTCCGCCGATCATCACCTGGGGTACGTCTCCCGAGGATGTCGTGTCGGTATCCGGCGTCGTTCCTGATCCCAACGCCGTCGCGGATCCCAATAAGAAGGGTTCCATGGAGCGGGCCTTGTCTTACATGGGGCTGACGTCTGGTACGAAGATGACGGATATTCCGCTCGACGTCGTGTGGATCGGATCATGCACCAATGGACGTATCGAGGATCTGCGCGCTGTTGCGAAGATCGTCGAGGGGCGCAAGGTTTCGGAACGTCTGGACTATGCGATGATTGTTCCGGGATCAGGTCTTGTGAAGGCGCAGGCCGAAGCAGAAGGCTTGGATAAGATCTTTGTCGATGCTGGATTCCAGTGGCGCGAACCGGGTTGCTCGATGTGCCTGGGTATGAATCCGGATCAACTTAAGCCAGAACAGCGGTGTGCTTCGACGTCAAACCGTAACTTCGAAGGCCGCCAGGGCTATAAGGGCCGTACGCATCTTGTTTCGCCGGTTATGGCGGCCGCGGCGGCGCTCGAAGGCCATTTCGTCGATATCCGGTCTTGGGCACATTAATCCTGAGAGGACCGGAGATGGATTGATCGGCAAGGCCGCGCGGAATTCGATACGCGCGGCCTTGTTGTTTTTCGGGCTGCTATTTACGCGCGCTGCCCTTAGTTGGCCCCTCTCGTAGAGGAAAAGGCCTCATCCAAATGCGGAGGTTCGCCAATGTCTCAAACGCTTGTTCAGCAGCAGTTCGGACCGAGCGCAAAGCATTATGCAGAGTGTGAAGTGCATCGCTCGGGAGCCAGTCTCAACCGTGTTGTTGAACTCGTCGGTCCGCACCGTAATTGGCGAGTGTTGGACGTGGCGACGGGTGCCGGGCATACGGCAGCGATTTTCGCACCTCACGTCGCTGAGGTTGTCGCCAGCGATATTACGGACGAGATGCTTGGGCAGACGGAAGCGTTGGCGCGAGAGAAGGGCCTCGGCAATTTACGGACGGCGAAAGCCGAAGCCGGAGAGCTGCCGTTTGATGCGGCGTCGTTCGACCTCGTAACATGCCGGTTGGCCGCGCATCATTTTCCCGACATTGCTCAATTCGTCGCCGCGGCACGCCGTGTGCTCAAGCCGGGCGGCCGCATTGCCGTGGTCGACAACGTTACGCCAGATGCGGAACGGCTTGCAGGTCTGACCGACGACCAAATCAGAGAAGCTGGTGTCGCCTACAATGCGTTTGAGAAACTGCGCGATCCCAGCCATGCCAGAGCGCTCTCCGTTGATGAGTGGGTTGGGATCTTGGACAAGGCTGGTTTTACCGTGTTGGCGCGGGAACAGATTGGCAAGGAGATGGGTTTCCAGCCGTGGGTAGACCGCATGCGCTGTGGGCCTCAGACGGTCGCAGAGTTAGAGCAATTGCTATGTGCGACGTCGCCGCTCTCGACGTTTCTGATGCCGCGTGAGATCGATGGGGATCTGCACTTTACGCTACAGGAATTCATCGTCGTGGCTGAGCTTAGCGATTAAGGGGCTTTATGTTGTTAGAAAATCGCAACGACTGACGCCTTATCAATCTAAACGGTATTTCTTGCCCCGCGTGGTTCGGAATCCGTGGGTCTTTGAAGTCCAGGGGTTGAAGACCGTGCTATTTCGGGCAAGGGTTGGATGTGCAGTCATCTCGCAACTGTCGGAGCGGGGATTTTAATGGGGCTTGGAAAAACGGCTGGTTGGATCGCGGTTGCCACTGCCACGTGCCTTTTTGCGGCGGCTGGCGCTAAGGCAGATGGCCCGCCGACACCGGAAGAGTACGTTTCGCACGTTGGCGGAACTGCCAGGATTCTGTCCCCGGGTGAGTTCAAGCTTGACGGCCAGACGCAGTGGTGCGGCCGCCGGCCCGTCGTGGTCGATCCGCAGTTGGATGACTACGGTGCGGCCTATCCGGGCTTTCTCATCATGAACCCGCGGTTGCTCGACAAGGTTTCCATCTCGGTGAAGCAGTGGATCTTTGCACACGAGTGCGGGCATCAGTTTCGCGGCCCAGATGAAGAGACCGCTGATTGTTTTGCGGTCCAACGCGGACGCCGCCAAGGTTGGTTGACCCCTGCCGGTTTGGATGAGGTTTGTACGTTCATTGCGCCGGCGAAGGGCGACATGATGCATTTGTCCGGCTCGCATCGCTGCGAGTACATGCGCAAATGCTACGCCGACCCTAAGGTCCATTAACGTTCATCTCGGCCTCGGGTCAGGAATCTTAGCGTCTGGTTTGTCCCCGCCCCCGCCCACAATTTTAGGATTTGTGGGAAGCGGCGAGGTGATGGGTGACGGCTTACGCAAACAAAATCCTGAATTTGGCGCTGGTTTTGCACCAATGGTTGGGCGATCTCGCCGGGCTAGAACCGGAACGTCGCGCCCGTGTCGCTGATTATGCCGAGGCAATTGCCGAGACCTTGAACCGCGCAGGAGATGCCTTGGCTCGTTTTGAGCGTCGGCGCGGCGATCGATCTGCTCGGCGTCAGGTCATTCGGGAATTCGGGCGGATGCGCGGATATGTCGAGACAATCGTCGACGTTCTGCAGCATCGGCTTGACGGACGTAAGCTGGCTGGCGTTAAAAGGCGTTTGGAAACCATCTGCGCCAGTGAATTGCGGGATTCTGAGGCTTTCGCGGTCAATTCCTTCCGAATCGACCGACTGGCTGATGCTGAAGGCTATTTCCGCGCTTTAGCCGATGGACTACGCGCCTAACGCGATGCATGGCCGTAGGCCAGAACGAGGATTGAATGGATAAGTTCACGACTTTGACCGGTATTGCTGCTCCCTTGCCGCTGCGCAATATCGATACCGACATGATCATTCCCAAGCAGTTTCTTAAGACGATCAAGCGCACCGGGCTTGGTAAGTCGCTGTTTTATGAAATGCGCTATGGGCAAGGTGGCTCGGAAAATCCGGATTTCGTTCTCAACAAGCCTGCATACCGGAGTGCGCAGATCCTCGTTACGGGCGACAACTTCGGTTGCGGTTCGTCGCGCGAGCATGCCCCGTGGGCACTGTTGGACTTCGGTATCCGGTGCGTTATCGCTCCAGATTTCGCGGACATTTTTTATAACAACTGCTTCCAGAACGGGATCTTGCCGATCAAGCTGCCGCAGTCTGAGATCGACAAGCTCATGGACGATGCGTCGCGTGGAGCCAATGCGACGATTACCGTCGATTTGGAAGCCCAGGAAATTCGCGGACCGGATGGCGGTGTGATCCGCTTTGAAATCGACCCGTTCCGCAAGCATTGTCTACTCAACGGTCTCGATAATATTGGGCTCACGCTCGAAAAGGCGGATAAGATCGATTCCTTCGAGTCGCAGATGTCGCAGTCGCGTCCTTGGGCGTGACGCGCAATTAACATTGCCGTTGGCCCGTGCATTTGCCGTTTGCACCTTCGTGGCTACATATGGGGCCATACGCGTAACGCTGCAGGTGATTGATCTATGGTGCTCGTCGTCGACGCGCTTGACCCCAAGGACAAGGCGTCCGTAACCAGACCGGAACCGTTGCCTAGCCTCGCCGGGGCTGGGCGCGGTGAGCTGTGTGCGGCGCTGACGTCGGTTGGGGTGCCGGACAAGCAACTTCGGATGCGGGTCAATCAGCTCTGGAGTTGGATGTACGTACGCGGTGTTCCTTCGTTCGACGCTATGACGGATGTTTCGAAGGATCTGCGCGCGCGGCTGGCTGAACGCTACTCTCTCGACCGTCCGGAGATTGTTAGCGAACAGGTCTCGCAGGACGGCACACGCAAATGGCTTCTCCGTTTGCGGCGCAGTGGTACGGAAGTGGCGGCTCCAGAAATCGAAACCGTTTACATCCCAGAGTCCGATCGCGGTACGTTGTGTATTTCTAGCCAGGTAGGCTGCACGTTGACGTGTACCTTCTGTCATACAGGTACGCAGCGCTTGGTGCGCAATCTGAGCGCGGATGAGATTGTCGCTCAAATTCTAGTGGCGCGCGATAGGATCGGGGATTGGCCGGATGCCGTTGCTCCGGACGATGGGCGGTTGCTACCCTCCACAGAGCGCAAGATCACAAATATCGTGCTTATGGGCATGGGGGAGCCGCTCTACAATTTCGATAACGTCAAAGCGGCTATGGCCATTGCGTCTGATGGTGAAGGACTTTCCGTTTCGAAGCGCCGCATTACGCTCTCGACTTCTGGGGTCGTGCCGGAGATCGCGCGTTGGGGCGGCGAAGCGCAGACAATGCTGGCGATTTCTCTGCACGCAGTGCGCGACGACCTGAGGAACGAACTGGTTCCGATCAACAAAAAATACCCCATCAGCGAATTGCTCGATGCGTGCCGAAGCTATCCTGGTCTGTCCAACGCCCGGCGCATCACGTTCGAATATGTCATGCTGAAGGGCGTGAACGACAGCCTCGCCGATGCCAAAGCCCTGGTGCAGCTGCTCAAGGGCATTCCGGCGAAGATTAATCTTATTCCGTTTAATCCATGGCCCGGGTCACAATATGAATGCTCGGATTGGGAGCAGATCGAGCGGTTTGCCGAGGTCGTCAACAAGGCGGGATACGCCAGTCCTGTGCGGACGCCGCGCGGACGGGACATTTTCGCAGCTTGTGGTCAGCTGAAATCTGAAAGTCTCAAGATCAGGGCTTCCGCGCGGGGGGGCTCTGTAGCCCAATCCGGCACGGCCGGCTCCGGACAGGGAGCTTAACGGGGACGTGGGGCGCGCACTTGGGCGATTGCTGGTTGTACCCTTGTCGTTTCTCATCGCAGCGATGGTGACGATGGCCGTGCTGTTTACGCTAGGGTTAGAGCGCGTGACGCACGTGATGCACCGTTACGGCGATGTCGAGAACCCTGATGTCCTCTTTGGCCTGATGGAAGACGGCATCCTACTGGTCGCGGGAGCCACGATCATTCCGGCGCTTGCCGTTGTCGTGATCGGTGAGGTGGCCCGCATCAGGTCGGTGATTTACTACGTGGTCGGGGGCGGAATCGCGCTGGTCTCCATCCCGTTGTTCTCCGGATTTGCGTCAGGCTTTGGCGCGGCTGACGTCACCTTATGGCAGGTGTTCGCGACCGCAGGTTTTGCCGGGGGATTTGTTTATTGGCTGCTGGCCGGTCGATGGACCTGAAGCCATCTGCTCAATTTTGCGTCCTGCGCCTTTTGGCGTAGGGTCTTCCGCTACGGGTCCAAGAGTTATTTTGCCAGGCAGATTATGATCGCGTCGTTCTTGCGCATTCTATTGGGGTTTGTATTCGCCTGTCTGGCGGCAGCGATGACGAAGGTCGCTTTCGTTATAACGCCGGCCGACATTTTGGCTTTGGGTCCTGACGCCCAATTGGAGCGGCTCGCGCGTGCTGGTGCGTTAATCCTCGCAGTTGCCACTCAATCGGCGATATTTGCGCTCCCCTTCGCGGCGATTGCAATCGGTGTCGCCCATTGGCTCCGTATCCGTGGGTGGCCGTACTATGGTTTTGCTGGTCTGCTTATTTCTCTTTTGGGTTTTGCCGCTTTGTATGCGTCCGAGCCGTCAGGCATCCCGACGATTGCCAATGCGTATGCTGTTGCCGCCTACCTCTTTGCCGGAGTGATCGGTGGTTATGTTTATTGGGTGATTGCCGGCCGTGTTGCGGGACGGCGATCTCCTCCTCCTAAGCCCGATTTTGTGGCGCGCCGAGGCGAAGCTAGGGACGGAAACGGTGAGGGACGGGACGCGACCGGCGAGTCCGCACCTCAGGACGAGCGTTTGGCGCAGGTCAAACTGAATGCTCGGGTCAATGGTACCGGGTCTACGCCTAGGAGCGGCAGGCAGCTACAAGCCTAAAGCGTGTACGCCGGGAGATCGGCCTCATTTGAACTCTTGCTGCATTAAAATTCAGCTTCCGCGTCAAGTTCGCCTTGTTGCACTGCAAAAATTGAAGTACTTTTGGTGCGGCACTATTTCGCGATCGGCAAAAATACTCGCCAGGGCGAAGGCAGCCAGATTTATCCGTCGCCTTATTCCGCAGAGGAAAGTTTGATCGCCATGTTTGATGCACAGGCTCAAACCCGCATTAACAAGTGTTGCAGCGATGCGGCCTTTGGCTATCTGACAGCGACGGGGGCTGCTTATGCCGCTTTTGCGGAACAGGCAGCTGGCTATTGGACGGAAATGCTGAAGGCGGCTGTGCCTGCCCCGGCTCCGGAAAAGCCGAAGTCGTGGTATGTGCCGCCGCCTGAGGTTTCAGCATCGACAAGCCGGGCGTCGACACCCGCTGGGCCATGGGCTTGCATGATGCCTTGGATGGGGGCCAGTCAGATGTCGGCAATGCCCGGTGCCGCGAATGACAGTCTTTTGGGGTTTCCGACATGGATGTGGGGGCCCTTCGCTCCATGGGTGGCAATGTCTGATCCGCGCACGGCCATGGCTTGGCCGATGGCCTGCGGAATGATGGCTATAGGTGTTCCACAAACTGTGGCTTGGCCGACGGCGCAGGCCAATGTCGCGGCTATGGATGCGCTGAATACCGCGGCCAAGTCCGTTGAGTCGGCGGTGGTGAGCTACCGCTCGAGCGGTGGTCATGCCGTGGCTCGTATCGTCAACTCGGCTCCTGTTGCTGCGCCATTTGCTTTGCTGTTCTTGATAGCTCCGCTCTCTGCTGAGGGCTTAACGATGCTCTCCGACCTGGGGCGCGTGGGCTTCTGGTAAGGCATAGCGGCCGACGGGTCGGTACGAATCTCTCTTTGACGCAGCCAAATATCTTGGTGTCCCGCTTGTCGGCGTTCGCGCGATGCCTATAGTGCGGCGCGCGATGCGTCATGCGTCGCATGCTTTCATACACGCAGCACTGATGGACGGTGCGCGGTTCAGCGACGGGAAGACACATGGCCTCGGGCAATTCAAACGGCAGCGACAAGGCACAGGCAGGCAAGATCAAAAAGGTCGTGCTCGCTTATTCCGGTGGCCTTGACACCTCAATCATCCTCAAGTGGCTGCAGGAAACGTATGGCGCCGAGGTTGTTACCTTCACTGCTGATCTGGGACAGGGTGAAGAGCTGGAGCCCGCTCGCCGCAAGGCTGAACTGCTGGGCATTAAGCCTGAGAACATCTTCATTGAGGATCTGCGCGAGGAATTCGTCGCGGATTATGTTTTCCCGATGCTGCGGGCCAACGCACTCTACGAGGGTATTTACCTGCTTGGAACGTCGATCGCGCGGCCGCTCATCTCCAAGAAGCAGATCGAAATTGCCCGGGCGACTGGGGCTGATGCTGTCTGTCACGGCGCAACCGGGAAGGGCAACGATCAGGTTCGGTTCGAACTTGGCTATTACGCGCTGGAGCCATCTATCCGCATTGTCGCGCCATGGCGGGAGTGGGATTTCAATTCCCGCGAAGACCTGATTGCGTTTGCGGAGAAGCATCAGATCCCCGTGGCGAAGGACAAGCGCGGAGAAGCTCCGTTCTCTGTCGACGCGAACCTTTTGCACTCGTCATCGGAAGGCAAGGTACTCGAAGACCCCAACGTCGAGCCACCAGACTATGTCTACCAGCGGACAATCGCGCCGGAGGATGCACCCGATAAACCGACCGTCATCACGATCGGATTTGCCAAGGGCGATGCCGTTTCCATCAACGGTGAGAAGCTTTCGCCGGCAACGATTTTGGCGCGGTTGAACGATCTCGGCCGCGATAACGGCATTGGGCGCGTCGATCTGGTCGAGAACCGGTTTGTGGGCATGAAATCGCGCGGTGTTTATGAAACGCCGGGTGGAACGATCCTGCTCGCGGCGCATCGGGCAATTGAAAGCCTGACGCTGGATCGCGGCGCAGCGCACTTAAAAGACGAGTTGATGCCGCGTTACGCTGAACTCATTTACAACGGCTTCTGGTTTTCACCCGAGCGGGAGATGCTGCAGGCTCTGATCGACAAGAGCCAAGAGCATGTCGAGGGTGAAGTGAGGCTGAAACTCTACAAGGGCAACGTGATCGTCATTGGACGCAGCAGTCCGCAATCGCTTTATTCGGAAACGCTGGTTACGTTCGAGGACGATAAAGGCGCTTATGATCAGAAGGATGCGGAAGGGTTCATCCGTCTGCAGGCGCTGAGATTGAGGACGCTGGGTTTGCGCAATCGTGGTGGGGCGTAAGACGCCTGTCCGGGGCTAGGCACAAGGCGTCGTCGCTCGAAGGAGTGTGATGCCCGTGCCGCGAGCCGCCCGATGACCCGGACCAGTCTCAATAAGAAGCTGTGGCTGGTTTACGTTTCGATACTCCTAGTGATCGGAGTGTCCTTTCTCGCGACGTTTGCCGATCTCGTTCCGGGGCTTCCTCCAGCATTTCTCGCCGCAGCCGGTAAGATCTACAAGCTCGTGAGTGATATGGCGCTTCTGATCGCCACGTTGGCTGCTGCCTATCTGGCCAACGTCTTTCAGAAGCGCGCCAGCTTCGTCACCGCACTGGAAGACGAATGGCGCAGCATTGTTCGGACGAAGTCGGCGTTGTTCACCTTCTGCGAAAAGCAGAACCCTTCGGCGGATGATTACATCGAGGCTTACTGCCGGGTGTCAGAAGTCATCGATACGATGCGGGTCGTTTATAAGAACGCCGGCGAGACGGATGATCTGATCGGGCTTTATCCTTACGCACCGCTCCACGATATGCGCCGTGCGCTACAATCGGTCGATCCACGCAAGCGTTCCAATATTACTGCAGAAGAGCGCAAACTCGCTGGCGATGCGATCATGCAGTCCTTTTTTGCGCTCCGCGAAAATTTCCTCGAAGAGCTGGATCTGGAAGAGCCGCGCCATCCTTTGCTAATCGCTGCCGGACGCCGCTTAAAACGGCCCGGCGCACGAAGTTATGCTCGCAAACGGCAAAATCGGCAAAGGCGACAACAGGACCGAGATGCGTCTCAGCGGCCGGATATCGATGCCTTCTTGTGGGGGCTTTACGCAGACGAGAACGGTGGTGCGGACAGCCAGGAGAGGTCCCGTGAAAGCGTTCCTCCGACCGTCGCCCGATGACACCATCAATCGTGACGCGGGCGCTGGAGCTGGACAGGGTTCGAAGTTGTCTTAGTTGATCTGGCGCGTTCTCATTGCCATATAAGCGTCTCTCGTCGCCGCGTAACGAAACCTAGAGCCCCCTTTGCTGAAGCGGAGCAAAGGCGTGGTTAAGACCAACCGTGGCGGCAAATTGCTGCGATTGAGCTTTGGATCGCTCCGGGAGGTTGTGCGGCAAGCCGCTGGCGGTTCAGCCTGCAATATGCTACGTCCCGGCGACAAAATGGTGCGCTGCAAAATTGGGCGGCACCGTATCAATACATTATCCGATGTCGGAGTTTTCATGGAATTGCGAAACATTGCCATCATCGCTCACGTCGATCATGGCAAAACAACCCTCGTGGACGAACTGCTGAAACAGTCAGGTGTGTTCCGAGAAAATCAGCAGGTCGCCGAGCGGGCGATGGATTCTAACGATATTGAGCGCGAGCGCGGCATCACTATTCTTGCCAAGTGCACATCGGTGGTTTGGAAGGACACGCGGATCAACATTATCGATACGCCCGGCCACGCTGATTTCGGTGGTGAGGTTGAGCGTATTCTCAACATGGTTGATGGTGCCATCGTTCTTGTCGACGCTTCAGAAGGTCCTTTGCCTCAAACGAAATTCGTCGTGTCGAAAGCCCTGAAGCAAGGGCTGCGGCCGATCGTTGCGATCAACAAGATCGACCGGCCGGACGAGCGTCATCAGGACGTTCTGAACGACATCTTTGATCTGTTCGCTAATTGTGACGCGAATGACGAACAGCTCGATTTTCCGGTTCTCTACGGTTCGGGCCGTAACGGCTGGATGGCTGAAGATCCGGCTGGGCCGCAGGAAAGTCTCGCGCCTTTGTTCGACTTGGTTTTGCGTCATGTGCCGCCCCCGAAGGTTGACACTGGTCCGACGCGGATGCTTGCCACAACGCTTACGGCTGATCCGTTTCTTGGCCGTATTCTGACGGGGCGCATTACGTCCGGGAGTATCAAGCCTAACCAGGCTCTCAAAGCGTTGCATCACGACGGCTCGTTGGTCGAGAATTTCCGGGTGTCGAAAGTGTTAGCCTTCCGCGGCCTTGAGATGACGTCGGTCGATCTGGCCGAGGCTGGTGATATCGTCGCGATTGCTGGGATGAGTGAAGCGACGGTTGCGGACACGCTTTGTGATCCAGAGGTTTCGGAGCCGCTAGCCGCTCAGCCAATCGATCCACCGACTCTCTCGATGCTGTTTCGCATCAACGACGGGCCATTCGCTGGTCAAGAAGGCGATAAGGTTCAGAGCCGCGTCATTCGCGATCGGTTGTTGAAGGAGGCAGAACGCAACATCGCCATTCGGATCACCGAAACGGCTGAGAAGGACTCTTTCGATGTTGCGGGGCGCGGAGAATTACAGCTCGCTATTCTGATCGAGAATATGCGGCGTGAGGGGTTTGAGCTTACGGTGTCGCGGCCGCGTGTTGTCTACAAGAGAGATGAGACAACGGGGCAGCGGCTTGAGCCCATCGAAGAGGTGATTATTGACGTCGATGAGGAACACTCCGGCGTCGTTGTTCAGAAGCTTTCCGAGCGTAAGGGCGAGTTGATTGAGATGCGCCCTTCCGGCGGCGGACGCACACGCATGGTACTTTATGTGCCTACGCGTGGTCTTCTTGGCTATCAGTCCGAGTTGCTTACGGATACGCGCGGTACGGCGGTGATGAACCGAATCTTCCACGAATACGCACCTTATAAGGGTGAGATCTCCGGGCGTCGTACAGGGGTTCTGATCTCAAATGGCAATGGCGAGGCTACGGCCTATTCGCTGTTCAACCTGCAGGATCGCGGGCCATCGATGATCGGACCGCAGACGCGCGTGTACGAAGGGATGATCGTCGGGGAACACACCCGCGACAATGACCTTATCGTCAATGTCATTCAGGGTAAGAAGCTGACCAACGTCCGAGCTTCCGGCAAGGACGATGCGCTGATCCTGACACCGCCGATGCGTTTGTCGCTTGAAAAGGCAATGAGCTACATCATGGACGATGAGCTTGTTGAGGTGACGCCGGAAAACATCAGGTTGCGCAAGCGCTGGCTTGACCCCAACGAACGCAAGAAGCAAGAGCGCAAGAAGGAAGCCGAGGCTGCTGACGCCAACGTCGCTTAAGCGACGTTGGCGCGTCCAACGCAACGGCCTCGGCTGGACCTAATTTGCGGTGGTGTCTAACGCATAGGCCAGGCGCAACCCGCCCCAGTGCTTTCCATTGACGTAGATTGGCGACGACAGATCGACCATGGCGGCGAAGTGACCACCACCCATGTCGCGCTGATAGGTCTGAACAAGGCAAGGCTTCTGGTTGCGTCCTGCACCCAAACCTACGCGATCGTTGAAGAAGCGGCGGTTGCGGCTTCGTGCAGCGTTTTCGACGGGATCATCGCCCTGCGGCCGCGAGAACTTTGAATTGTGTGTCGGCAGGTAGCCGTTCTCGTCGATCGCGGCACAGAAGACGCAACGCGGATCGAAACTCAAGGCGCGATCGAAGATTGGCTGCAAGGTGTGGTCGAAGAAATCCAGATAGCGGGTGCGAAACTGCTCCGGGTTGGTGCCGGCGATGGCTTGGTAGCTGCGATCGAAGACCGTGCTGTGATCGAGGGTGCCAGAGGTGACAGCCTGGCTGAGGATTTCCGAGATTTGTGCCGCAACTCGCTGCGTTTCGGTGGCGAAGCGTGAGTCCGCGGTGTCGATACCGCAATCGATGGTGGTCTCAACCAAGGCTTCGGTCGAGATCTGTAGATCCGTCATTCGCTGCTTCGTGCGTACAAGGTTCTGTCCGGTCTTCTCGAAAACAGTGGCCAGCCCATCAATGGTTCCAGCTAAAGCAGCTCCGCGTGTGTCGATGGCGGTTGCCGCTTTCAAGATTCCGGAAGTTTCGTCGACAACTTGTTTCACGCTGGCTTCGACGCCATCGAGTGTGCTGCCAATCACGGACGACGCCGATCTTGTGGTCTCCGCGAGCTTTGAGCTGTTCTCTCCCTGACGCAGCAGTTGCTGGGACTTGCCTTCCAGGTCCGCAACGGTGCCCGCGATGGCTTTTGTGGCGCTCGCTGTCTGGCCTGCGAGCGTTTTCACTTCATTGGCCACTACAGCGAAGCCGCGACCAGCTTCCCCGGCCCGTGCGGCTTCGATCGTTGCATTCAGTGCGAGCATGTTGGTTTGACGCGCGATGACTTCGATGCCTTGGGCGGCTCGCGCCACTTCGGTGAGGGCTTCGCGTAGCGAGGCGATCAAGGTCTGCCCCTCTGACACGGTCGTCGCTAGCGCTTCCATGCTGGAGATGGAAGCGCGGACCTGTTGGACAGACTGCGCTATGTTCTCTCTGGCTTGGTCAGCTACGGCCAGGCATTCCTGCGCGCTGGCCGCGATCAGAGAGTTCTCGCCCTGCAACTCCTTCATTTCACAACGCACTTCGTTCAGCAGCACATCCTGCTCGGTCATGTGCTTTGAGAGTTCCTCGATGTTGCATGATACGTGTGCGAGTCGATGAGCTGTCGTCGTGGCGTCCTGAGCAAAGCGATTCAGGAGCGCGTCAGTATCCTTGACATCCGATGTTGTTGATGAGGATGGAACGAGTTGGGATGTATCTGATTGCAATTGCAGCATGGCTAATATCGCTTCCAAATTAAAATATAAATGCCCGTGCGGGGGTATTCTCTGTTACCTAGCTTGCATGAAGCTAAGCACTCATCTGTTGACAGTCCGGGGGGTGATTTTGACAATTGCCCGTGCACGTCCTAAGCGGAAGAAAGCTCTCGGTGGCGCCTATTTGGCGCTGCTTGCGCCGTTGATTTGCGGGATGTTTGTGTGCGTTGTCCACTCGCCGCGCGAGATCGCTGTTGTGAAGCCAATACCCTTGAAGCAGGCCCTATGACCAACGCCGTCGCCGTCTGGCCGGCCGGGTTGACTCCGACCGAAGAACACCAAGCGGCGCTTGACTACGCGCGGCATGGCGAGGGGCATCTGTTTGTTACGGGGCGCGCCGGTACAGGGAAATCGACCCTTCTTCAAAGCCTAAGGGACATGGTCGAGGGGGAAATGGTCGTGCTGGCGCCAACGGGGCTTGCCGCCGTGAAC
The DNA here is from genome assembly GCF_025698805.1 of Filomicrobium sp. Lineage (NCBI taxonomy): Bacteria > Pseudomonadati > Pseudomonadota > Alphaproteobacteria > Hyphomicrobiales > Hyphomicrobiaceae > Filomicrobium > Filomicrobium sp. The sequence goes on from NZ_JAILWT010000005.1 coordinate 210,068, forward strand.
GTGGGTGGGCAGACGATCCATTCGTTTTTCGGTTTGCCGCCACGTCTGATCCGCACAGAAGACATTCGCAGGAGCCGTAATGGCCGCGTGATGCGACGCCTAAAGCTCGTCATCATCGACGAAGTTTCCATGGTCCGTTCCGATCTTATGGCAGCGATGGACCAATCTCTGCGCATCAATCGTGGTCGTCCGCGTGAACCCTTTGGCGGGTGCCGCCTTCTTATGTTTGGTGATTTACATCAGCTGCCCCCGGTCGTTCAGGAGGCAGAGGTTGCTGAGTATCTCGAGTCGAATTTCGGCGGTCCGTTCTTTTTCTCGGTGCCATCGCTACGGGAGGGTGCGGGTACAGCGCTTATTGAGCTCGCGCAGGTGTTCCGGCAGCGGGATGAAGCGCTTATTCGCGTGCTCAACCGCGTGCGCGACGGTGAGGCGGATGAGGATGATCTTGATGAGCTCAACGAGCGCGTTATGCCGATCCGGACGCTGAGCGAGGGTGATCCTTATGTGATCCTTACGCCGACTAATGCCGCGGCTCAGCGCATCAACATGGCCTATCTCGATGCGCTCCCCTCCCAGTCTCGTTGCTACGATGCGAATATTACGGGCGAGTTTAATCAGAACGCGCATCCGACCGACACTCAGCTTATTTTGAAGGTTGGCGCCAAGGTCATCTTGTTGCGCAACGATGCCGATCGTCGCTGGGTGAATGGTACCGTGGCGCGTATTTCGCGCTTGGAAGAACGCCAGGTGTGGGTCGAGATCGAGGGCAAGGAATACGAGATCGAGCCCGTGGCGTGGGAAGCGCGTCGGTATGCCTACGATCAGACGCAGGACAAGACTGTCGAAACGGTTTCGGGCACCTTCACCCAATTTCCCGTCCGTTTGGCCTGGGCACTGACGATCCATAAATCGCAGGGTCTCACGCTAGATCGCGTTTATATCGATCTCGGACGGGGAACCTTTGCCCACGGTCAAGCATACGTCGCATTGTCACGCTGTCGGACATTGGAAGGGCTCGCGTTAGCGCGTCCGCTCCGGCCAGGGGATATTCTCTTTGACCGTTCTGCTATGGGTTATCGCGATCTTTTCGATAACCTTGCCTGATCGCGGTTTTAACTTTTTGAATTACCTGTAGGATTTGTGAGCATATGCACAATCTCTATAGGACTTGCAAATGGTCGTAGATGCACCAAAATGCTTAGGAGCGGCTTAAACGCTTATGTCTGAGCATGGTGCAGCGCAAAATGTCGCGGCGCCTTTAGTTGCGGGAGTTTCTGTTGCACCGCACAAAAAATCGCACTATATTGCTTTTCGTCGGATACAGAGAACCGACGAAAGTTTTCGCTGAAACGAGCTCTTATCAGTGCCGTTCAGGCCAGTTCTTACGTGCCGCCGCCCCAAAGCCACCTTCCCCAGGAGATTGTCATGACTGAGCAATTTACACGTCAAGCCCAAGACATGTTTGCCGCCGCCAAAGACGCCCGCATCCCTGAAAATGTTCAGGCCTTCGCTGAAGAAAGCGTCGCAAAGAGCCGCGAGGCCTATGCCAAGTTCAACGCGACCGCTCAAGATGGCGCGAAGGCTATGGAAGAAGTGATGTTGGCTGCGCAGGCTGGCGCCAAAGCTATTGGCGATAAGCTTGTGAACAATACTGCTGTTAACACCGAAGCTGTGTTTGACGCAGCGGAAGCCATCGCCCGCGCGAAGACCCTTCCGGAAGCGGCTCGCCTGCAAGCCAATTTCTTTCAGCAGCAATTTGCTGTTGCTGGTGCTCAGACAAAGGAATTGTTCGAGCTTTCGACGAAGGTCACGCGTCAGACTTTTGAGACGATGAATACGGCGGCCTCGAAGACGTTCGACCAGATCAAGAAGTCGGCTTAAGCCCCTCCGTTCGAGGTCGAAGTCAACGGTCAGAGGCGGTGTGCTCCTTCGGGGTACGCCGCCTTCGCTTTTTCATGGCAGCCAGATTATTTTCTCACGCAAGCGCGTTCACTCTGCTAGTCTTCTCAGTATGCTGGGGTCGAGTGCGACAGTAAGAATTAGGTATGCCGAGCCTAAGGATGCCGGGGCTCTGGAGAATGTCTATCAGCGTTCCTGGCGGCATGCTTACGCGGGCATTATTCCCTACGATAAACTCGACCGAGTCATTTCCCGACGGGGCAGTGGTTGGTGGCGCAGGACACTTAGATCAGGTGATCGTGTGCTGTTGCTCGAAGTGATGGAGCAGGTCGCCGGCTACGCTACGTTCGGCCCTTCGCGCCATGGTGGAGGCGAAGAGGGCGAGATCTATGAGCTTTATCTCGCTCCGCTTTATCAGGGCCTCGGTTTTGGAGAGATCCTGTTTGAGGCTTGCCGATGGCGGATGGACCGGCGCGGCCTTAAAGGGTTGATCATCTGGGTTTTGGCCGAGAACGATGTCGCGCGAGGGTTCTATGACCGTCGCGGTGGCCGGCCCGTTTATCAACGGCTCGACCGTAGTTCCGGATATCCGCTCGAGAAGATCGCGTATCTTTGGGAATAGGTGCGTCGCGCCCAGACTGTTCCAGTTGTTCGAGCCCATGGGAATTCTGTACGAGTGTCCATATGTCGCGTGCGGCTCGGATGCTGTGGCGGTTTAGTTCGTCGTCGGATACACGTCCGCCAAGCACTATTTTCATACGACAAGGAGAGAGAACCGATGCGTATTGAGGCGATCGCCATTGGCAAGAGCCCGCCGCATGACATCAACGTCGTGATCGAGGTGCCGCTCGGCGGTGAGCCGATCAAATACGAGATGGACAAGGCTGCGGGAACCCTCGTTGTCGACCGGTTCTTGTATACGCCGATGCTCTATCCTGGGAATTATGGCTTTGTCCCCCATACGCTATCCGCCGATGGCGATCCTATCGACGTGCTGGTGTGCAATACGCGGGCGATTTTCCCTGGTGCAGTGATGAACTGTCGCCCAATCGGCGTGCTCGTCATGGAAGATGACGGCGGTGGGGATGAGAAGATCATCGCGGTTCCAAGCGCTAAGCTCACGCGCCGCTATGATCGTATTAAGTCGTATACGGACCTCCCTGAGATCACGATGCGCCAGATCGAGCACTTCTTTGCCCATTACAAGGATCTAGAGCCTGGAAAATGGGTGAAAATCAAACACATGGGTGATGTCGACGAGGCTAAGCAACTCATCCTTGAGGCTATTGATCGTGCCGCCAAGGCGTAAGTATTAACGGCATCGCGATGAGTAGACTTGCGGTGCCGCGTACGTTCAATGCAATCTGTATCGCGGTGATGGCTTCCCCCTAAGACTTTCGCTGGTCTCCGGGGGCTGCTATAGCCATGGCCTCCTCCTGAACAGCAACGGACTTAGCTAGGTTCATGAACGACCTCAGAATCGCGATAATGGGTGCTGAGGGGCGTATGGGCCAACAGCTCGTGCGCGCCGTTGCCGCGTCGGAAGGTTGTGTGGTGGCCGGGGCGACGGAACGCCCTGGATCTGTCGCGGTGGGCAAGGATATCGGCGTGCTGGCTGGCCTCGGACCGATGGGTGTCAATGTTAGTGACAACGCCGAGGCGGTCATTGCAGCGTCAGATGCTATTTTGGATTTTACGGCTCCGGCGGCGACGTTGAAGTTTGCCGATATGGCCGCACGTGGCGGCATTGTCCATGTGATTGGCACAACGGGTTTCAGTCAGGATGACGAGGCCAAGATCCGCGCGGCCGCCGAGCGTGCGCGGATTATCAAGGCCGGCAACATGAGCCTGGGTGTCAATCTGCTTACTGCGGTTACGCGACGAGTTTCGGCGGCTCTCGACATGGATTTCGATATCGAGATCGTCGAGATGCATCATCGCCATAAAGTTGATGCTCCGTCTGGCACGGCGCTTATGCTCGCGCATGCGGCTGCTGATGGCCGTGGCGTTTCCCTCGAAGATACTGCAGTTCGGGTTCGCGATGGTCACACTGGGCCGCGCGCCAAGGGCGCAATCGGCATGCAGTCGTTACGCGGAGGGAGCGTCGTCGGCGATCATACAGTGATCCTCGCTGGTGAGGGAGAACGGATTGAGCTCACTCACCGAGCCGAAGACCGTTCTATTTTTGCCCGCGGTGCCGTAAAAGCGGCGCTTTGGGGTCGTGATAAGGCCCCAGGTCTTTATTCAATGATCGACGTGCTGGGCCTTTAAGGTTGAGTTAGATCGTCGGCTGGGAGGTAAACTTCTCAAGATGGACAACGTCCTCGTGCTCGTCCGACACGGCCAAAGTGAGTGGAATCGCCGTAATCTGTTCACCGGGTGGTGTGACCCGGACTTGACCGAGCAGGGTGTTGCGGAGGCCGTACGCGCGGGGCGACTGCTCAAGGCGCAAGGGTTCCACTTTGATCTAGGGTTTACCAGCGCGCTCTTGCGCGCCAACCGCACGCTATCGCTCATCCTCGATGAGTTGGGACAGCAGGACCTCGAAACCATACGGGATCAGGCCCTTAACGAGCGCAATTACGGTGAACTTTCTGGCCTAAATAAAGATGAAGCGCGCGTGAAGTGGGGCGACGAGAAAGTACTTCTTTGGCGCCGCAGCTACGACATTCCACCGCCAGGCGGCGAGAGCTTGAAGGATACGGCGGCGCGTGTGCTGCCCTTTTACAAGACCCGTATCTGGCCCGCTGTGAAATCCGGCAAGAACGTTATTGTTACGGCTCATGGCAACTCAATCCGCGCGCTTATCATGTACCTTGAGGAATTGTCGGCGCAGCAGATCCTTGAACGTGAAGTCGCTACGGGTGTTCCAGCAGTCTACAGGCTGACGATGCACGGGCATGTCGAAGATCGCAGGGATCTCGTCGCCTAAGGGTACGCACTTTAAAATGCGGGGCGTTGGGGGGATGTGATGGACGAAGTGGTTGGCGCCGTCGATGACGCGCGGCCGAGCCACCGTGATCGGTGGATCGGTGTTTATATCGGTGTGCTCGCCGTTGTCTTGGCCATCGCGGCTATGGGGGGAGACAATGCGGCGAAGACGGCCACGATCAAAAATATAGAAGCGTCCAACACCTGGGCCTTCTTTCAGGCCAAGAATCTTCGTCGACAGATCGTGCGCACACAGATCGAGAACCTTGAGCTGACGCTTCTTGCGTCGCCCGGTCTGGATGATGCGAGCAAAGCTCAATTGATGGCGCGCATGGCGGAACACAAAGCCAGCGACTCCAAGCTGACGACCGATCCGACAAGTGGCGAGGGGCTCGATGAGCTGTTCGTCAAAGGAAAGGCGCTGGAGCAGGAGCGGGACCGCGCTATGGCCCAAGATCCTTACTTTGACTACGGTCAAGCGCTTTTGCAGATCGCGATTGTGCTCGCCTCCATTGCTATTATTTCCGGAGGCAATGCTCTGCTCGGGTTGAGTGGCGTATTAGGGTTTGCCGGCGCCCTGCTGACAATCAACGGATTTACGCTGGCCGTCAGTATTCCCGGCCTAAGCTGAGCTGCCGCTTGCCGGTGTCTACAGGGCGTGTCTCCAGATTCAGAGGCACGGCCCGTTGGCCTGTGTTTCGGTCCGGGCCCATTAATCGGATCGGGCACGCGCATTTACACCGCACAGGTTTCGATTGTGACTACGAGCGTGCGGGCGCTTTCGATCGCTCGCGGCAATGGATAAGCTCAGCTTCAACTTTGGAGAAGAAGCATCATGCCCCGAGCATCAGCCCATCCGGACGACCCGCACTACGTGTCTCGCAGCGGCTGGCTGCGCGCTGCAGTCCTGGGCGCGAACGATGGGGTTGTGTCAGTCGCATCGTTGATCGTCGGCGTAGCCGCAGCCGATCCGAACCCAAGTACAGTGGTCATAGCGGGTATTGCGGGGCTCTCGGCGGGTGCAATGTCAATGGCGGCCGGCGAGTATGTATCCGTCTCTTCGCAATCTGATACGGAACGGGCTGACATCGCACGCGAAACCGAGGCACTGAAAGAGCTTCCAGAGGCGGAACTTGCCGAACTCGCCGCCATCTATCAAGAGAAGGGGCTTAGTAAAGAGACGGCGCTCATCGTTGCAAAAGAACTCACCGAGCACGATGCATTGGGCACCCATGTTCGAGACGAGCTTGGGTTGTCGGAGGTACACGCGGCCAATCCGCTTCAGGCCGCATTCACTTCGGGCCTGACGTTCAGTGTCGCCGCGGGAATCCCGTTGTTGGCTGCATTCGCAGCACCCGCAGGTTCGATCATTCCGGTTGTTCTTGTCGTCACGGTCATCACCTTGGCGGCTCTCGGCGCGCTAGGAGCAAAAGCAGGCGCTGCACCGGTATTACGCGCCACCTTTCGTGTGGTGAGTTGGGGAGTGTTCGCAATGGCTGTTACTGCCGGAGTGGGTTGGCTTTTTGGTGTCAGTGTCTGAGTGAATCTCGATAAGCCGGTTGGCGGCGAACTTCCTCGCCGCCGTGTGTATCGCGGCCGCCGTCAGCTCCTAGTTATGAGCCGACGCTAGGGCTTGATGTAGGTGTAGCCCTGTCCTTGCAGGTATGAGAGCTCTGCAACGCCTGAGGGGACGATGTCTTCGTCAAAGACCTCGAACAGATCATTGTCCTTGTCGATCTTGCGGCCCTTGAGGGTATTGTTGCAAACGGCGAAGGCGACATTCTGGAGCTTCAGGTTTGAGACTGTGCCCTGCAGCTGAAGATTATCCTTGGCGACACGTAGCAAGTTGACGCCATCGCCGTGCAGAACGACTTTGACGTCAATATTATCCTTACCTACGGCGTTGATGTGGTTCTGAATGTTGCCTAGGGCGCCTTTGTAGGCTTTTCCGTCTTCCCCACCATCATAGTTAATATGATAGACAACTTTCTGTTTGCTGTAGCGATCGCCTTCCGCCATTGCAATGGGGGCTGCGATGACAGCCAATGTGCCGACCGCTACAAGGCAAGATACTAATTTTCCTAGCATTTTTCTCACCCTTTAATTTGTGTGCGTATTCGTTTGACGGCTTGCTTTGCCGATTTCGCTCGTTGAGTTCGTAGCCCCGGGGTCAACAAGGCCCGACTTATTGTCGAATGCGTCGGGTTCAATCGCCGACTTTATGGCTCTCCATGCGCTGCAACCGCTTGCAAGCTCACGCGCCGGGGGCTAGCAGTACGCACTTCCAATCAGACGAAATCCAGAACAATTTCTTCACAAACTCATCAAATCGCGGGGGAACCCAGACTATGGCAACGCACAAGCTGCTCCTTTTGCCAGGCGATGGCATCGGCACGGAAATCATGGCCGAGGTCGAAAAGATCATTGACTTCCTTGGCTCGCAGGACAGCTCGGTGACATTCGAGGTCGAGCGCGATCTCGTTGGCGGCGCAGCTTACGACGCACATGGTGAAGCAATCACCGATGCTGCGATGGCGAAGGCTGATGCCGCTGATGCCGTGATCTTCGGTGCTGTTGGCGGGCAGAAGTGGGATGACGTTCCCTACGAACACCGTCCCGAGGCCGGTTTGCTACGTTTGCGCAAGGATCTTGATCTGTTTGCGAACCTGCGGCCCGCGATTTGCTACCCCGCTCTGGCGGACGCTTCGAGTCTTAAGCGCTCGCTCGTTGAAGGTCTCGATATTCTCATTGTGCGCGAGTTGACAGGCGGCACCTACTTTGGAGAGCCCAAAGAGATCGTGGACCTTGCCGACGGCGAGCAACGTGGTGTCGATACGACGGTCTACACGACGCGCGAAATTGATCGCGTTGTGCGCGTGGCGCTGGATCTTGCGAAGGTCCGCACCAACAAGCTGCACATGGCGGCCAAGTGGAACGTGATGAAGACCGGTGTGCTTTGGCAGAAGGTAACGACGGCTACGCATAAGGCGTATGCGCCGGATGTCGAACTCAACCTCATCCTCGCTGACAACTGCGCGATGCAGCTCATCCGTAACCCGCGGCAGTTCGACGTGATCGTGACCGACAATCTGTTCGGTGACATCCTGTCGGATGAAGCTGCGATGATGACCGGTTCGTTGGGTATGCTCCCATCGGCTTCGTTGGGTGCTCCTGATGGGTCAACTGGCCGGCGCAAGGCGCTCTATGAGCCGGTTCACGGCTCAGCGCCCGACATCTCCGGACAAGGTCTTGCGAATCCAATCGCGATGATCGCGAGCTTTGCCATGGCGTTGCGCTACTCCTTCGGCATGGGCCAGCAAGCCGATGCGATCGAGCAAGCGATTGCGAAGGTCTTGGACAGTGGGCTTCGCACGGCGGACATCATGCAGGACGGCAAGACGAAGGTCGGTACCGAGCAGATGGGCACGGCGATCCTGCAAGAGCTTCAAGCGACCCTATCGTAAAACTTCGTAGGGTCGTGGTGACAAGGTCGCTGCAGCCGGAGGTCCGATGGCAAGTAATTTTGACTGCATTGGGCTCGGTGTCACGAACGCCGCCGAACTCGGAGATCTTGTTGTCCGGTTGGCGGGAGAGGCTGGCGAGCGCCTTGTCACAGATGCTGGTGAGTACGCGATCTGGCGATCGCGTACCGGAGCCGAGCTTTGGATACATCTCGGGGCAGCAGAAGACGGAGAGCGCGAGATCATTGGCCTGACGCCCTTTTTTGAGGGGCGCTCAGAAAACTCGCTTGACGTTGAGCGAGCTATCACGCGTCCGCACGATAATGCCTATGAGGGTGCGTTCCTTGGCGCGGTTCGTACGCACGCGGGTGGGCAGTCTCCTCTGATTTTTGACGCGGTTGATTTTGCCGCCCACAGCACGCGGCCTCTGCCAGCACGCTGGCTCGTCCGGCTTACGGGATTTGCGCGTCGGGTGGATCTTCTGGAGGAGGTGGGCGATCATGCTCGAGGTGAGCTGGCGGCGACCGGTGCAGCCACGGAGGGTGAGGCCACTGCGCGCGTTGTGGGGCAGATCGCAGGCTGCGAGACGCTGATCAACGAAGCCACGGGACACTCATTTTGCTGGCTTTTCATCGATGGAGCTGATGTGTCTATCGATGTTGTCGCGCCTCTTGACCTCTTGCACGGCGACATCAAGTTGGGTGGGACGGTCAAGGTTGATTGCGCGTTGTTCGGCCGGATCATCGACTGACGGGGGCTCGCGTTAAGTAACCGGTTTCGTTTTTTTGCCAATTTCGTGTAAGGAAGGCCCGAATTGCCGACGGGCCATCACTAAGGATTGTCGCGAGACGCCTTGAAACGCGCGTCAACCCCGAGTATGGGACGCCGTCGCCATTTAATCGCGCCACCGGAAACATGCTTCCCGCCGTGGCGGCATGAACTTCGAGGATTCCTTTATGGGCTATAAGGTCGCCGTTGTCGGTGCCACGGGTAACGTGGGCCGCGAAATGCTGAATGTGCTTGCCGAGCGTGAGTTTCCTGCTGACGAAGTGATCGCTCTTGCCTCGCGGCGTTCGCTTGGCAAGGAAGTATCCTTTGGTGACAGCGTTTTGAAATGCCGCGACCTTGAGACTTACGATTTTTCCCAGACAGACCTTTGCCTAATGTCGGCTGGCTCTTCCGTTTCGAAGGAATGGAGCCCCAAGATTGGCGCGCAAGGCTGTGTCGTAATCGATAATTCGTCGTGCTGGCGCTACGACGTCGATGTTCCTCTGATCGTGCCGGAGGTCAATGCGGATGCCGTTGCCGGCTTCACGAAGAAGAACATCATCGCCAATCCCAACTGTTCGACGGCTCAGCTCGTTGTTGCGTTGAAGCCCCTTCATGATGTGGCCGGCATCAAGCGAGTGGTTGTTTCGACGTATCAGTCCGTTTCCGGTGCGGGCAAGGATGCGATGGACGAGCTTTGGGCGCAGACCAAGGGTAAGTTCGTTCCGGGGCAAGAAGTCGAACCGACCAAGTTTCCGAAGGAGATCGCTTTCAACTGCATTCCTCACATCGACGTCTTCATGGAAGACGGCTACACGAAAGAGGAATGGAAGATGATGGTTGAGACGAAGAAGATCATTGATAAGAAGATCAAGCTTACGGCGACGTGTGTGCGCGTGCCGGTCTTTGTCGGCCATTCGGAAGCGGTGAACATCGAGTTTGAACGCCCTATCACCGTTGAAGAGGCGCGGGAGATTCTGCGCACGAGCCCGGGGATCATGGTCGTCGATAAGCGCGAGCCTGGTGGCTATGTCACGCCGTGCGAAGCCGCGGGGGAGTATGCGACCTACGTTTCGCGTATCCGCGAGGATGCGACGGTCGACAACGGTCTGGCGCTTTGGATCGTTTCAGACAATCTTCTCAAAGGTGCGGCGCTGAACACCGTTCAGATTGCAGAGACGCTCATCAATCGCGGGCTTCTGAAGGATCGTGCCGCCGCGTAAGGATTGCTTGCAAAAACCGGCCGCAAAACGTGCGGCCGGTTTTTTGTGTTTCGGGACGTAAGACGTGAAACGCTAGGTTTTGCGTTTTCCCTTTGGTGCCTCTGCTATCATCGTCGTTTCCATACTGCCCAGGGCAGAGACGATCGTCAGCAAGTCCGCTATGAACCGCTCCCGCTGTTCCTGGTTTGGAAGTGCGGTGAGAATCCGTTGGTCGACGCGACGGGCCAGCGGTTCGCATGCCTGCAGGGAGCGCCGCCCCAGCTCGGTGAGCTTTACGGCGTAAGCCCGCGCATCCTCCCGGGTCCGACGACGTTGTACGAGACCCTTCTTCAACATGCGGCGAATGACGTCGGCCAGGGTTGACCGATCAATTCCAGTACGTTGAACGAGATCGGTTTGGCTGAGCCCTTCATTCTGCGCGATTGCAACGAGCAGCGCATATTGGCGGGGGGTCAAATCTTCTGTACCCATCTCGGCCTGAAATATGTTGCCCGCACATTGGCTTGCACGATGCAGGAGATGGATGGGTGAACGTTCCAGTACGTCGCTTGGCGAGGAGCCGGAGGTGAGTTTAGGCGAAGCGCTTTTTGCTTTTTTGGCCATCTGAAGTCAGCTGTTGTTGGAAATAGGCGCAGAACGAGTTTCGTTTCATAAAAAATTAGCAATGACGTAGATATGCGGATGGTTCCATAGGTCTGCATAAATATTATATTAGGGCCGACCAATAATCGGCCTTACCCTGACAAGTCAGGTGTCTCGGAAATGATGAGTTTTTCCGTCAACAATTTGGCGAGCAGCTATGGTGTTTTCGGACTTGCATCATATTTCTTGAGTAATCCGACCTGAGCCATCGCGAAGACGAGTGTCAAAGGCATGATGCCGAATAGCTTGAAGCTGATCCAGAACTCGTCGGAAAAGTTACGCCACACGATCTCGTTGAGAGCTGCGAGCAAAAAGAAAAACATAGCCCAGCGGATCGTCAGTAACTTCCACCCTTCATCCCTCAGACGGAAGACTTCTCCAAACACGTACTTCAGCAAATATTGATTGAAGAACAGGCCTGCTGCCAGGATCGACCCAAATAGGGTATTCACCAGGGTTGGTTTGATCTTGATGAAGAGATCGTCGTGCAGCCAAAGCGTCAATGCGCCGAATACAAGAATGAATACCCCCGAGATGAGGGGCATGATGGGAATTTTTTTATAGATTATGAAAGACAGGGACAGTGCGACGAGCGTTGCTGCCATAAAGCACCCCGTCCCCCAAAATATGCCGCCTTGCGAATTCGCAAAGAAAAAGACCCCAAGTGGGCCAACCTCAAGCAACATTTTGCCGAGTTGAGCTCCCCCTACCGCCGGTTCTGCGTCGCTTTGGACAGGCTTGGTATTGTTTCTGCTGTCCGGTGCGGCGGAATTGGTCATCGCGTCCTTCGTCCTTGCCGTTTTCTTGCGCAGAGATGGCGAGCTTCGGTTGATTATTTTGGCAGGCGCCTAGCCATTAGGGAACCCCTCATGGCCGGATCCGTGTGCACGTTTTCGACGACGTTTAAGGCTTGAGATCGGCGCCAGCTTGCCGCAGCGTTGAGGATGGTTTTTTTTGCTCGTTCGGCTTGGCGAACTCCATGCCCTTGCCTGCGGTCGCAACTCCGCCGGGACCGACTTCTGCGGGCGCCTTCTTATCCTCAATACGGTACTTTTGCATCAGGCGCGTCAGATACCAAGCATACAGACCCGACAACGGCATGATGAAAGCAACTTTGAACAGGATCCAGATGTTGACGCCGTCCATCTGAAAGCCCAGCACGTCATAGACGTGGGTGTCGATAAATGTTTGACGCACCACCTCATTCAGGATCGCAGTCAAAACGAAGAACCAAGCAAAGCTCCAGGTGAAGCGGTCCCAGCCTTCCTTTGTGTAGTGGAATGTCTGTTCAAAAATGTACTTGAAGAAATTTTTTCCGGCCATCAAGCCGCCGAACAAGAACACGGCGAACATGATGTTGAAGATCGTTACCTTGATCTGAATCCACATCGGATCGCCAGTCAGCAGTGTCATGGCGCCAAAGGCGACGGTGACGCTTGAGGCTATAAGTGGAAAGATCGGCAGTCGCCCGAGGACTCGGAGCATGGCAACCATCGCCAAGCCGGTCGTGATCATCAGTGCCCATGTTCCGGCGTTGATGCCGGCAATGGCGTTGACGATAAACATCGCCACGAGGGGGCCGAACTCGCTCAAAATATTGACGGTTTGTTCGGCGGTGAACGGATAGAAACGCCGGCGCTGGGTCATCAGTCCCACAGTTCCTTTTTGTTCGGCATGGCCCTCGAGTTGAGCACCACTGTTTGCCCCCCAGGTCTTCTTCTCGTCACATGGACGCTATCGCTTTCGCGAACTGTGCGGCGTCGAAAGGTTGGAGGTCTTCAACTCCTTCCCCGACGCCAATGGCATATACGGGAATGGCGAATTTGGACGCGATCGAGACAAGAATTCCACCCCGGGCGGTCCCATCCAATTTCGTCATTATCAAGGCCGTAACACCGGCCCGTTCGCGGAATACTTCGACCTGCTGCATGGCGTTTTGACCTGTGGTCGCGTCAAGGACCAGCGTCACGTCATGGGGGGCGTCCGGGTCCAGCTTTCGGAGCACGCGAACAACCTTCACCAGTTCGTCCATTAAAGCTTGTTTATTCTGTAGTCGGCCAGCCGTATCGACAATAAGCACGTCATATTGGCCCTCGCGCGCCGCTTTCAAGGCATCGTAAGCCAAGCCTGAAGAATCGGCACCCACGTCACGGGCGATCACAGGCGAACCGGTGCGTTCACCCCAGATCTTGAGCTGGTCTATTGCTGCAGCGCGAAATGTATCTCCAGCCGCGAGCATCACCTTTTTGCCATCTGCAGCGAATTTTGCGGCGAGCTTGCCGATTGTCGTGGTTTTACCAGCTCCGTTGACTCCAACGACCAGGATGACGTGGGGGCGAGCTGAGGCGTTCAGCTCCAAAGTTTGGGCGACGGGGGCCAGAACACGTTCGACCTCCTCTGCGAGCACGCGGCGTACGTCTTCGGGGGCAATGCCTTTTTCGTAGCGCCCCTTTGAGAGTGTATCGGTAATGCGCATTGCCGTGTCGACGCCCAGGTCGGCTTGAATCAGCAGGTCTTCAAGATCCTCTAGCGTTGTCGCATCGAGTTTCTTTTTAGTGAAGATACCGGTGATTCCATCAGAAAGGCGTGATGACGTTTTCGTCAGGCCGGATCTGAGTTTTTGGAACCAGCTTTGCTGAGTGGGTTTTTCGGGCTCTGTTGGGGCTTCTGACGCGACATCGGGGGAGAACTCTTCCACCGCCGTCACGGCGAACTCTGTCCCGGACCGAGGATGCGTGTCCGTAACAGCGCCTTCGCTCAAGTCGTTAGTGACGGTGCCGGCTTCAACGTCAGACGTGTGTTCAGCGCTCTCGTGGCTTTGGATCTCATCCGGTGTTTTGGGCGCATCCTCGGGCCCTGTTTCTTCGACGCTTGTCTCGCGTCCGAAGAGGCGGCCAAACATCCCGCGCCGTTTGCCTTTTTGCTCGCTCAAACTACTGCCTCGCCAACGAGCCTGCGGCCGTCGTGGCCGATGACCTTTGCTTGCATCAGAACGCCAGGTTCGGCGTTTATATCCTCGATCAGGATCTCGGTGAATTGCTCGGTGCGCCCGAACGTCGGCTTTTCCATCAATGTCTCAAAGGTCCGGCCGGTCTGACTATTCAAATAAGTGGTCAGGAGCCGATCGCCCAGTTCGCGAAGCTGTGCTGCGCGCTGCTTGATAACGGGCTTGGCGACCTGCGGCATCCGCGCGGCGGGTGTGCCTGTTCGAGGGGAGAACGGAAACACGTGAAGATAGGTGAGGCCGCAAGCTTCGGCGATACGCATCGTGTTCGCGAACATCTCGTCTGTTTCAGTCGGGAAGCCTGCGATCAAGTCGGCGCCGAATGCAACATCGGGACGCATGGCGCGGACGCGTTCGCAGAACGCAATGGCGTCCGAACTCGTGTGCCGCCGCTTCATACGCTTCAGGATCATGTCGTCGCCCGCCTGCATGGACAAATGTAGGTGCGGCATGAGCCGGTCTTCTTCAGCGATTGCATCCATCAAATCCGGATCGGCTTCCACTTGATCGATGGAGGACAGGCGTAGACGTCGGAGTTCTGGAACGAGATTTAAGACCTTGCGTACGAGCTTGCCCAGAGTCATCTGGCCCGGCAGATCGCGGCCGTAGGCCGTCATGTCGACGCCGGTCAGAACGATTTCGGGATAACCGTTTTCTACGAGCCTGCGAATTTCGTTCACGACCTCTCCGGCCGGGACGGATCGCGACGGTCCGCGGCCGTAAGGGATGATGCAGAACGTGCAGCGATGATCGCAGCCGTTTTGGACTTGAACGTAAGCGCGTGTTCGCGATCCGAAGCTATCGATCATGTGCGCGGCTGTTTCGGTGACGCTCATGATGTCGTTGACGACAACGCGTTCGCTCTCGTCGAGCGACAGCCCTTTGAAGGTGTCTGCTTGCAGTTTTTCGGCGTTGCCGATCACGTGGTCGACCTCCGCCAATTCAGCAAATTTTTCCGGTTCGATCTGCGCTGCGCAGCCCGTGACAATGATGCGCGCGTTGGGCCGATCGCGCCGCATTTTGCGTATGGTCTGCTTGGCTTGGCGCACGGCTTCGGCTGTCACCGCGCATGTATTGATGATGACCGTATCCTCAAGGCCGGCATCATTGGCGTGGCGACGCATCACCTCGGACTCGTAGGTGTTCAGTCGGCAGCCAAGGGTGATGATGGTCGGTTCGGTCATTCGCATTTGCTGTTGATGAGCGGGGTGCCTGAGATGATAGGCACGACGGCCCTGCGTGACGTGACATCTTGGCCTAGTAAAAGCAAGTCTCAGCAGATCCGGCCAGAACTGGGCAGTTAGGTGGCTGGTGCCGGTGCTTCAGGCAAAATTCCAGCATGTTCGTGTGTAGCAGCGCCCGTCATCAGTATTCGGTCGGCCGCGGTCCATTCAATTTCGAGGTTTCCGCCCGGCAGGGTCACTGTAACGCGACGCTCGGTGAGACGCTTGCGCATAGCGCATACGGCTGCGGCGCAGGCGGCGGAGCCACAAGCCTTTGTTAACCCTGCGCCACGCTCCCAGGTTCTGAGGATGATGTGTTCGCGAGAGACAACCTGCGCCAATGATATGTTGGCGCGTTCCGGGAATACAGGATGGTTTTCGAGCAGTGGTCCGAAGCGGGCGAGATCGTACGCGGCGACGTCCTCAACCCAGAAGATCGCATGAGGATTGCCTACGTTCGCCACGGAGGGGGAATGGAGGATCGGCGCGTCGATTGGCCCGATCTGCAACTCGATGGCGCGCGTATCACGAAATTCTTCGGCAAGAGGAATGTCCTGCCAGTCGAATTTCGGTACACCCATATCCACGGTTATGCGGTCTGCGCTCTCAACGCGGGCGGCCAGCAGCCCGGCGTCGGTTTCGAATGTCATTTCTGTCTGGCCGGTGTCTTCAGCGACGCTCAGCGCGACGCAGCGTGTTCCGTTTCCACATGCTGAAACCTGCGATCCGTCCGCATTATAGATCCGGACAAATGCCGTGGTTCCCGGGGTTGAAGGGTCGTGCAGCACCATCATCTGGTCGAAGTGCGTTTCTGCGCGTCCTGCGAGATTTTTCACTTCAGCTTCACTGAAGGATTTGGCGCGGCCGCGTAGATCAACGACGAGAATCTCGTTGCCGAGCCCGTTCATTTTGCGAAATGGGATGTTTTGCGCCGTCTGCATGGTCCCTTATATGGCGGAGGCTTGTGCATTGGCAATTGCGCCCGTGCAAGATGGTTGGTTGATGCAAATTAGGGGCGGCAGCAGGGCTGCCGAAGTGCTTTGTCGAAGGATGCTTCGGAATGGGTGAGACGGTTTCTGCCAGGTGTTCGCCCAGGCGGCCGTGTCCTGGACGTGGCTTGCGGCAGTGGGCGGCATCTCAGCTTGGCGTTGGGTGCAGGCTACGTTGTGACCGGGATCGACAGAGATACGTCACGCGCGCGAGATACGCTCACGGGTGAAGCCGGCCGCTGGCCAGCCAATGTTGATCTGGTTGAGCTGGACCTTGAAGACGGTTCACCATTTCCGGTGCCGGCCGGGACCTGTGATGGGGTGATCGTTACGAATTATCTCTGGCGGCCGCTCTTGCCCGGGATTGTGGCGGCGGTGTCGGATACCGGGCTTCTGATCTATGAGACTTTTGCCGCGGGAAACGGCCGGTTTGGAAAGCCTTCGAATCCCGCGTTTCTTTTGCAGCCAGGCGAACTCATCGACGTTGTGGCTGGCCGTTTAACGCCGATTGCCTACGAGCATGTGCATCTGCGCGATCCGGATCGCTATGTGCAACGTATTGCCGCAGTTGGCCTGAAACACGATTGGCTGCGTGATCCTCCCGCGTTTTGAAACCCGTTCCCTCCGGCTAAAGCCTTGAATGTTCAGGCAAGGGTACGAAGTGAGACTCCCCTTGTGGCAGACCAATCAAAACAGATGATCATCAGGAGGAAGAACGGGTGACTAAATGTAAAAGCGATCTCTCTTTTGTCGCGGCTGGCGTCGTGGGCGCTCTTGCTTTGGTGAGCGCGGAGGGGGCGTTAGCTGCGCAGACCAATGCACCGAAGGTTCCGGCGACGTCTGTGACGGTTGAGACAGTGGTCGAAGGGTTGGAAAATCCATGGGGCCTTCAATTCCTCCCCGATGGGCGCATGTTGGTCACCGAGCGTCCGGGGCGGCTGAGGATTGTCTCGAAGGATGGTCAGCTGTCCAAGCCTGTTTCGGAGGTGCCGAAAGTCTACGCGCGTGGACAGGGCGGTCTGCTCGATGTGCGGTTGTCACACAATTTCGCTGATGACGGCATGCTGTTCCTTTCCTACGCAGAACCGCGCGATGGTGGGAAGGCCGCAACAGCAGTCGCGCGGGCGCGTCTTGAACTCACGGACGACGGTGGCCGTTTAAGCGATGTGAAGGTCATCTTTCAGCAGCAGCCCGCCTACAGCACGACCCGGCACTTCGGGTCGCGGATTGTGATCGACAAGAAAGGCGTTCTGTTCATTACGACAGGTGATCGTGGCCAAGGCGAACCTGCGCAGAACCCCGACGAAACGGTCGGCAAAGTCATTCGCATCAACGCCGATGGGTCTATTCCAGACGACAACCCAAAACCTGAGGGCTGGAAGCCAGAGATCTGGTCGATCGGACACCGCAATATTCAAGGGGCGGTGCTCGACGTAGAAACCGGCCAGCTCTGGACCGTGGAGCACGGTGCGCGCGGTGGCGACGAGTTGAACCACCCTGAAAAGGGTAAGAACTACGGTTGGCCGGTCATCACGTATGGGCGCGACTACTCGGGTGCGAAAATCGGAATTGGGACTGAAAAGGCCGGGATGGAGCAACCCGTTTATTACTGGGACCCGTCGATCGCGACATCGGGGCTCGAACTTTACACCGGAGACCTCTTTCCACAGTGGAAAGGGAATTTCCTCGTTGGTGGATTGGCGGGCGCTCAGCTCGCGCGGCTCGTTATGAAAGATGGACAGGTCGTCGGGCAGGAGATCCTTCTCAAGGACGAAGGCCTCCGGATCCGTGATGTGCGACAGGGGCCGGACGGCGCGGTCTATCTGCTCGTTGACGAGAGCGACGGGGCGATCCTTCGTCTCTCGCCGGAAAGCAAATAGCCGGTTGCCCGATGGTTCGTTCCGGACGCCTTAGTAGCGTCCGGGACCGGCGTCGGGCATGTTGGGCTGGCCGCTGCCCTTGTCCTTCATCTGCTGGATCTGCCGTGTCTGCACCATTTCGGTTGGTGCGATCTTGCAGTCCTTGTCGCGATCGAGCATCTCGAAGGCTGGATTACGGGCGCCTGTGAACTCCTGCAACGTCAAACGACCATCGCCGTTGCCATCGAAGTGGGGCATGCCGACGACATCGAACAGGCGATCCTGCGACACGATCTTTTTATATTCTTCCGCTGTCACGATCCCGTCGCCATCCTGGTCTGCAGCCTGGAATAGCTCAGTCGTGTATTGGACCCACTCGTCACATGTGACGGAATTGTCCTTATTGAGATCCCACGTTTGAGCCGCACTGACGAATACCAGATCGGTGGACGGGGCTTTTGAAAAGGGTGACGTGGCGCCGCCGCAGGCCGCGGCAGCGACGGATGCGGCCAGAGCTGCGGATATGGCGAGCGCATTTCGGCTCATTATGGCGATTGCCCCCCGTGTTTTTGTTGCCCCCCGGCCTGAGCGGGATAACCTTGAAATATAGCCATGTCCACTATGAGGCTTCACGCTAGGCTTTAAGTGCACGGGAAAGATGGCGATGCTGCTGAAATTGTCACTGCAAGTCTTTTAGGCAGTAATAAGCGAACGTCTTATAGGGGAAGGTTACCGTTTCTGAGTTTGCAAGTTCGGGCGTTGTGGCGATCAGCTCGCGAACCCGCGTTTCGATTTTTTTCCGTTCGAAGGCCGGGAGTGCGGCAACGAAGCTTGTCGATAGTGTTCGCGCAACGATGACATCGTCAGGGGCGCCTGCGTGGCTGTGTGGGAACTGCTTTTCCTGCAATGGGCCGAAACCTTTAGCCGGAAACAATTTTCGCCAGTGGCCCGTTGCATACTGCGGCGTGGCCCCCTGGTAAGGCGCGATAATCTGCATGAGGTTCACGACCCAGGCGACGTTGTCATCCCTGATGTTCCAAACCAGCCCCAGGCGTCCGCCCGGTTTAAGTACGCGCCGTATCTCGTTAAGTGCCTGTTCGTTCGCGAACCAATGGAACGCTTGTGCGCAAACAACCGCATCCGCCGATGCATCAGGCAATGGGATCGCCATGGCTGAACCGGGCGTGATGCGAATACCCGGGTGGTGCATTGCCAACTGGATACGCATAGCTGCCACGGGCTCTACGGCGGTGACCTCAGCGCCTGTTCTTTTCAGGAAGGTCGTGAATTTACCCGTGCCGGCGCCAAGGTCGACCGCTTGGCTTCCATCGTCTAGGGCGAGCGTATTTGTTAACCATTCGGTTATCTGACGGGGATATTCCGGCCGACCTTTAACATAGGTTTCCGCGCCGGCTGTGAAGCCGTGCTCTGCAGATTGGTGGAGGCTTGTCACGGGGCTTCTTACTCATCTTGCTCAAGCATTTCAGCCATTGGATGTGATTAAACCTCTCGGCGTACATCGGCCAATCACGTGTTTATGCTTGGTGTCGGTGGCAGTTCGGTCTGCCAACCATTGACAAATATTGTCGTTTGCTACAGGTTCGCGGCCTTATCTACGTAGGCCCGTACATCGAGCCACTCCTCGGCACGAGGCGCAGTTACCCTTTCAGGTTGATCGGCGCAGGAGGCAAAGGAGGCAACATCCGCCGGCGAGTTTCGCCCGCGGGTGCTTTTTTGCTTGGCCAGTCGGTGGATCGATAGTTTGGACAGGACGCAAGAGAGGCACAAGTGGTGTTGAGGATTTGGGGACGTGTGACGTCCATCAACGTACAGAAGGTGCTTTGGGCAGCCGATGAAATCGGGCTGTCCTATGAGCGCGTCGACGTTGGTGGTGAGTTCGGCAAAACCGATACGCCGGAATACCTTGCACTCAACCCAAACAAGAAGATTCCCGTTATCCAGGACGGCGATTTCGTCCTTTGGGAGTCAAATGCCATCGTGCGCTATCTTGCGGAAGCCTATGGTGTTCTGGCGCCTGCCGAGTTGGAAGATCGTGCGTTGGCCGGGCAATGGAGCGATTGGTCTCTATCGTCGCTTTACAGCGATCT
Source organism: Filomicrobium sp. (assembly GCF_025698805.1). Classification (NCBI taxonomy): domain Bacteria; kingdom Pseudomonadati; phylum Pseudomonadota; class Alphaproteobacteria; order Hyphomicrobiales; family Hyphomicrobiaceae; genus Filomicrobium; species Filomicrobium sp. The sequence goes on from NZ_JAILWT010000005.1 coordinate 230,175, forward strand.
GATCACGAATTGCTTTCACCAGCACATCAGGGTGACAGCTGAAAATCGCGATCATGCGCTTATCGCGGCGGCGTCGGAGCGGCTGGTGGAGCAGTTCACGATTCTGGACCGCCATCTGGAGGGCAGGAGCTTTATCGTTGGCGATGCGTTGAGTTTTGCGGACATCGTCGTCGGGGCTCTTATGTTCCGTTACTACACGATGCCGATCCAGCATGTTGAAGCTCCCAACGTGGAGGCTTGGTACCAGCGCCTTCAGGAACGCTCGGCCTATCGGGAGCATGTGATGCGCGATTGGCAGCAAATGAAGATTGCGGGCGCTTGAGGCTTCATGCCGGCAGCACGCGAAAAGAGATTGCAGGTCGTTGATGTTTCAAAGTCTTTCTGACCGATTATCCGGCGTTCTCGATAAGCTGACCCGTCGTGGGTCTCTTACCGACAGCGACGTCTCGGAGGCCATGCGTGAAGTCCGCCGGGCGTTGCTCGAAGCTGACGTTGCGCTTGATGTGGTCAAGGACTTCACGGAGAAGGTTAAGGCTAAGGCCATCGGCCAGGACGTCGTCAAGTCGGTGACGCCGGGGCAGATGGTCGTCAAGATCGTTCATGACGAACTCGTGGCGATGCTTGGCTCGACTGCCGAGCCGATCGATCTCAATGCAACGCCTCCCGTTGCTATTTTGATGGTGGGTCTGCAGGGGTCGGGTAAGACGACGACCACCGCTAAAATCGGTTACCGGCTGAAGACGCGCTTCAAGAAGAAAGCGTTGATGGCGTCGCTCGACACGCGGCGCCCCGCGGCGCAGGAACAACTCCGGGTTCTTGGCGAGCAGACTGAGATCGATACGCTGCCGATCGTTGCCGGACAAACCCCGCTCCAGATTGCGAAGCGCGCGCTAGAGGCGGCACGGCTCGGCGGGTATGACGCGGTGCTTCTGGATACGGCTGGTCGCGTCACGGTCGACGAAGAGCTGATGGATGAAGTCGCTGAGGTTCGCAGCGTGACACAGCCGCACGAAGTGCTGCTGGTGGCTGATAGCCTCACTGGGCAGGATGCTGTTAACACCGCGAAAGCGTTTGACGGACGCATCGGCATCTCGGGCATTGTTCTTACGCGTGCGGATGGCGATGGCCGCGGCGGTGCTGCACTGTCCATGCGCGCGGTCACAGGTAAGCCCATCAAGCTGCTCGGTGTGGGTGAAAAGTGGGACGCCCTGGAAGATTTTCATCCAGAGCGGGTCGCCGGCCGTATTCTGGGTATGGGCGACGTCGTCAGTCTTGTCGAAAAGGCGGCGCAGACGATCGATGCGGAAAAAGCCAAATCGATCGCGCAGAAGATGCGCAAGGGCGCATTCGACCTAGAAGACCTCGCGGACCAGCTCAAGCAGATGCAGAAGCTCGGGGGTATGGGCGGCCTGATGGGCATGCTGCCCGGCATGGGCAAGATCAAGTCGCAACTCGCTGATGCAAATATTGACGACAAAATCATCAAGCGTCAGCACGCGATCATCACGTCCATGACGCCTAAGGAACGGCGCAATCCGAAGATTCTGGACGGTAAGCGCAAGCGGCGTATCGCGGCTGGTTCCGGCACCAAGGTGGAAGACGTCAACCGGCTCATCAAGATGCACCGGCAGATGGCTGACATGATGAAGGCCATGGGTAAGAAGGGCATGATGGGCCGTATGCTTGGCGGCATGGGTGGCGGTGGATCACCGAGCGAAGCAGAGATGCAGGCAATGCAGGCTGAACTCGGTCGTCTCGATCCCAAGGCGCTTGAACAGCTTCCGTCGGAATTAAAGGAGTCCCTGCCGAAAGGTGGAGGGCTGCCAGGAGTTCCGGGCACAGGCGTGCCACGTCTTCCCGGTTTGGGGGGCGGAGTGCTGCCTGGGCTCGGCGGTGGTTTCCCGGGACTTGGCCGCGGTGCGGCTTCGGGAAATTCCAAAAAGCGAAAGAAGTAACTGAGAAATGTAACGCCACAGGCTGATTGGTGCTTGTGGTGTTAGATCAACGAAACCAACGAACACGACAAAGCAAGGAAGACTTAGATGGCAGTTAAATTGAGATTGGCCCGCGGTGGTGCGAAAAAGCGGCCTTATTATTTCATCGTTGCCGCAAATACGACATCGCCTCGCGATGGCCGTTATATTGAGCGGATCGGTTCTTATAATCCAATGCTTCCGAAAGATTCGGCTGAGCGCGTTAAGATCGACGAGGATCGCGTGAAGTACTGGCTGTCCGTTGGTGCGCAGCCGACGGATCGCGTTGCACGCTTCTTGGATGCGGCCTCGCTCTTGAAGCGTGACGTACGCAACAACCCGGATAAGGCAAAGCCGAAGAAGAAGGCACAGGAGCGCCTGAAGGCAGCTGAAGAAGCGCGCCTTGAAGCTGAAGAGGCGGCAAAGGCAGCAGCTGAGGGCGGCGAAGCGGCTGCCGAGTAACTCAAGCTTCGCTTGTCATTCCAAGAAAGGCCCGTCTGCGTTTTTCGCGGCGGGTCTTTTTTGTTTCACGAGTGGTCGACAGATCAGGCGGCGATGCCGGTGGCAAGTTCTCGTCCGTGAGGTATCGGGGGGGCTGCCAGGGCTACCGCTGCGCGATTCAAGGGGAGCGGGGTCATATCTAGCCCGGCGACGAGGTTGGGTGCCACGGCGGATAGCTCAAGCTTCAGACGCTGCAGAGCATAGTCAGCGGCATCCAGGCAGTTGGTCGCGCTCGTGTGGAGCTCCTCAAGCCGCAAGGCCTGTTGCGTAGCCATTGAGCTGACTTCATCGAAGTCGACCCAGGGGTTGGTTTCCGTCGCTGCGTTCTCGTCCATTACGATGGCGGGGGGCTTTGCAACGTCGAACTGAAGCCTCGGAGTATCAGGTGCGCGCTTCCACCCGCAGGCCTGCAATAGGCTTTGGGCGCGTTGGCGAATGTCTGAGGGACTAGCGCGCGTTGGGAGGGCGGAAGAGACGATCGCGCGCAGTTGACCGAAAACATCGGTAAAGGCCTCTGCGATCTGGGCAGATAGGCCGTATGTCTCTGGCGCGGTCACGGATCTTGAGGATGTATTCCCCATTGCACTTCCCTATCGGTAGTTCCAGGTGGAGCCGATGCAACCCTGCATTGGAAAATGCATGTATGGCGCATAGGTTCCGTGTGTGCGTGGAAATGCGGTACGAGGATGCCGGCGCAACGATTTGGTAGGATTGGCTTTATTGGTTAATAAATACTTATACTGATTCCTTGCCTAAGCCTTTCGCATTTCAACTTTTAAGGAAGCGCAATTCGATATTTTTCGAAATCAAGGCCGTTTTGCAGGGGGATTGGATTCTGGGATTACTGCTCTTCGGTTCGTTTCTCCATGTGTGGTTCTGTTTGGAACCTGTAATGTCCAGTTATTTTGTCCGCGAAAAGCCAGTCTTCTTCCTGCACGCCATAGCCGCGATTGTGAATGACGAGAGGAACGCCATTTATGTTCTCGCGGTTTGAGACTATGGCAATATGCGTTTTTGAAAAGGTGCCATCAGGCACGTAATACGTGACGAGATCGCCGGCGCTATAGTCTTTTGGGTTTTTGGTAATAGGGAGTGACACGCCACGGCGTGCGAAGAACTTACCTAAGACGTTGACACGACGGTGGTCGATGTTGCGATCACCAGAGCCAACGTTGGATGTGTGTACCAATTCCTGAAGATCGATTCCGAGTTCGCGGTAGGCGCGTACGATGACGTCGGTACAAACGCCGATGTACCAGGGGACATCGCCAGCAGGGTACGGAATTTTTCGGTAGGTCGGATCGTAGAGTGTGGGCACCGATATTTGTGCACGCGCGGCGTCCACCAGCCGACTCGCAAATGTTTGCGAGCTTTCGTCCGGTTGCGGGGCGTCTTCACCTCTCACACCGATGCTTGAAAGTATTAGTGCGGCCAGCAGTGTCAGCGCGAATGCTGGGGAGGCCGTTGGTCGGAGTGTTCTCAAGCGGGTTAGTCCTTTGGGCAGCGGTGCGGTTTGCGGCTTCGCCAAGCCGTTCTGTTTGAAGCTGGATATGGCGACTACGGTTAATTTAACGACTGCTGACTGGGAAATCGCGTGAATTCTGATGAGTGTCGTTGATGGCTTCAAGGACTTGAGCTGGGGTCCAGCCAGTGTTTCGCAGATCGCGCAAGCTTCGCGCGCCCGAACTTTTAGAAAGTTTATTTCCGTTTGCGTCCACGAGGAGGCGATGATGGTGATAGATCGGTTCAGGGAGATCGAGGAGGACTTGGAGGAGCCGGTGAATGTCGGTTGCAGCGAACAGGTCCTGACCGCGCGTGACATGTGTGATGCCCTGCCTGGCATCATCGACCACCACGGCAAGGTGATAGCTGGCTGGAAAATCCTTGCGTTGGATGATGGCGTCACCCCACCGATGCGGCTGGGCTTCAATCGTTTCTATTTCACCGTTGGGATGGAGTTCTCGGAAGGTTAGCGGGCGCCCTCCCAGACGCTTCGTTGCCAGCTCCATGGCGGCATCCATGCGGATGCGCATGGCGGGCTGTTCACCGGCTGTAATGCGGCGCTCTACCTCTTGTTGTTGCATGCCGCGGTGCAGGCCGGGATAAACGATGGCGCCGTCGGGATCGCGTTGTGGGTCGCGCCCTCCGGCGGTTGCCGTGATCGCGATCTCGGAGCGAGTTGCGAAGCAAGGATAGAGAAGGTTGAGTTTATGTAGGTGTGCGGCTGCGCGCCGGTAGATCGGAGTTTCCTGTGATTGGCGAAGTATCCTTGGGTCCCAAGTTAAACCCAACCATTCGAGGTCCTCGAAGATCGCCGACACGAAAGCTTCGCGTGTGCGCCCCTGGTCGATGTCCTCAATACGAACTAAGAACTTTCCGCGAAGCTTTTGCGCTAGCTGGCGTCCAACGCGTGCGGACAGCGCGTGACCTAAATGCAAGTAGCCATTTGGGCTGGGGGCGAAGCGGAGAACGGGAAGTTCGGACATTTGCCTGTGATGTAATGCGTCGGCGTCAAACTACAGAAACTTAAGCGGCGTTGGGAATCGGGTCGAGGTGCGGTTTTGGGCAAGGTAGTTGAACGCGGTGTCATCGAGACTGAAGAAGATATTGCCAAAGGCGTTCGTGCTCTCAGGCGTAAGTGCCCGCATATGCGGCGTGTGCATGATGTGGTTGGTACCCCGCCATTAAGGCGTCGCCCCGGCGGTTTTACGGGACTCGTGCGTATAGTTGTCGGCCAGCAGCTCTCTATTTCAAGTGCGGCGGCGATCTGGTCGCGGGTCGAGGCTGGCGTTGTCCCGTTCGATCCTGCGCAGATTATGAGACTAGATGACGACGCACTGCGCAGCTTTGGTCTGTCGCGTTCGAAAATCGCAACGATTCGGTCGTTAGCGACAGCGGTGCTCGATGGGACGTTCGATGTGGCTGCGCTTGATGGCGCTCAAGATCAAGATATCCACAAAGCACTGACCGGCCTGCGTGGCTTTGGTCCCTGGTCGGCTGACATCTACATCATGTTTTGCCTCGGACGGCGGGATGGGTTTGCTGCCGGCGACCTGGCTCTGCAGGAGGGGGTGCGCTTGGTGATGGGGTTGGAGGCGCGTCCTAACGCGGCTCAACTTCAGGACATCAGTGAGCGATGGCGCCCCTGGCGCGGTGTGGCCGCGCGCCTTCTGTGGGCACACTACGGAATGATGAAGAAGATTTCATCTGCAACGCCGGGATGATTCGCTAAAGTGGCTCGCCTGCTGATAGAAGAGTTTGTGCGGAATACTATCTAAGCGTTTCATCGAGGCCGGCATTTGCCGGTGGGTTGGGTGTTTGTGACGGCTTCACAGAGCTGACATGCAGGTTTAGTATTCCTTCGTCCGGATCGGGGTGCGATACCGATTCTCGTCGGGTAACCGTCAGGAAACAGGATCGTGACCGCTGAAGCGTGCATACCGGACGCCAGTCCGGCCCTGGTTCTCAATGCCGACTTCCGGCCCCTGAGCTACTATCCTTTGTCGCTCTGGAGTTGGCAGGAGGCCGTGAAGGCCGTTTTCCTGGACCGGGTCAATATTGTCTCAGAATATGACCGGTATGTCTCCAGCCCCTCTTTCAAGATGCGGCTGCCGAGCGTCGTCTCGTTGAAGACGTACGTTAAGCCGGCGCTTTACCCTGCTTTCACGCGTTTTAACGTTTTCCTGCGCGACCGGTTTTCTTGCCAGTATTGCGGCGCGCGAGATGATCTGACCTTCGACCATCTGATTCCGCGGGCGCTTGGCGGTCTCACGCGCTGGGATAATGTCGTGACCGCATGTGCTCCTTGCAATCTCGCCAAAGGCAGCGAATTGCCGGAAGACGTAGGCATGCTGCCTATGCAGGAGCCTTATCGGCCGACGGTTTTCGAGCTTCACCGCAATGGGCGGCGTTTTCCGCCCAATTACCTGCACGAAAGCTGGCTCGATTACCTTTATTGGGATTCCGAACTCGAGCCTTAATCGCTTTCGTCGACACAGTTTGGGGGTGATCCGGCCTCAGGCTGCGCGTCGGGAGGGCTGATGCGCGCAGAGTTCCTCGGCGATCACCTCAACGACTTTACTCCAATCGCTGAACTGCTCGCCGGCCGGCTTAGTGATCCCGAAAGCTGCGAGTGCGTCCGCGGGCGTTCCGCCATCGCGGAAGATGCGCGCGCAGGATTGCCGGGCATAGCCGATCGCTTGATGCCACTGTAGCGGGTTGATGTGTTCATGGGACATGTGCTGCCTCCAGCGGTTACGCGTTTGCTGGCTCTTATGCGAGCCTGGTGCAATTGAAACGAACGAGGTCGGCAGATACGACACGTGTCAGCAGTATCACTACGCTGAACCTTGAAACGCGATACCGTTTGCGAGATGAAGTCTCAGACATTTGCCGTATCTGCCATTCCGATTGAGGTGATCTGCAGAGGGCGGTCTCACCTCGAATTCCTCGTATGCCGTGTTCAAAGCGACGCGCCGTATGCGCGCCGTCATTGAACGAGTTACGCCAACGCTTCACTCATCGTCCGTACGCGGGTCCCTTGGCTTCAGGACATCGGACGGGGGGACGTGAGCCCCGATTACGCTACTCAGCAAAGTGCCGATCTGACGCCACGTCTCACTGTTTTCTGTCACGATACGCCTCTACTTCACGCTGAACTGATGTGGACTAAACGCTACGCGGGTGGGGCTGGCTATGAAACGCGGCCAGCGACCGGTTACTGAAAACGCAACAACTCAAACGCAACGCTTACAAGGTGGGCCACTGTCACCGAACCCGGCGAGGGTCAGTCGAGTTCGGAGCTGCGGCTCATAATGTTCTTTATGGGGACGAACCGCTCGGTATTACGCAAACACTTGTTTCGCCGAGCAGTTCGTCTCAATTGCAAGAACACGGTGGATAACGTGCTCTTCAAAGGGTGGTTCGACTCATACGCAACGGGACGCAACAAACACGAACTCAACGCAACAGAACTCGACGCATACGCAACGCTTACTGGGGACGGTTTACGCAGAACACTGAGCTGCGGAACGGAGCTGGGTGAGGACGCGGACGGCGAGTTAGCCAAGTGCTGATACGCGCGACTTAATGACCAAATTCGTCGGGCCGATTTCGACTGCGCGGCTGGAACAAATACTGACATCGCCGCGCCTCCAAACTCACCAACAGTTCGCTTTGTGTTCCGCGAATGAGGGAGAATTAATCGTGCTATTCCGGCGACAAAAAGACCACAATCTGGCTGAGCGATGTTATTTCGCTAGACAAGTGATGAACGGGCCACGGTCGTGCGTTGCGACGTGTTGCAATAGACGAGGGGGCTGCGGATTTATCTAACTTAAGTTTATGATATTATTATTTTTTATAAACGCTGGCGAAGGCTGCTTTAAGTGCCAAAGTGAAGAGAATCAGTGACAGCACGGCGTTCCATCCGGCGAACGAAAGCTGGGCAAAACGCCAAGAAGCTTCGTCGCAACGTATGACTGAGGTCGTCTCGAGGCTGGACAGCAAGTCCTTTGCGTTCGTGACAACGCCGGAGCCACCAGAACAGCTGTCGGGGCCGGGCCACCACCCCCATTCGGCCCCCGACTGGTAGACACCAAGACCCGTGTTGATGAGGAACGCGATAGCGATCACGAGAAAGAGAATTGCAGCTAGTCGGCGCAGGTCTGCGCTGATGGCTACCAAGGCGAAGAATGCCAGCGGAATACCCGCGTAGTAAGCGTAGCGCTGCTGTAGGCAAAGCGGACAGGGGGCGTATCCGCCGATGTGCTCAAATGCCAATGCGGTGAGGATGATCGCTGTGGCGCCGAACAGCACGAGGCTACCGAGGAAGTAAGCTGGCGACTTGACCACGTTTGGCTGTTCGACACGCATGATGCTGCTCCCGCGCACGCTTTCGTTAGATCAAATATCGGATCGCTACGAAGCCACCGATAAGGCAAACCACAAACACAGTGAAAACGAGACCGAGTCGCTTTTCGATGAAGTCGCGAACCGTTGGCCCCAGCCAATAAAGTAGCGCTGCAACTACAAAGAAGCGCAATCCGCGGGAGGCAATGCTCGCAAGCAGAAATACGCCAATATTCAATGCGGTGGCGCCGCTGGCGATGGTGATTACCTTGTACGGGAAGGGCGTTACGCCGAAGGCGAAGACGATCCACGCGCCGTATTCATTGTACTGACTTGCGAACGTCTCGAATTTGTCGAGCGCCCCATAAAACTCGAGGAGAGGTTTGCCGACTGTATCGAATAGCGCGTAGCCGATCAGATATCCGAAAAGGCCGCCTAGGACTGACCCCATCGTTGCGATTGCTGCAAACCACCAAGCCTTCGCGCGTTCGGCCAACACCATCGGTATGAGCATGACATCCGGCGGTATGGGAAAGAACGAGCTTTCGATGAAGGATACCGCGAACAACGCTTCGGGAGCGCGCTTGTGCGAGGCGGACCGCATGGTCCAGTCGTAAAGGCTTTTGAGCATGGATGCCGGTGAGTTGAGGATAAACTGGAAAGATCAAACGCGGTTGTGAGGGTGGGACGGCTCTCAAGGAAACCGCACGGGAACGAAGCTTCGCGACAGATGTAGAACTATTTCATTCAGAATAAAGCGTCCACGGCCCACGGCTCGTACGCGACCTGCGTTTTCGTCGCGTTCGATCACTCCGAGCCCAATGAGTTGCCGTAACGTTTCGGGGTTTGGCCTTACACCGCAAATGCGCGCAAGCCGCGCGAGATCCAAGCCTTCGGTGAGGCGCAATCCCATCATCAGCATTTCGTCTGCGGCTTCTGCATCGCTAATTGATTCTTGTGTGATCACGCCGTGGTTGCTGGCTTCGACCTGAGCCAACCAGGTTTCGGGATGACGTTCCGTGGCCGTAGCCAATCGCTCGCCGTTCGAGAGAACGCGGCCATGCGCTCCGGGGCCAATGCCGGCATATTCGCCATATCGCCAGTAAACGAGGTTGTGACGGCTCTCTTCTCCAGGGTTCGCATGGTTGGACGTTTCGTATGCGGCCAGACCAGCGGCTTCGGTCAATTCCTGGGTCAGTTCGAACAGATCGGATGCGGCTTCGGCGGGCGGAACAGAGAGTTTGCCTGCGTTATAGAGTTTCTCGTAAGCGGTGCCGGGTTCGATGGTCAGTTGATAGAGCGACAGGTGCGTTGGCCCTAGGGCCAACGCTTCGCTGAGTTCGGTTCGCCAGTCATCGCAGGTTTGCTGAGGCCGTGCGTAAATCAGATCGAACGAGATGCGTTCAAAATTCGCGCGCGCGATGTCGAGCGCCGCAAGGGCTTCCCTTGACGTGTGGATGCGGCCCAACCTTTTCAGGTCGGGATCACGTAAGGACTGAAAGCCGAGAGATACGCGATTGGCGCCTGCAGAGCGGTACCCAGAAAAGCGTCCTGCATCTACCGATCCGGGATTGGCCTCGAGAGTGATTTCGGCGCCGGACGCCAAGCCCCACACGTGATCGATATGTTCGATGATGGCCCCAAGTGTCTGGGGCTGCATCAAGGATGGTGTGCCGCCACCGAAGAAGACGCTGGCAACGCTGCGAGAGCCAATTTGTGCGGCGGTGTGATCAAGTTCGCGAAGATACGCTGCGAGAAAGCGCTTTTCGTCCCAGCCGTCGGAGCGGACGTGGCTGTTGAAGTCGCAGTAAGGGCACTTCTGAGCGCAAAACGGCCAATGAACGTATACGGCAAAGCCGGGCTCCGAGCTGTCCGATACGGTCAAAGCTTCGGGGGTCGCTGGGGATGGCATCAGCGGCTTGCTGCGAACAGGGCTTTGGCTAGATACCGCCAACGCGGTTCCTCCTCCTCGCTATCGAGTGCACTGACGCTCTTCTCAAGTGCCGTCAGAAACTCGGTGAGGGTGTGTGTGCCCCAGGTTGCTCCGTGGGTTTCGTGATCTTTGCGCAGGTTGGCAATAAAGGTCACGAGTTCGTCGCGCGTTGAGAGATTGCGGGCTGCGGCTGCAAAGCCTTCCAAATCGCGGCCCGTCGCTTTCGATGGCGGCGCTAATGGAATGCCTTCGAGGCAAGCTTCCTTGAAAAGAGAGAAGGCGCGGGTGCGATGGGAGATCGCGTATTTCTGGGCCGGCTCCATTTCGCCGAAGGTCTGTTCCTTACCGTCGGCGACAAACATTGGATCATAGCCAAAGCCGTTTCCGCCGCGAGCGGGCCAGACCAAGTGGCCAAAAACCTTTCCCTCAAAATTCTGAGCTGTGCCGTCTGGCCAGACCAGGCTGAGTGCGCAAGTAAAGTTGGCCCGAGGGGGTGAGCTCCATCCCGTGCGGGCCGAGATCTCATCGGCAAGCCGCTTCATGGCTGCGCCGAAGTCTTTTGATGGGCCTGCCCAGCGGGCCGAATAGATGCCAGGAGCGCCGTCGAGGGCTTCAACTTCGAGGCCGGAGTCATCTGCGAGCGCGGGAAGATTGGCGGCGCGCGCGGCATGGCGCGCCTTGAGTTCGGCATTCCCAACGAAGGTGGTTTCTGTTTCTTCTGGCTCTTCCAGGTTCAAATCGGCGGCGGATATGGCGTCTAGGCCATAAGGAATGATCAACTGTTTGATCTCCCAGACCTTGCCGGGGTTGTGACTGGCCACAACGAGCTTGGTGCCGGGTTCCAGCTTATGGTTCATTTCAGTCCCCAGATCCTAGGCTCGGCGAATTCCAAACAGTTGCCTGCAGGATCGCGGAAGTAGATGGAATGGCCTCCCTGCGGCCATTCGAATTCCGTTTCGATCTCTACGCCGTTTGCTTTCAGCTTCTCTTTCCACGCCATAAGAGTGTCGCGGCTGGCGGGGAAACAGATGTGACCGGGACCATGCGCGCCGTGCGGTGGAACCGGTATATGGGCGTCGGGCGCTGGGTTCGCCGTTACAGTGGGGTTAAACACCAACAGCATCTGGTTGCCGCAGCGATAAAACAAGTGACGCCCTTCCTCCTTGGCTTGAAGTTTGAGGCCAAGGAGGCCGGAATAGAAGGCTTCCGCCCGGTCGAGGTCGTCGGCGTAAAGAACGGTTTCGAGAACGCCGTCGATAGATGAATGTGTTTGGTTCTGCTCGGTCAAGGACACTTAAGCCATCAGCTAACGGTGAGCTTTTGCAATTGCAGGAGTTCGCCGATGCCCTTTCTGGCAAGAGCCATAAGCTCGTCGAAGCTTTCCTGGCTGAACGGGACTGTTTCGGCGGTACCCTGCACCTCAACGATACCACCCGCGCCCGTCATGACGAAGTTGGCGTCGGCCTCCGCATTCGAGTCTTCCGCGTAATCGAGGTCGAGGACCGGTGTCGTACCGTATATGCCACACGAGACGGCTGCGACCTGGTCGCGCAGAACATCGTCTTTGACCATGTCGCGCAGTTTCATCCACTGGATGCACTCGTAAAGAGCAACCCATGCGCCGGTGATAGCTGCCGTGCGGGTGCCGCCGTCGGCCTGGATAACGTCGCAATCGACAGTAATCTGACGCTCGCCAAGACGTGGCAGATCGACGACAGCGCGCAGGGCGCGACCGATTAAGCGCTGTATTTCCTGTGTGCGGCCAGATGGATAGCCTTTCGTGACTTCACGGCGCGTGCGTTCGTGCGTGGCACGAGGCAACATCGAGTATTCGGCGGTGATCCAGCCGCGCTGCTGGCCCTTGAGCCAGGGGGGAACACGTTCCTCCAGAGATGCCGTGCAGAGGACATGGGTGTTGCCGAACTTGATCAGGCAGGAGCCTTCGGCATGCAGGGAAACGGCGCGTTCGATGGAGACGCGTCGTAGCTCGTCGGGCTGGCGTTTTGATGGGCGCATGAAGAAGCTCGGCCTGTTTGTTTTAGGGACTGCGGGATATTTCGGTGGAGCGTGCCAGGACACTCCTGGAACGGCCGATCCGCGCCGGACCCTAGAAGAGGGGCGCGGTGTGTTCAATATGAAATAGGCTCGGAAATGGTATCGTCTGAGATGTTTGCGAGGACATTTGACGAAGAGCCGTTGGTTTACCAATACTTATCGGGCGGGCGGACTTTTCCGGCGGGGCGAGAATAGTCCTTACATTTTTGGCCCCAATGCCCCCTTGAGCCAGGCACGAGCAATGCAGCGGATTACTGAAATCGCGGAGTTGAATGAACGATCGCGTACCGTCCTTCGTCAAATTGTTGAAACTTATTTGTCGACCGGAGAGCCGGTAGGCTCGCGCAACCTGTCACGTGTGCTTCCGATGACGTTGTCGCCGGCATCGATCCGCAACGTCATGTCGGACCTCGAACATTTAGGCCTCATCGTATCGCCGCACACTTCGGCAGGTCGGCTGCCGACGCAATCCGGTTTGCGGCTTTTCGTTGATGGTTTGCTGGAGGTTGGGGACCTCAATGCCGAGGAGCGGCGTGCCATTGAAGGTCAGCTCAGCATTCGCCACCAAGGCAACTTCGATCAGGTGCTGCACGAAGCCAGCGAGATGATTTCGGGCTTGTCGCATTGCGCTGGCGTTGTTCTTGCCGACAAGCAGACGATCCGGCTTAAGCACATCGAGTTTGTTCCGTTGGATCCGCGCAAAGCGCTTGTCATCCTTGTGGATGAGGGCGGCCGCGTCGAAAATCGGATTATCGAACTGCCGCCGGGCTTGCCTTCCTCGGCTCTTAGCGAAGCAGCGAACTATTTGAATGCGCACGTCATGGGAAAGACCATTTCGGAGGCGCAATTGCTGATCGAGCACGAGTTAACGACGGCGCGCGCGCAGTTGGACAAACTGACGCAACGGGTCATCAAGGCGGGGCTTGCGGAGTGGTCTGGAGCCCATGACGACCGCCAGAGCCTTATTGTGCGCGGCCAGTCCAACCTTTTGAAAGATGTTTCTGCGGAGGAGGACCTTGAGCGTATCCGTCAGTTGTTCGATGACTTGGAGGCGAAACGTGAGCTGCTGCAACTCCTTGGGCTCGCAGAGACGGCGGAAGGGGTGAAGATTTTCATAGGCTCGGAGAATAAGCTGTTCTCCTTGTCCGGTTCGTCGCTGGTGGTGGCGCCATTTCACGATGAACAGCGCAGAATTGTCGGTGTTATTGGGATAATTGGCCCCACCCGGCTTAACTATGCCCGTATCATTCCTATGGTGGACTACACGGCAAAGCTGGTTAGCCGCTTGCTCACTTGATCTGGCGGCGAACGCCCTGATATCGAAAGCGTTGGAAACGCACAGTGGTAGCGCGACGCAGAGTCTTGCGGCGCGGACCGCTGATTGCGGCACTTGCTAAGTGGAGAGAAGATGGCCGAAGAAACGAAAAAGCCTAGTCAAACCGATAACGGCGCGACTAACGGCAGGTCGCCGGACGTATCAACGGCTGCGGAGGAGATGGCAGAGGGTGCGCAGTCTGCTCCAGGAAAAGAAGGCGCACCGCTGGAAGACGTTAGTGCTCTCGCTACGAAACTCGATGAACTAAACGCGCAGAAGGCGGATCTCACGGACCGGCTGGTTCGTGCGCATGCCGAAATTCAGAACCTACACAAGCGTCTGGAGCGTGAGCGCGAGGAGACGTCGAAATACGCCATCGCAAAGTTTGCGCGCGACACTGTAGCGGTCGCGGATAACTTCGAGCGGGCCATTTTGTCTGTTCCTGAGGAGGCGCTGTCGGACAATCCGGTGCTGAAAAGCTTGCTCGATGGCGTAACCATGACGGAGCGCGAGTTCCTGAATGTTCTGGAAAAACATGGTGTGGTCCGAGTCGACCCGAAGGGCGAGCCGTTTGATCCTCACAAGCACCAGGCGATGATGGAGCAGGAGGATACTTCTGTGCCTGCTGGTACGGTTCTGCAGGTTTTCCAGCAGGGCTACATGATTGGTGACCGCGTTTTGCGTCCGGCCATGGTTGTGGTTGCGAAAGGTGGTCCCAAAGCTGCGCCCGCATCGGTCGAGGCGACGCAGAGATCCGGGACGTCCGATCAGCCGGAAGGGCCTGCGAATGAGGCAAGCCCATCGGATGAGGATGAGCCGGATCGCTGATCACTAAACTTGAGTTGGGCTATAATTCAGGAGCGCTGGCGTAGTTGCGTCAGCGCTCTTTTTTGGCTTCGAGCCCGCCCCCTATTCGAGCAGGGTGACAAAACGGCGATCGGCGCATGTGACTCCGCTTTCCTCAGTGCACGAATAGAAGCTGTAGAGGATAACTTCTGCTCGACCGATGAGATTTTCAGCTGGCACCATACCCATCTGCGGGAATCGGCTGTCCGAAGAGTTGTCGCGGTTGTCACCCAGCATAAAATAGTGGTCCGGCGGTACGGTGACCTCAGCCATATTTCGGCCGGGCATATAACGGGTCCGCTGTAGAACCTTGTGGCTATCTCCAGGAATGAGGGTTTCCTCGAACTCATCGACCTCAACGATGCGCCCTTCGTATTCGCGATAACGGTAGGTCCTCAGGTGGCGGCGCGGCACGGGCTGGCCATTCAGCACCAGTTCGCCATTCACCATCGCGATGCGGTCGCCGGGTAATCCCACAAGACGCTTAATCATGCGTTCACCTGACGTCGGGTGCATAAATACGACGATGTCACCATGCTTGGGCTGGTGGCCAAAGATCCGGCCGGTGAGGCTTACGGGAAGCTTCAAGTCATAGGGCAGCGAGTATCTGCTCCAACCGTATGCGTATTTGGAGACGGTCAGCCGATCGCCGACCTGCAACGTCGGCAGCATGCTTTCAGACGGAATGAAGTATGTTGCGAAAGCGGTCGCCTGAAAGAGGAAAGCAAAGCCGATTGCTAGGCCGATGATGCCCAGGAAATCACGGATTTGGCGCAGCATATTGTCTCCGGGTAGAGCCCGCCTGACGGTCGGAACTACCACCTACCATACAACTAAAGGCGGCATCATTACGTAGTGGGACGACAGATAGTTTTTCTTAAGTCCCGCGGGTTCGGTCAAGATCGGGCACGGGATTTTGATATGTGGTGACGCGGCGCAGGGTCAGATTGAAGCGGCCGCCCTCCGTCAGCAGATCGGACGATCCCGGGATGATCCTGTCGATCCCGTGGTAAGCCTTGCGGGCCGAACCACCGAGGACCGCCACGTCTCCGGAACTTAAGACAATGCGCGTTTTGGGATCCGACCTACGAAGTCCTCCGACGTGGAAAATTGCGTCATCACCGAGGGAGACGGATACGACGGGGGCAGAAAAATCGCTCTCATCACGATCGACATGACTGCCCATACGGGTTCCCTGACCGTAGTAGTTAATCAGACAAGCTTCAGGATCACCTGGCCAATCGGCCACGTCTCGCCATAACGCGCGCAGTGTCGCGGGTAAGGGCGGCCATGGCTCGGCCGTCTCGGGATGTCGGTCCTGATACCGGTAGCCTGAAATGTCAGAGACCCAGCCCAAGGCGCCTGCGTTGGTCATTTGTACGGAAAATGGTTTGCCGGTTCTCGGCATAGCGGGGCTGAAAAGCGGGGCCTGGGCGATGATTCGGCGGATTTCCTCGAGAAGTTCGAGTTGCTGAGGGTCCTTGAAATAGCCGCGAATATGACGGAAACCTCTGAGCATGGGACCTACCTGCGACACGACCCCGCCAAGTTGAGGCTTGGGAGGGGAAATATTTCACTTCCGGATCACGTTCGCGTTAGCGCGCACAGTTGCACCCGGAAAAGCCCTGCTTATATAACGCCAAGCTGATCCGTGAACTCCAGGGGACCGTGTCCGACCGCACGGTGGTTTGGGCAATCAGCACCCAAGCCCCAGTGCTGGACAGCAAAGGCGCCAGTCTCTGGGCCTTAACGGTCTGCCGAATTAAGAAGGAAATTAGACTATGGCTAAAGTCATCGGCATTGATCTCGGTACGACCAACTCGTGCGTCGCCGTCATGGAAGGCGGAAAGCCGAGAGTTTTGGATAATGCGGAAGGCGCCAACACGACGCCGTCCATCGTCGCGTTTACTGACGATGGTGAAAAGCTCGTGGGTCTGCCAGCCAAGCGCCAAGCCGTAACGAATCCACTGAATACGTTCTTTGCGATCAAGCGCCTTGTAGGTCGTCGTTACGATGATCCGCTTGTCGAGAAGGACAAGAAGCTTGTTCCCTACAAGATCGTTGAAGGCCCAAATGGCGATGCCTGGGTTGAGGCCAACGGTCAGAAATATTCCCCGCAACAGGTTTCCGCATTCATCCTTCAGAAAATGAAGGAGACCGCCGAAGCGAAGCTTGGCGAGAAGGTGGAGCAGGCGGTTATTACCGTTCCGGCTTACTTCAACGATGCGCAACGTCAGGCAACCAAGGATGCGGGTAAGATCGCAGGCCTTGAAGTTCTGCGCATCATCAACGAACCGACGGCGGCAGCGCTCGCTTATGGTCTTGAGAAGACAAACGATTCCAGCACGATCGCGGTCTACGACCTCGGCGGTGGTACGTTCGATATTTCGATCCTGGAAATCGGTGACGGTGTTTTCGAGGTCAAGTCCACCAACGGCGACACCTTCCTCGGTGGTGAAGACTTCGACATGAAGCTCGTTAGCTATTTCGCCGATGAGTTCAAGAAAGAGAGCGGCATCGATCTTCGTGGTGACAAGCTGGCTCTGCAGCGTTTGAAGGAAGCTGCGGAAAAGGCAAAGATCGAGCTGTCGTCCTCGTCCCAGACCGAGGTCAACTTGCCGTTCATCACGGCCGACCAGTCCGGACCGAAGCACCTGACGATGAAGCTGACGCGCGCCAAGCTCGAAAGCCTCGTCGACGATCTGATTTCGCGTACCAAGGGGCCGTGCGAAGCGGCTTTGAAGGACGCAGGGCTCAAAGCGGCTGACATCAATGAGGTGGTTCTCGTTGGCGGTATGACCCGTATGCCGCGCGTGCAGCAGGTCGTTAAAGAGCTGTTCGGCAAAGAGCCGCACAAGGGTGTCAACCCAGACGAGGTTGTGGCTGTCGGTGCCGCTATTCAGGCCGGTGTTCTCAAGGGCGACGTCAAGGACGTCCTGTTGCTTGACGTTACGCCATTGTCGCTCGGTATCGAGACCTTGGGTGGTGTGTTTACGCGCCTCATCGACCGCAATACGACCATTCCGACGAAGAAGAGCCAGGTCTTTTCGACAGCAGAGGATGGTCAGAGCGCGGTTACCATCCGCGTATCTCAGGGCGAGCGCGAAATGGCCGCCGACAACAAGCTGCTCGGTCAGTTCGATCTCGTCGGTATTCCTCCCGCACCTCGTGGTGTGCCGCAGGTCGAGGTGACCTTCGATATCGATGCGAACGGTATTGTGCACGTGTCCGCCAAGGATAAGGCGACAAGCAAAGAGCAATCGATCCGCATCCAGGCGTCTGGCGGTCTGTCCGACACCGAGATTGATCAGATGGTGAAGGACGCAGAGGCGCACGCTGCTGAAGACAAGAAGCGGCGCGAGCTTGTTGAGACCCGCAACCAAGCTGAAGCCTTGATTCACCAGGTCGAGAAGTCACTGGAGGATAACAAGGACAATCCGAAGGTCGATGCCGTCAAGGGCGAGGTCGAGGCTGCTATTGCGTCCGCTAAGGAAGCGATGGGTAAGGACGACGTGGAAGCGATCACTACCGCTGTGGCAGCTCTCACGCAGGCGTCGATGAAGATCGGTGAAGCCGTTTACGCCGGCCAAGGCGGTGATACGGCGGCTGGCGGACCTGCTGCCGGTGATGGGGCTGAGGGAGGTGCCCAGGCTTCCTCGGAAGGCCGCGACGACGTCGTTGATGCTGATTTCGAAGAGATCAACGACGACAAGAAGTCGGCTTAATCTCAAGTCCACTGGTGCGCGAAAGTCTCTTTCGCGCACCAGTACGTCACGGGGCGGCGCGCTAGGTCCGCGAATCAGTGACAGTGTCCGTTGGTTATGCACGGGGACATTGATCGCGTTATCCGGATCCGAGTTGCCGGAAGGGGTTTTCGCCACACAGGGCGAACTGGTGGTAGAGGATGAGCCGCATTGGTCCGGTCCGCTATGCCAGTGAGGATATTTTCATGGAGCACTTGCGGTCATAGGCGTAGGTTCATGCGGGGTGTGCAATGCGCGGAGACGCGTACCGTGTGGGATGGGAGATCTTCTATGATTGTCTGGCTCGCAGCGAAGAAGGACGCGCGCTGAAATGAGCAAGCGCGACTTTTACGACATCTTGGGCGTGCAGCGCGGAGCACAGGATCAGGAAATCAAGTCGGCTTTTCGCAAGCTGGCGAAGAAATATCACCCTGATGCCAACGCAGATGAAGACGCCGAGCTTCGTTTCAAGGAAATCAACACCGCCTATGAGGTTCTGAAGGATCCACAGAAACGGGCTGCTTACGATCAGTTCGGACACGCAGCCTTCGATGGCAGCATGGGTGGCCGGGGTGGTCCGGGCGGTGGCTTTGGGCCGGATTTTGCTTCGTCCATGTCGGACATCTTCGACGATTTGTTCGGAGAGTTCATGGGAGGGCGTCGGGGCGGTGGTGGTCCTCGCAGCCGTACGGGCCGTGAGCGCGGTGCCGATCTTCGCTACAACATGGAGATTAGCCTTAGCGAAGCCTATACGGGCAAGACGGCTGAGATCCGCGTGCCGACGAGCGTGGCTTGCGAAACATGCTCCGGCACAGGAGCCAAGCCGAATACGAAACCCGTGGCGTGCCCGACCTGCGCAGGGCTCGGCAAAGTGCGCGCCAGCCAAGGCTTTTTCACGATTGAGCGGACGTGCCCGTCGTGCCACGGACGTGGCGAGATTATTCAGGATCCGTGTACGAGCTGCGGCGGCTCAGGACGCACCACGAAGGAGCGTACGCTGTCGGTCAATATTCCAGCCGGCGTTGAAGATGGTACGCGCATTCGTCTAGCCGGAGAAGGTGAAGCTGGATTGCGCGGCGGGCCTTCGGGTGATCTCTACATTTTCCTTTCCATCACTCCGCATGCTTTTTTCCAGCGCGACGGCGCGGACATCTTCTGTCGCGTTCCCATCTCTATGACGACTGCGGCTCTTGGCGGTCAAATCGAAGTTCCAACAGTTGCTGGCAGCAAGAAGCGGGTCAAAATCCCCGAAGGAACGGAAAGCGGTAAGCAGTTCCGGCTTAAGGGAGAAGGGATGTCCGTCCTACGTTCCAAGGTGATGGGCGACATGTACATTCAGGTTGAGGTCGAAACGCCAAAGAATTTGACCCGCCGGCAGCGTGAGCTGCTTGAAGAGTTCAGAGCGCAAAGCGGCGATGAGACGAGCCCAGAGAGCCACGGCTTTTTTGCGCGCGTGAAAGAGTTCTTCGACGGTAAGGCGGGCTGATGGGCAATCAGGCGAAATTGCTTTTTTTCGCCGGCTCAACACGGAGTGCTTCGTTCAACAAGAAGCTCGCTCGTCTCGGCGCGACGATCGCTTCGTCGGATGGCATCGACGCAACGTTCGTCGATCTCGCCGACTACGATATGCCACTCTACAACGGTGATCTCGAACTGGACTCCGGGCAACCGGAAAATGCCAAGCGGCTTAAGAAGCTGTTTGAGCAGCACAACGGAATTATGATCGCGTGCCCCGAGTATAATTCCTCCATCACGCCGCTGTTGAAGAACACCTTGGATTGGGTGAGCCGCATCCGAGAGAATGATGGGACGGCGAAGGTCTTTAAGACACGCGTGTTTCTACTGGTGTCCGCATCATCGGGCGGTACGGGTGGACTACGTGGCCTTCATAGCGTGCGCCCGGTGCTAGAGTTGGGGCTTGGCGCTCTTGTGCTGCCGGATCAGTTCATGTTGCCGCGCGCAAATACCGCTTTCGCGGAAGACGGCAGTCTGAACGATACAGACGCGCAGGAACGTCTGAGGACGGCCATCCGCAAACTTGCACACACGGCATCCGTCTTGGATGCGGCGGGTGTGTTCCCGCGTTAGTGCTGAATTATAGCCAGCAAGATCGAGATCGTTACGGCCGACAGGACTGTGCCCAATGCGATTGCGCCCGAGGCTGAGTTGATGGCCCGGCCGCTTTTGGAGGCGAACAGAAACGCGTTGGCGCCCGTCGGTACGGACGCAAAGATCGTGATGACACCCTGCGAAACGGGGCTCAACTGGAATACCTGAGACGCCAGCAGGTAAGCGATCGTCGGCATGGCGATCAGCTTCAGCAGCACAATCGATGACAGGGTCGGCGCTTGGCCTTTGATTTCGGCTTTCACGAGAGACAGGCCGAGTGCGATCAGTGCTGCGGCGACGCCTGATTGCGCAAGCAAGGTCAACATCGTGAGAATAGGCGCAGGCAGTGTGAGGGTGGTTACGCGCCACAACGCGCCGAGAGCAATGGCTATGATAATGGGGTTGCGGCTGAGATCCCTCACGAGGTTCGAAATGAGATCGCGGGCTGATTGGTTCGCTTCGCGGTCCACCAGTCCAGCGTGAAGCGTTGCCGTCAGCCAGAGTGTTGGCGCGTGGATGGATAAAATCAGGGCGATGGTGGCGGTCGCGGCATTCCCGTACGTGGCCATCGTAAGCGGCAGGCCGAGCATGAGCAGATTGCCGAAGGCTGATGATATGGCAATCGATGGGCCGTCCTGCGCCGGGCGATGCAGGATGCGCGTTGTGGTGAGAGCGGCGAGGAGCCAAATGATGCCTACCGTGCCAAAGTAGCTTCCCCACACACCGACAACGGACAGATCGGCGAACTCGGCTGTCGCTACGGTTTTGAATAGGAGGGCGGGAATCGCCAAGGAAAAGGCAAACTCGGCGACCCCCTTTTCAGCCGCCGGGGAAAGCCAAGCCAAACGGCCAGAGAGGTAGCCTAGGATGATGAGCCCAAACACGGGGGCTACGATGGCCAATACTGCGAGCATGCGCACCGCGCCTTGTTTTAGCCGTTGATGTTGGTCTTCGATCCGGAGGTTTGATCCGGTGGCGGTGAACGCATACGGCTTTGTTGTTTCCTAGCTAAGCTCGGAGGGTTAGGCAACTAGACTAGGTGTCGGATGGTCAGTAAGCGCCGGTCCCTGGGATTGCCCAAGGCGACTCTTTCTGCTGCTGAGGGGAAAGGCCTCCGGTCGTAAGCGGTGTTGTGGGACCGCCGGGCGCGGGATCGACCACGGAGGAGCCGAACTTTTGAACTTCGAGGACTGCGAGCCCGCGCGAGGACAATCCGTCTGGCGTAAAGCGGACGATGCCGTCGACGCCGTTGAAACCAGAGGCCCGCGTTATGGCAGCTGGAGAATAGCGGTTGGCGGACGGATTGGACGATAGCGTAATCGCCAAGCTCATCGCGTCATAGGCGAGGCTCGCCAGCCGTGGCGGCGCCTGTCCAAAGTTGCGTGCAAAGCGTTCTGAGAACTCCCGCCAGCCGCGCGGGTCGGGGTTCGGGTACCATCCGCCAACAAACGCTTGATCTCGCCCGATGTTGGGGAACTCCCACGCGCCTGTTCCAATGATCTTGATCTGAGATGTATCGAGGCCAGCATAGGCGATCTGCGGGCCTAGGCTCGGAAGGGTTTCTTGCCCTCCGGGGAGGAACAACGCTTCGACAGGTGAGCCCATTTGCCCAGCCTGCTTGATGATATCGAATACGCGTCGTGCGGGTTCGAGCATCTGATTTGCGCCGGGTTCGTAGCGCTCCAGTGCGACGATGGTTCCGCCCGAACGCGTCACAGTATTACGAAACGCATTTTCTATCGCTGCGCCATAGGTTCCGTTGGGGATGAGAGCGGCGAAACGGCGCTTACCCTTTGAGATTGTGTAGGTAACTATGCGCTCGACTTCAGACTCGGGAAGGTAGCTCAGAAGGTAGACGCCGTTTCCAGCGACCTTGCGATCGTTCGAGAATGCGATGATTGGCACGTTGGCTGTGCGTGCCACCGACGCAGCGCCGGTTACGGCGCTCGAGAATAATGGGCCGAGGATGATTTCGGCGCCTTCATCGATGGCTTGCTGTGCTGCGGCGCGCGCACCTTCGGGCGTGCCTTTGTCATCCTTTGCAATCAGCTGGATGGCTGGGTTATCCAACTCGAACAGGGCCATTTCGCCTGCTTGTTTCATGCTCTTGGCGACGGCGGCGGATTGGCTGAAGCCGCCGAGTGGGAGCAACATGGCGATTTTAACGGGACGGTGGCTTTTGCCGGAAGGGCCTAGCGCGGCGGCTTCGGTCGCTTGATTGGGCGTGGTCAGTCCGGGGCCGCCCAAATTCGTCGCGCACGCGGCTAGCCCCAGCGAGAGCGCGCTCAGACCGAGAATTGATAGTATGCCGGCGGGCCGGATTCGGAGCCATAGTGCTCCGATTTTTTGTATGAAGCTCGCTGCGACGGCCTTCATCATATTGTATTCGATCTCCGCGAGTAGCAGGCTTGGCCAAGGACCGCGGCAATCCGGATTGGCCAAGGGCGCCCCAGTTTGGCGCCCCGAATCGCTCGCAGCCGCCAATGCAACCCTGGATAGACGGTGATAGCACGCGTCGGAAGTCCTTTCCTGTCACTATGCAGCAAATTTGGCTACACGTTGCCCAATTCGCTGTTGAAACCAATACTTGGTGAACATGATGCTCTTGGGAAACAGCCGTACGCTTGAGCATAGGAAGGTTTTTCCAACGTGACGCGCTTGAAGGTTAATCCCGAAAGAGGCACTTCCGGCCGTGAGTCGACTCGCCACGACGGCGGTTTGGACCTTGTCGCGCCGCGTGTCGTGACTGAGCTGGAGCGGGCCTTCTCCAAGGTTACAGAGGCAGGGCTCTACCTCGTGGCGACGCCGATCGGCAATCTTTCCGATATCAGTTTGCGGGCGCTCGCCGTACTGGCGAAGGCCGATGTCATTTATGCCGAGGACAAGCGCCACAGTGGTACGTTGCTTAGCCACTTCGCGATCAAGGCGCCGTTGCGGTCCTATCATGAGCACAACGCCGAGAAAGAGCGTCCGCATATTCTCGCGGCACTCGCACACGGGGACCGGGTTGCGCTGATCAGCGACGCGGGAACGCCGTTGATCTCAGATCCGGGTTACAAGCTCGTGCGTGACGTCATTGCCGAGGGGCATGCGGTCATTAGTATTCCGGGCGCGTCTGCGCCGCTCACGGCTTTAACGGCAGCGGGTCTCCCCACGGATACATTCTTGTTTGCGGGGTTTTTGCCGACACGGAAGGATGCGCGGCGGGGGCGGATTGAGGCCCTGGCGCAGGTCCCGGCGACATTGATCTTTTTTGAAGCGCCAACGCGACTTGCGGAAAGCCTTGCCGATCTCAGTGCCTGTCTCGGGCCACGTGCCGGAGTCGTCGCGCGGGAGTTGACCAAGCTCAATGAGGATTTCGTGCGCGGGCCTCTGTCCGAACTTGCCGTTGCTTACGATGGTGAGACGGTCAAAGGGGAAATCGTCATTCTTGTCGGGCCGCCGGTTACCGAAGAGATTGCGGATACCGATATCGAGGAACGGCTGAAGGCGGCTCTCGCAGACCTTAGCTTGCGTGATGCCGCGCGTTTGATCGCCAGTGAGTTGAAGGTGGCGAAGGCGCGCGTCTATGATCTCGGACTGGCTATGAAGCGAGTGCAAGATGGCGGATGACGCGGAGGCTAGGCGCTGGAAACGTCAAAGGCGACGTCGGTATTTCAGTGGTTTGATGGCGGAGCGCGTGGCCGCAACTTGGCTGATGTTCAAGGGATACAGAGTGCTGGGCCGCCGTGTGCGAACAGCGGGTGGGGAGATTGATCTCATCGCGGTTCGTGGACGTCGTCTTGCATTCGTTGAAGTGAAACAGCGGCGGAACGTGGGCGCTGCGCAAGCGTCTATTCAGCTGCGGCAGCGACAGCGGGTGCGACGAGCCGCAGAACTCTGGCTCAGCAAACGGCGATCGTTTGAGAATCACGATGTAGGTTTTGACGTGGTGTTTCTCGTGCCGTGGCGATGGCCGCTGCATATTCAGAATGGTTTATCGGATCATGAGCTTCGGTGAACTGTCAGTACGAAAATACTGATGATTGACAAGCCCGTGGCTGGTGCCCTTCTTGTGGCGCGCAAATACCCCGGGAATTTTCCCGTTCCCTCCCTGCTTCAATGAGGAAGCCGCCGATGTCCTTGAAAATTGCTTGCCAGATGGATCCGATTGAGCGGATCGATATTGCCGGCGATTCCACTTTCGCGATCCTGATCGAGGCGCAACGGCGCGGGTACGAACTTTTTTATTATACGCCACAGAGCCTGTCGCTGCACGGCGATAAGCTCATAGCGCGCGGTGCGAGTCTCAAAGTTCAAGACAAGGCAGGTGCGCACTATCACCTGGAAGATCCGCGCACCGAGGATCTGCGCGGGCAAGACGTGGTGCTGTTGCGCCAGGATCCGCCATTCGACATGGCCTACATCACGACGACGCATCTGTTGGAGCGTATCCATCCGCAGACGTTGGTGGTCAACGATCCTGCGCATGTACGCAATGCACCGGAGAAGATTTTCGTTCTCGATTTCCTTGATCTCATGCCGCCGACGATGATTACGCGGCAGCTCGACGATGTTCTCGCGTTTCGGCGTCAGTATAAGGACATCATCGTCAAGCCGCTGTACGGCAACGGCGGGGCTTCTGTTTTCCGGTTGAAGCCGGACGACTCCAACATCGGTTCTCTCGTTGAACTCTTTCAGACGGTTTTTCGCGAGCCCTTCATGGTGCAAGAGTTCCGGCCGGAGGTTAGTGGCGGCGATAAACGGATCATCTTGGTGGATGGTGAGCCGGCGGGTGTCGTCAACCGTATTCCTGCGGAAGGTGAGACACGCTCGAACCTGCATGTTGGCGGCAAGCCCGCGGCGGTGGACCTTACAGAGCGTGACCTTGAGATCTGCGCGCGGCTCGGGCCGGAGCTGAAGCGGCGCGGGTTGTTGTTCACCGGCATCGATGTGATCGGGCCTTATCTCACTGAGATCAATGTCACGTCGCCAACGGGTATCCGGCACATTCAGGCGTTGGGCGGCCCAGACATCTCGGCGAAGATTTGGGACGCGATCGAGGCGCGGGTGAATATCGGGCAGTGAAAACCCACTTTTTGTTCCTCTTATGTTCTTGAAATGGCGTATGCGGTGCGTTAGGCTCCTTTGATCGTGAGTGCACGGATCGGGGGCTCAGATGTACGCGCAGATTTCGACGTTGGCGTTCGTGGGGATCGAGGCGCGTGCCGTTGAGGTGCAGGTTCGGATCACGCCCGGAGCCCCCGCATTTGCCATCGTTGGATTGCCGGACAAGGCGGTTGCGGAAAGCCGTGAGCGGGTCCGCAATGCCTTGCATGCCGTGGGGTTGGGGCTTCCTTACAAGCATCTCACAATCAATCTGGCTCCCGCCGATCTGCCCAAGGAAGGCAGCCACTTCGATTTGCCCATTGCCCTAGCACTGATGGCGGCCATGGGCGCGATAGCGCCGGATGCGATAGCGGATTTTGCTGCAATCGGAGAGCTTGCGCTTGATGGATCTATCCGTGATGTGCCGGGCGGCCTGCCCGCTGCGATCGGTGCGAATGCGCTGGGTAAGGGGTTGATCTGTCCAGCGGGATGCGGGGCGGAGGCAGCCTGGGCAGGCGAGGATTTTACGCTGCTGGCGCCACCGCATCTGCTTTCACTGGTCAATCACTTCAAAGGCCTTCAGACCCTGTCGCGGCCAAAGCCTAATGTCGAGGCGAACAACGAGTTGTTGCCTGATCTGCGCGATATCAAAGGGCAGGAGAGCGCCAAGCGTGCGTTGGAAATCGCCGCGGCCGGCGGGCATAATCTCCTAATGGTAGGGCCACCGGGCTCCGGCAAGTCGATGCTGGCTGCGCGCTTGCCGTCCATTCTGCCGCCGCTCGAAGTGGAAGAGATGCTAGAAGTCTCGATGGTGCATTCCCTTGCCGGAGAATTGATGGGCGGGAAGCTGGCGAGCCGGAGGCCGTTTCGCGCGCCGCATCATTCCGCGAGCATGGCGGCGTTGGTCGGTGGCGGATCGCGGCCGAAGCCGGGCGAGGTTTCTCTGGCGCATCTCGGCGTCCTCTTCCTGGATGAACTGCCGGAATTTACACCTCAGGTTCTGGACAGTCTGCGGCAGCCAATCGAGACGGGTGAAACCGTCATCGCACGGGCCAATCATCGCGTCGTTTACCCCTCGCGCTTTCAACTTGTTGCTGCGATGAATCCTTGCCGCTGTGGTGGCGGGTCTCCCGGCCAGTCGTGCAAGCGAGGGCCGCGTTGCGCGAGTGACTATCAGGCGCGCGTATCCGGGCCGTTGATGGATCGCATCGACCTTCAGATCGAGGTACCTGCGGTGTCAGCGGCGGATCTCGTCCTGCCGCGGCCTGTGGAAGGCAGTGCGGATGTCCGGATTCGTGTGGATGCGGCCCGTCAGCGCCAACGCGAACGTTTTCGGGCTCACGGTGCCGCGCGTATTCGAACGAATGCCGAGTGTTCGGGAGAATTGCTGGAGAAGACCGCTATGCCTGACGGAGAGGGCCGGGCGCTTCTGCGACAAGCCGCAGATACCTTGGGCCTTTCCGCACGTGGTTTTCATCGAACGTTGAAGGTTGCGCGAACGCTGGCGGATCTCGACGGCGTGGAGGAGGTCGGGCAGATTCATATAGCCGAAGCTCTGTCGTACCGTGGTGAAAGCTTGCGACAGCGACAGGTTGCCTAGGACGCGTTCGTGCCGCAAACGGCTAAGGTTTGTTCTGGGTGTTGTCGGCTTCGACATGGGCGCTTTGGATGTCTCCGACTGAAGCAAGGGCCTCGCACCTGACCAGCAACCGCTCGTTTGGAGGAAAGTGGACGTGATGGACGTTTCTACGTGGCGCCCCATGACATTGGGGGACCTTGAGGGTGTCCTGACTTTGGCGGACGTCGCCTTCCCTGATCATTTCGAAGAACCGGCACGTTTTGAAGAGCGGTTGCGGCTTAGTTCTACAACCTGCTTTACGCTCATTGCCCCGCACGGCGACATCGAAGGTTACTTGATAGCCTATCCTTGGACGTATGGTAGCGCGCCACCACTCAACGGCCCGATTGGCGCAATCCCAGAGAACGCAGATGTGCTCTACATCCACGATCTCGCTCTTCTTCCCGTCGCCCGAGGCAAAGGCTATACGCGGGCGATTCTCGATCATCTGGTGGAAGCGGTACCGTTGGCTGGATGGCAAGCTGTGGCACTCGTCGCCGTCAATCAATCCGTTCCGTTCTGGGAGCGGAACGGCTTTGAAGTTCTCGCGATCCCAAGCATGAGCACGAAGCTTGCCAGCTATGGGGACGATGCGCGCTATATGGTTCGCGGGCTCAAACGCTGATTGCGAAATTGTGCGGAGCACACGCGTGTTCGCTGTCGGTCACATCGTGTGTGCTCTGCAATTATATTCGGGAAATTCTTATTCGGCGGCTTTGATGGTGGTGGTCGGCTGAGCCTCCCACAGGGCCTTGAACTCGGGAATACCGAAAACCGCGATGATGTTCAGGTCGTCGTCGAGGATTTCATAGATCGGTCCGTCGACGTTGCGATTGCTGAAGAACGCGATCACGTCCTGATCGCCTCCACCCTCGCGATGAGGCTCGCCTCCGGCTAGCGTCGACACATAACTTCCGACAGGCCTGACTTCTTTCAGCTCTCCATTGGCGCGATAGATGCGAAGTTCGCCCTGGAGCACCAACGTGATGTAAGCGGCGCCATGGCGATGCAATGCGATTTGCGAATTGGCGTCGAACTTGAACAGAATATCGACAATGCGTTTTTCTTCATCGACGGCGCAAATATGGTAGGCGACGTGAGCCAAACCTTCGAGCGTATTCCAATGGATGTTCTGAGTATCAAAAGGAAGGGTCGTCACCGTGGTTCCTTTCACTAAAATGCTCTGCGTTGAAGTGCTGGAAACCTGCCTCAGGCAGCGCAGGCCCGCTTGCCATTTTGCGCCAAGCTCCATTCGATTTTGAACGTTGCTGGAACGATGGCGCTTCGTTTGCCAGGATTTACACGTGCAAGCTCACTCGGGCCTATTCGCACATTCATGGGCGAAGGGGGCGGCTCCATTGCGCGCGTTCTTAGCGCCGTTGATCTGCCGTTCGCGATCCTTGAGCAGCGGGACATTCTCGTGCCGTTACGGGAGCAGTTTCGACTCCTGGACAGAGCCGCGCGGGAAACCGGAGATCCTCATTTCGGCGCCCGGCTTGGACAGGTGGTCAAAAGCACGGAATTGAGTGCATTCGGGGCCTGGGTCTGCGCGGCTGGGACATTGCAGCAAGCCACATGGCGTGCGCAAGTTGGCATGGACACCCTGCTGCAAACGTCTACCCCGCTGACACTTTCAGTGTGCGGGCCGATTGCGCGCTGGTCGATTGAATTTCTCGAGCCTGAAAGTGAGGGACGGCATCACAACGAGTTTCTCGCACTCGGGTACATGATAGATGTCGTGCGCGTTTACGCGGGACCGACATGGCACCCCAATGTCGTGATGAGCGCGCTTCCCCGCGGGACACCTACGCGTGAGCTCGAGGAGATCTTTGGCGCGAACATCTCTCACGGGCATGCGGTGCCGGCGATAGAGTTTTGTGCGCCGTTACTTGAGAACGCTTCGTTTGCCCATCGTTTCAATCGGCAGCTTGGGGCTCCGGTTCCAGAGCCGTCCGTGCCGCGTCCAACGGATGTGGCGGCGGCGACTGCCAGCGTCGTCGAGCTGGCTCTTCATGACGGCTATCCGCGTGTGGATTGGGTGGCGTCAAAGCTCGGGACAACCCGGCGTTCGCTTCAGAGGCGGCTGAAAGAAGAGGGGACGACGTTCAATCGCGTCGCCGAGGCGATCTTGCTACGGCGGGCCGAGCAACTTCTTCGTGAGAGCGAAGCGCCGGTGACGGACGTTGCGTTTATGCTCGGTTATGGCGACGCTGCGCACTTTACGCGGGCGTTCCGACGATGGACCGGTGTCTCACCGAGTCAATATCGCCAAAATATTCCTTAGGTTGCCGAGGGCGATCAAAAAACGCCGGGACGCTTACGATTAAGCGCCCCGGCAATTTGATGTTCTGAGATGCGGTGCCGTTTCGGCAAACGTTATGCGTCTGCGCTCAAGCCGGTCTGCATTTCGAATGCTTCGACCGTGTTCTTGAGGAGGCAGGCGATGGTCATCGGGCCGACGCCGCCGGGAACCGGCGTGATGGCGCCTGCGACCTTTGAGGCTTCGGCGAAGTTGACGTCGCCGACGAGACGACCCTTGCCGTCCGGCCCTTCGATACGGTTGATGCCGACGTCAATGACGATCGCACCCGGCTTGATCCAGTCGCCGCGAACGAACTCGGGGATACCGACGGCAGCTACGACGAGATCCGCTTTCTTGACCACGTTTTCAATGTCGCGCGTGCGCGAGTGCGCGATCGTCACCGTGCAGTTTTCGCGAAGCAGGAGGGCGGCCATCGGTTTGCCGACGATGTTGGAGCGGCCGACAACGACGGCGTCCATGCCTGACAGGTTCGGGGCGACGGATTTTGCAAGGATCACCGAGCCGGTTGGCGTGCAAGGCACCAGTGCGCGTTCGCCAATCCAAAGGCGGCCGACGTTCACGGGGTGGAAGCCATCAACGTCTTTGATCGGATCGATAGTGTTGAGAACGAGTTCGGCATCGATGTGTTTCGGAAGCGGAAGCTGAACCAGGATGCCGTTCACCTGCGGATCTTTGTTGAGAGTGTCGACAAGTGCGAGCAGTTCGTCCTGAGAGGTTTCGGCAGAAAGTTTGTGCTCGATAGAATTCATACCCACTTCGACGGTCTGAGCGCCTTTGTTGCGGACATAAACCTTGCTGGCCGGGTCCTCGCCGACGAGTACGACAGCAAGTCCGGGTACCTGACCATGCTTTGACTTGATCGCAGCCACCTTCTTTGCCATCTCGGCGCGGACTTCTGCGGCAACCGCTTTGCCGTCGATAATGCGTGGACCTGTCATTTCTTCTGTTTCCTTCCCTTCAGGTATTTAAAAAATCAAGGCTGACTGGATAGCGCGTATCTGGCGCCTATTGCGCTGCGAGGTCTTGCCACAGGCTTTCGAGGCGCGTTGCAAGTCCTTTCGGTTCGCCATGGATGGTCAAGCCCTTGACGCGAGATTTCTGGCCTTGGCTCACCGCAACGGACGTTTTGGGAACGCCGATCCATTTGGCTACGAGCTTCTCGATGGCTGCGTTGGCTGCGCCGTCAGCCGGTAGCGCGCGCACTCGGGCTTTGATGGCTGGGCCATCGGCGGTTTGTTCCAGGCCGAGGATTTCGTCGCGCGCAGCTTTCGGCGTTAGGCGGATACGCAACTCGACGCCTTCGGCGATTTGGCGCCATGGCAGGGATTTGTCCGTCACAATACCATTTTTGCAATGTTGGGCAGTACGACGCTCTGGATGAAGAAACACGCCAAGAGCAGAACAATGGGCGAAATATCGATGGCTCCGAGATCCGGTAAAATTGCACGGATGGGGCGCAACAGAGGCTCGGTCAGCGCGTTTAGAGCACGATAAATGGCCTGGACGGTGGGATTATAGCCGTTGATCACGCCGAAGCCGACGAGCCAACTCATGATCACGCTGGCGAGGATAACGTAGGTATACAGCGTGATGACATAGCTGATGAAGTTCAAGAGCTCGAGCATTCGTGCGGATCCATTTGCTTGCGGTTCGCTGACGTGTAGCGTTGCCGTGCGCTGCGGGCAAGTCGCTCTGGGTATGTATATGATGATGAAAGTCTAATGAATCCCGTGTTTATGCCAGCGGAAGGACGCGGATCACCTTACAGCTGCTTGACATGCTCGGAGTGCGGGCAGTAAATCGCCCGCACCTAATTTTCAGGGGCCGTAGCTCAGATGGGAGAGCGCCTGGATCGCACCCAGGAGGTCAGGGGTTCGATTCCCCTCGGCTCCACCAGCATCTCACCACGACGCCATTGTACCCCGGTCTCAGTTCAGCGGGATATTGACAGTGCCCTGAAGGGTGTAGCCGTTATAGTCACCGGCGCCCATGCCGTCCCAACTGGCCGATCTGCCTGGATTTTAGAAATCGCACTTTCCGAATGGAAGGGTTCGGTCACTCGGCGGTCCGGGATGGGTCGCAAAGTGACGCTGCCCTCAGCAGATCTGCTGGTTACTGAATATCAGCGGCATTTAGATCCGTACACTTTCGCTGTTGTGCCTGACGGATAACAAAACGCTGTCCGAGGACTCCGTAGTCACCGACGGGTTATTGCAATATAATGCATTGGGTGCGTGATTGCTGCCGATGGAGGATTCAGTGAGCAACGAATTCTCTGGAAGTTACCCACTTGAACCGCGCAAGGGAGAGATTGACCGTCTCAACGTCCAGGCTCTGGCCATGGCGCCAGAAACCTCGCGCATGCTCGACCTTATAGGTGTCGGCGAAGGCTGGAAGTGTCTCGATATCGGTTGCGGGCCAGGCGGGATTACGGGCCTTTTGAGCGAGCGTGTTGGCTCTAAGGGCCACGTTGTCGGTTTGGACATGAACGCGGACTTCCTTGAATACGCCCGAGCTACCGCCCCAGCGAATACAGAGTTCTTGTTGGGTGATGCTTATGACTCGGCGCTGACGGCGGAAACATTTGATCTTGTGCACATGCGCTTCGTTGCCAGTACGGCAGGTGCGCCGGAGAGGTTGTTGCGTGAGGCGACGCGTCTAGCAAAGTCGCGAGGGACAATTGCCTTGCAGGAGCCCGATGGTTCGACTTTGAACTGCTATCCTCCTCATCCTAGTTGGGACAAGTTGAAGGATGCTTTGCTCGGAGCTTTCAGAGGCGTGGGTGCCGATTTGGAACTCGCTCGCCGTCTTTACTATGTGATAATTCAATCGGGACTCACCGATGTGCAATATCGCCCCTTCATTATCGGCGTGCGGTCGGTGGATTCGATGGTCGACTACTTGCCGTCGACAGTAGAATCATTGCGCTCGACGGTTCTCCAACTCGGCCTGCTTGAGGAGAACGAATTTACGACAATGCTCTCTGCGTGCCGAGCTCATCTCGCGCGCTCCGAAACGGTTTTCACTATGTATACGGTCGCACAGGTCTGGGGTCGGAAACCTTGACGGCTTTCCTCTCCAATTGGGGAACGTGTCCGTCGATCAACAGTCTCACCCATCAACTTCGCGTGTTCCTCCTCCGATCGGAGGAGGACGAATGGCCTATTTCCAAGCACAGTCACGGCATTGATGTGAACCGCGAGCGGATTTCAAACGCTTTCGAACCCCCCGCGGCACTTCTTCCTCCCGTTCAGATTCTGAAGCAGCACTCTAAGCCTGCTTCCATTGAAATTTTGGGAGTTACGTCGATGGTGAACAAATCTCTTATTTTGATTATGGCGTCGGCAGCGGTTGGCGCTTTGAGTTCCGTTCCCGTGCAAGCCGTAGAAACGCCTCCAAATAGCGGCACCACGTCCTATACGACACACTTTGTTTTCGTGCCCAAGTCGACGGTGGATATTCCAGGAGTCGGCAAAGCCGTTGCGCTGGAAGCGACCGGACCGACAGAAAACACTAAGGGTGATTCTTTCCTCAACGACATGAAGGCCAAATGCGAAGCGGTCAGTATAGAAACGGCTGGCAAGAAGTGGATCGACGGCGCTTGCGCTTTGACGGATGTAGACGGCGACGTGGTGTTCTCGACCTTTGACACCCGTGATCTCGACAAAACACAGCCGAAGATGGATTGCGGCACGCATATCATCACCGGCGGCACAGGAAAATATCGCGGTATCACAGGGAAGGAGCCGTTTGCCTGCATCAATAAGGACGTTCCTGCCGGTTCTCCCGAAGGGGCGTTTGCGATCGATATCCCACACAACACTACTTGGCAGTTCAAGAGTTGATCTGCGTGCTGATCGTGTGCGCCAAATCTATTGTGCCAGGGCAATCTGAGCTGCGAGTTTCATGAGTTCAGATTGCCGGGATGTCCCGGTTCTGGTGAAAATATTGTTGAGGTGCGTTCGCGCAGTGCTTGTCGCGATGCCCAGTTCTGCAGCGACCTCGGGTACGGTTTTGCTGGAAAGGATAGGGCCGAGCACGCGAACTTCGGCGGGCGTGAGTCTGAATGCCTGCGCAACGGCTCGGGCACAGGTCGACTCTTCCATTGGAGTGCTTACGAAAACCGCTGCAACCACTTCTGACGCGAAGGGTTTGCGCGTGCTTCCTTGGGGGAGGGGGAGGACGCGGGCGATAACTGGCTTTTCGTCGTCGTTGCTCAACCGAACGGCAAGACTGGTCCCGGCTAAGCCGCCTTCGTTGCGAGCGGCAATTGAAATGGCTTCTTTGAGTTTTGATGATACTGGGCGCCGTTCGGCTTCAAGGTGTCCCTGTATTTGGTGCAAGGGGCTCGTCTCGTTGCCCATCATGGTGCTGGCCGTTCGATTGGCATACACGATCTCAGCGTTTTTATTTGTGAGTACTATTCCGAGTTTGAGAGCGTCGAGCGTTCCATGGAGGTGTGTTTCGCTAACTGTCTTCGCGTAGAGTATGTTGCTGATTGTCACGGCGCGACGGACATGCGGAATGAGAACGCGAATTAAATCGATGGCGACGTCATCAAAATAACCTGCGGTTTCATGTCTTCCAAAACTTAGCAATGCAAAACGTGTCGGGGATCGAAAAATGTTAATTTGTGCTATATCGCAAATGCCATGAGAGTGTGCCCATTCTCTGAATAACGGCGATGATTCAATCTTGGAGATTGGTCGTTCGCGAGATGCAATTACCGGCTCATCGATCAAAATTTCCCGACCAACGATGTTTTCTGCGTAAGAAATGTACGGATTTTTTGCCTCACCCCACCGGGTTGCTATTCCGCGCTCTTTGGACATAAGCATGCGTTTGTTTGCAACATCGCTTAAGGCGAGTTGGACAATCGGACAGCCGAGAAATTTTATACACTCGTCGAGCGTCCCGTCCCATAACCCGGGATCGAGCGTGCAATCGTAAATCCGGGAAATTAAATCGGACAGATCCTTAGAGGACATGAGCGACGTCTTCATGATGCTGCTCAAAAAATTAAGCGGATCGTTCGAGGTTTTGGTGTGTGGGAACAGCTTCCCGCGAAATTACAGCGGGAAGGCGTATCGGTTCAGATCTCGGGGGAAACATCACCAGCACTAGCGCAATTCCGAGATGGGATTGCCTAACAGGCTTTGCTCCCTAAGAGTTCGGTTTGCCACCTGGCCGGACACCAATCGCATCATCGCGATGTGGTGCCGTCAATCTGTCGTGTGACCGGTTACCTTGCCGACGTCTATTCGAATGTGCGGTCCGCATTTCGGGTCCAAAGATTTGTAACTGCGGTATCCGGCCCAGCGTTCCAACTGAACATGCTCGAGGTCGTCGCCTCCTTATACCTATCCTAGCCCATTCGGCATGCGGCTCCTGCTTCGCAGAGGCCGTGCTCTTCATCACAAGCAACAGAGCTTTACGTCCGAAGCGTGGGGGATGCGGCAGCGCGCCGCTTTGTCTTTTAAGATGCATATCTTGTACATCTTTTGCTGGCAGGTCGCCCTAAGCTCAATGGAGAACATAAGAAAATGTCTGCTCAGCTCGCACCTGAGACTATTCAATTGGTCAAAGCCACCGTCCCGGCCTTACGTCAGCATGGGTTGGCAATCACGCAGAAGATGTACGAACATCTCTTCAAGAATGAAGAGATCCGGGATCTCTTCAATCAGTCTCATCAGGGTGCAAACGGTTCCCAACCCAAGGCTCTCGCGCAGGCGATCCTTGCGTACGCGGAGAACATTGAAAATTTGGGCGCACTAGCGCTTGCAGTGGAGCGGATTGCTCAAAAGCATGCAGGGCTCAACATTCTTCCGGAACACTACCCGTTTGTCGCAAATGCTTTGCTCCAAGCGATCAGCGATATTTTGGGCGATGCGGCATCGGACGATATCTTGAAAGCTTGGGGAGAAGCTTACTGGTTTCTGGCAAATATTCTGATTGGCCGTGAGGCGGAGATTTATCGGGAAACGGCCACGGTGCCAGGTGGTTGGGCCGGATGGCGGCCGTTTGTGATCGAAAAGGTTGAGCCCGAAAGCTCCGTCATCTGCTCCTTCTATTTGCGACCGCAGGATGGGGGAGCAGTTATCTCCCATAAGCCCGGTCAATATCTGACAGTGCTGTTACAGGGGGATGGGTTGCCACCTCTGAAGCGTAACTACACGATCTCCTGTGCGCCTAATGGCAGTTATTACCGCATCACCGTAAAGCGAGAGGGGCGGGCTTCCACTTGGCTTCATGAACATGCGGCGGCTGGTACGGTGTTGGAGGTTTCACCTCCTGCGGGCGATTTCCATCTCGATGTTGGTCAAAGTGAGCCCATCGTGCTGGTTAGCGGCGGGGTTGGACTGACGCCTATGGTCAGCATGCTTGAGACTGTTGCTGAAAAGCGGCCGGATCTCCCGACCTGGTACGTGCATGGCGCATTGAATGGGGCTGTTCATGCGATGGGGAGCCACGTGCGGGGCCTTGCGCAACGGTCACCCAACATTGATGTGAAGGTGTTTTATGCGGACGCCACGAGCGCTGTTGGAGAGGCTGGCGGTTGTGACGAGGAGGGGTTGATTTCGGCTGATTGGCTGCATCGAAATACGCCATCCGATCGTGCGACGTATTTCCTCTGTGGGCCAAAGCCGTTTCTACGGGATATCGCGGTTGGGCTCAGAGACGCTGGCGTTTCGCCGGATCGGATTCGCTATGAGTTTTTCGGTCCAGCCGATGATCTTTTAGCTGCCTAAGGTCGGCACGGAGTGAGACGGCGCCAAGCAAAAGTTAAGGCGCCGTCTTTTTTCACTGCAGAATGCTGTGGTGCCCCAAAAAACGATCAGCTTTTAGCTGTACTTTTTCATTGGATGGCCATGCTTGGTGTCAGCTCGATTTTTTGGAAGTCAGGCAATCCCCAGGACTTGTCGAAAAACGGCTCGGTTGGACCATAGAACCGGAAGTAGGCGAACCAGCCCTTGTCCGGATTGGTCTGCACCCAGTTCGTTTCCTTGCCTTTCGGCGCGCTGGGGCCGAAGTAGACATCCACAGAGCCATCGCTGTTTTTCGCAATGTCTGACTTGCGCGAGGAGATGTCAGGGCGCCCTTGCTCGGTGACGGGCATCTGTCGCGTATTCTCGTCGTACGCGGTGACGGACCAGAATTGCTTGGCCGGAGGATTAGGAGGAACGTGCAGCTTGTAGGTGTTGCTGCCGTTGAGCCAATTGCCGTCAGAGTCTTTGTAGGACGCGATGTACCTTTGCCCAACACCAGGGGTCTGCGTCAGCATGGCTTTGGAGATAACCACCGCCTCATAGAACCATGCGGCGCGTTCGTCGAGCTGGTCGTAAGTCAGGGCTCTCTGGTCGGTGGAAACGACCAACGCGTGCTTCCAGTGAGTACCCTCCCAGAACGGCGGCTCTACCCGTTTGTCGGTCGTGTTAGCCTTCGCCATCGCCTCGCCCACGACAACGCCGTCCTCAAGCAGCTTCGTCTGCCGTTCGTCGGGCTTGTAAGGTTTTCCTCTCTCAATGCCGAGGAATTTTAGCTGCGCCAGGATGAACCGGTCGCGCTCGTCGACGGGGTTACGCTGGATGACCTCGTTGAGACTGTCCCAATAAGCCATGCCACGTGGCGGCATCTGGCTCCACTTCTTGTCGCCTGCGTCACGCGCGGGCATCGCCTCTCCGGTGCCTGCAACCGTCCATCGATATGTCTTGATTTGCGGAACCAGCTCCGCAATCGCCTTTTCCTTGTCGGCGCCCAGCAGTCTGAACCCGGCCAGGACATCACGACTCGTCGCTTCCACAACGTAATAGCCTTCGGCTTCTACGGGCCCGTATCCCGGCGGCATGATCAGGTATTTTCCGCCTTGCCCCTTGTCAGGTCCGACAACACCTAAATCAGCTAGAACGCGTTGCCAGTTGTCGAGGATCATGCCTGCGATCAGTCCCGCGGGGACTTCGACGACAAAGGGGCCAGTTTCCTTCAAATCGATGAACGTCGCGATGTAGGGTGTTGTGTAGTTTGGAGTCAAAATGCCCAGCTTTTCGGTGAAGTCGAAATAGTTCAGCATCTCGCCGCTTTTTCCACCGAAGACGTTGTAATGAGCCCGGCGCCACTCGTTGAGCCCGACCGCGGGGATGCCCCAGATGTACGCCTGAGCTGCGCGCTGGAAGTCCATTTCGTCATAGAGCTTCTTCACCGTTTCTTTTGACGGATAGCCGCTTTCGAACGTGAGCTTGCCAATGCGGGTGTTGATGGTCTCTTGCGCAAGGGCAGGCGATGACACGGGGTAAAATGCGAGACTAGATAGAAGTATTAGTGAGGGCGTTGAGAACCGGCTTTTCCTTCTCAATTTCAGTGAGTGCTTTGGTTTGCTGAGGCGCAAAGTCATGCTCGCTACTCCATGATGAAATTTGTCGGGGGGAATGTCTCGTTACCTCGCGTTGCCCCGGGCTCATGCCCACAGCAAAAGCCGAACGTTGTCGGACACGTTTCGTAGATTTTTGCGCAGATTGACTTTGAAGGGTGGGCTCCGAATTGGGAGCCAACTTCGGCTCGGTGGTGCAGCCGCAAGCGTTGATACCCAAGGGCATCGATAGAGAAATGTCTGAAACTTCGCGATTTTCAGAATGCGGGCTATGCCGTCTGAAAGACGAAGCGAAGGCAACATGTTGCCCTCGGGAAATAAACCACCCCGGCCATCGTGGACTTGCTCCTTCAGAGAAGTCCCTCAGCCACCCGTCGTGACAAAACGATGCTATTGGCTTCTCATCTCAATCACAACCTTAAAATTATTCAATACGTCATTGATTGAATTGCTTTTATTTCTTTTTTTTTTAATCAGGTTTCGGCCAGTGGTATGTATTAACGGAGACCGGTCCAGCAAGAATACAGCTTTTTCTATTGCGGTCGGAGAATTGACGGGTGGTTATGCTCTCCGCCTCGTACCTCTTGCGTATGTTCACTTTTTGTTCTAGCATTCCAAAATGCAGTTTGACCTCGCATTTATGGAGCCAAATCCCTTGGTGGAAGTCCATTTCCGCCTGCTGAAAGCGCATGTGAGAACGCATGGTCCGCTGGGTCGATGGATCACCTTCGATCCCATAACGCAGATGGTTCATGCGGTTCTCGATGGGCGAACGCGTGAGGACATCTCCAAGCGGGCCTTCCGCAAACTTTGTGGGCGTTTCACCAGTTGGGACGACCTGCGTCACGTCTCACCTGACGCGATTGCGTATCTTATTCAGCCTGTCACCTTTGCGGACAACAAGGCTGCGCAGATCTCCGCAGCACTTCATAGAATTCATTATCTTCGTGGGGCCTTGAGCCTCGACTTTCTCGCCGGCTATTCCGTGGAAGCGGCGCGTGCGTGGCTTGAAGCTTTGCCTGGTGTTGGCCCTAAGGTGAGCGCAGCAGTCGTCAACTTCAGCACGCTAGGGATGCCGGCTCTGGTCGTTGATAGTCACTATCAGCGCATTGCTAAACGTCTTGGGGTTGTGGCGTCAAAAGCTAGCGACAGGGCGGTAGACAGGTCGCTCGCTCGTCTGGTTCCGGGTTGGATGACAACGGACGATCTGCAACAGAACTATTTTCTTGTGAAGCGACATGGGCAGACGGTCTGCCATCATTCTCCGAACTGCCGCGTCTGCGTCCTAAAAGATCTTTGCCTTTTTGGCAGGAGGCGGTGCGATGGGTTCTGAGCTTTCACCCAAAGACGTTCTTCTGCGTGACAGGTTTCAGCACGCCGCAGAGACGTCTTCGAAGATCACGGCTTTGCGCGGTTTGATCGCGGCTACCGAGCGGCACGCGACCCGAAAATACGTTCACCCTGAAAGGGAGGCCCGCCTTCCTTCATCAATCTGGTGTACCGGGGTGCGGGATATCGACGGAGCTTTGCCGGAAGGTGGTTTAAGCCGGGAGGGCTTGCATGAATTTTCGGGTGAGCAGTATGCCGACATGCCTGTGGCATCAGCCTATCTTCTTGCGGTTCTCAGGCGGTTTGCGGATTTAGAGCCGGCGTCTCCATCTCGATATGTCCTCTGGTGTCAGACTGTGAGGACTGAGCGTGAATTCGGTGCGCCTTACGGAGCAGGATTGAGGGAATTTGGGTTTGATCCGCAGCGTTTCCTCTTCGTCAGTTCGGCTAAAAATAACGATGTGCTTTGGGCGCTTGAAGAAGGTGCGCGTGCTGGCAGTCTTCTCGCTGTTGTTGGCGAAGTCGACACGATTTCGTTCACACAAACTCGTCGCCTGTCGCTAGCAGCAGCGGCGGCTGGCACGCCGGTCCTCTTGCTCAGATCCGATCAGGATCGCGCAGCTAGCGCGGCTGAGACTCGTTGGCGTGTGCAGGCGGCTTCGGGTGTCAGTGACCGTCTTGTGTCGACGGTTCCGGGGCATGCACGCTGGCAGATCGCCCTCAACCGTTGTCACGGAGGACGGCCGGGCAATTGGACTGTGGAGTGGGAGAATGAAGCGCATTGTTTCCGTTTGGTTGAAGACCTTTGCGCTCGATCATCTGAAATGGCAGAGGCGCAGTTCCCGAGGCCCTGCATGCGACTTGCATCCGGTTGAGGCCGATCCTTTTGCGCTTGTCTGCAAGGACGCAAGTGGTGTCCGGATCAGCGCGCCGAATGCGATTGCCCGTAAGGGCGGTGTGTCAGAAGGCATGCGCCTTACGGATGCGCGCGCGCTCCTGCCTACACTCGTAACAGAAATCAGAGATTTTGAAGCTGAGGCGCGCGCCTTGCAGGGTTTGGCTAACTGGTGCCGACGTTATGCGCCGGTTGTCAGTGTTGATGGCGTTGATGGCCTTTGGATCGATATCACGGGTGCGGCGCATCTTTGCGGTGGTGAGGATGCCTTGCTCTCCGATCTTGGCAAGAGACTGCGCACCATTGGTTTTGCGAGCAGGCTCGGGTTGGCTGATACTCCAGGAGCGGCGTGGGCGATTGCCAGATTTCACGGGGTTCGCGAGGCTCAGAGCGTGCCGTCGGGGGATGTGAAGACAGCCCTTTCTCTGTTGCCTTTGGCGGCGCTCCGTCTCGATCCGGATGTCCTGCTTCTCCTCAGGCGATTTGGCTTCAAAACGATTGGCGCCCTGTGTGAAATTCCACGTGCCAGTCTCTATCGCCGGTTTCCAGCGGGTGAGGCTGGAGAAGCGGTTTTACATCGCCTCGATCAGGTTCTTGGGCTGGCTTCGGAACCTATCGTCCCTCTTCAAGCCGCGCCGGATTATTTCGAGCGTATTTCCTTTCCAGATCCGATCCTCGCAACAGAGAGTTTTTATCGTGGCCTCCACGAACTTCTGTGCCGGCTGTGCCGCCGTATGGAAATGGATCACAAGGGGGCAACGCGTCTGACGTTTGCCGCCTACCATGCGGATGGCGGCGTTTCGCAAGTGAGCATTGCGACGGCACGGCCTTCGCGAGATGCCAAACATTTGGAGCTTCTTTTCCGAGACCGGATCGAGACGCTTAATCCCGGTTTCGGAGTCGATGTTCTCATTTTATCGGCAGATGCCGTCGCTCGGCTTGGCACAGACCAGTTGTCGCTTTCGCGCGGTGCAGCCATGGAGCGCGCACGGGTGGATGTGTCGTCATTGGTCGACCGCCTGTCGAACCGTTTGGGAGCTGGAAGCGTGCAGCGGATACTCCTTCACGAGAGTCATATTCCGGAGCGGGCGGAGATACGCGTGCCGGCTCTCCGCGGGGGGGCTTCTGCGGTGACGCGGTGCCCCTCAAAACCGCCTCGGCCCTTCCGTCTTCTGGCGCGGCCTGAGGTGGTTCAGGTCCTTGCGGAAGTTCCAGAGGGGCCGCCTCTGCGGTTTACGTGGCGGCGTGTTGCACACCGCGTCGTTCGCGCCGAAGGACCGGAGCGGATTGGCCCGGAATGGTGGGATCAATCATTCGGGCCAGTTCATCGCACACGTGACTACTACCGTGTCGAGGACGATAGGGGACGGCGGTTCTGGTTGTTCCGCGAGGGGCTTTATCGCGATCAGGGAAGTTCAAAGGAAGAGCCTCTGCCGACCTGGCATATGCATGGGCTATTCGCATGAGTGGCGTACTATCCTTCTCTCCGCGTTATGCTGAGCTGCAGGTGTCGAGCAATTTCTCGTTTCTGCGCGGAGCGTCGCATCCGCAAGAGTTGGTGGCAACGGCGCGAGAGCTGGGACTTTCGGCTGTTGCGTTGACTGACCGTAATACTCTTGCCGGAGTGGTGCGCGCGCATACTGCGGCTAAGGACGCTGACATTCCTTTTATCGTGGGGTGCCGGCTCGATCTCGTCGATGGTGTAAGCCTTCTTTGCTATCCGATGGATCGTGCTGCTTATGGCCGTCTGTCGCGGCTTTTAACGCGCGGCAAGCGTTTCGCCGACAAGGGTGACTGCCACCTCACTCTTGAAGATGTTTACGTCCATGCCAAAGGGCAGATTTTTGTTTTCCTGCCACCGGAGCGTTGGGAGCACGATGTGCTCGTCCGAGACGTGGTGACGATTTCAGACCGGCTCGGAGCTCCATGTTTTTTAGCCGCGCATTACACGTATCGCGGTGATGATCGGCGTCGCATTGCGGAACTGAATGCGATTGCTGAGAAGACTGGGGCGCCGCTCGTGGCGACGGGGGATGTGCTCTATCACCGTCCGGAACGCCGCCCGCTTCAGGATGTCGTCGCTTGCATCCGGGAGCATTGCACCATTCAGGAGGCTGGATTTCGCCTGGCGGCGAATGCCGAGCGGCATCTTAAATCCCCCGCAGAAATGGTCCGGCTTTTTAATGGGTATGAGGCCGCGATTGCGCGCAGCCAGGAGATTGCTCAGAGTTGCCGTTTCTCTCTTGATGATCTGCGCTACAACTATCCTCGTGAGCCGGTGCCCCTCGGAAAGACGCCTCAGCAGTATCTCGAGGATTTGACTTGGGAGGGAGCGCATCAGCGGTATCCGGAGGGCATTCCGGATAAGGTGCGAGAGGCGTTGCGAAAAGAACTCGTGCTTATCGCCGAGTTGAACTTTCCGCTCTATTTTCTCACGGTGCACGATATCGTTCGCTGGGCACGCAGTCAGGATATCCTGTGTCAGGGGCGAGGCTCTGCAGCTAACTCGGCTGTTTGTTATTGCCTCCACATCACCTCCGTAAATCCCACTGAGATCAATCTGCTATTTGAGCGCTTTATTTCGCGGGAGCGTAAGGAGCCGCCGGATATCGACGTGGATTTCGAGCACGAGAGGCGGGAAGAGGTGATGCAGTACATCTATGCCCGCTATGGGCGCGAGCATGCCGGCATCGCTGCAACGGTTATCAGCTACCGTTCCAGGAGCGCTATCCGCGAGGTTGGAAAGGTGATGGGGCTTTCCGAGGATGTGACGTCTGCGCTCTCCGGTACGGTGTGGGGGACTTCCAATAAAGGAATTGCTGAAAAGCGGGTGCGCGAAGCAGGGCTAGATCCGACCGATCCGCAGCTTTATCGAACACTGGAGCTTGCCACGGAATTGATTGGCTTTCCGCGGCATCTGTCTCAGCATGTGGGCGGGTTCGTGCTGACTGAAGACCCGCTTTGCGAGGTTGTTCCCATCGGGAATGCTGCCATGGAGGATCGCACCTTCGTTGAGTGGGACAAAGACGATCTCGATGCGCTCGGGATACTCAAGGTCGATGTGCTTGCGCTTGGCATGCTGACCTGCATTCGCAAATGTCTCGACCTTTTGAAACGTCACTACGGTGAAGAGCGGGATCTCGCGAGCTTTTTTCCAGCTGATGACATTCCCACCTTTGAGATGATCCAGGAAGCCGACACGCTCGGTGTTTTTCAGATCGAGAGCCGGGCGCAAATGAGCATGCTACCGCGTCTCAAGCCGGCAAACTTTTATGATCTTGTTATCGAGATCGCAATCGTACGGCCCGGCCCAATCCAAGGTGGAATGGTGCATCCCTATCTGCGCCGCCGGAAGGGGCTGGATAAGGTTCAGATTCCGTCACCTGATCCGAAATATGGGGATCGCGACGAGCTTAAGGACATTCTCGGTAAAACGCTTGGCGTGCCTCTGTTTCAGGAGCAGGCCATGAGCCTTGCGATGAAGGCGGCGCAGTTCACGTCTTCGGAACTCAATGGATTGCGTCGAGCGATGGCAACGTTTCGGCGTTCCGGCACCATCCATGTTTTCGAAGACAAGATGGTGTCGCGCATGGTGGCGCGGGGGTATGACGAGACGTTCGCGCGCCAGTGCTTCAGTCAGATCAAAGGGTTTGCTGAATACGGTTTTCCCGAAAGTCATTCGGCGAGTTTCGCGCTTCTGGCTTATGTATCGTCTTGGCTGAAATGTCATCGTCCTGAGGTGTTTGCCTGCGGGCTGCTCAACTCGCAACCGATGGGATTTTATGCCCCGGCGCAAATCGTGCGCGATGCGCGTGACCACGGTGTCGAGGTGCGCCCGGTCGATGTCAACATGAGCGAGTGGGACAATACGCTTGAGCCTGCCGAGGAAGATCGATGCGCTTTGCGGCTCGGAATGCGTCAAGTGGACGGCCTGCGCGAGGAGCATGCAAATAAGATCGTTGAAGCCCGCGAGCTTCCTTATGAAGACATGGAACAAATTAGATTGCTATCCGGCGTTCCTGTGGGTGGCCTTCAGAAACTAGCGGAAGCGGATGCATTCCGATCTCTCGGACTCGATCGCAGGGCGGCGTTGTGGAACGTGCGGGGACTCGCTCAGGCAAAGCCGTTGCCGTTGTTT
Source organism: Filomicrobium sp. (assembly GCF_025698805.1). NCBI lineage: Bacteria > Pseudomonadati > Pseudomonadota > Alphaproteobacteria > Hyphomicrobiales > Hyphomicrobiaceae > Filomicrobium > Filomicrobium sp. The sequence continues at coordinate 274,256 of NZ_JAILWT010000005.1, forward strand.
GCCCATGCTCACACCAGCGCCGCTGGTCCAGATCCCGAGATCAGACTGCCGGAGATGCCGCTATCGGAGCATGTTATCGCCGACTATCAAACGCTCCGTCTTTCGCTCAAAGCGCATCCGATGGCTCTTTTGCGTGCGCACTTCACGGAAGCTCGATGCGTGACGACGGAACGATATCGGGACTTAAAGGATGGAACGCGTGTTTCGGTGGCTGGTGTTGTGCTTGTCCGGCAACGTCCTGGAACGGCTAAGGGCGTGATGTTTATGACGCTTGAAGACGAGACGGGCATCGCGAACGCGGTCGTCTGGCCGAAGACGTTTGAAGCTTATCGCAAGGTCGCAATGGGGAGCCGGCTCGTTGTAATACGTGGGCGCATCCAGTCGCACGATGGCGTTGTTCACCTGGTTGCGCAACGGCTTGAGGATCATTCGGCCAAGCTGGGTCTCCTCTCCGATTCCGATGTCAAATTACCGCTTAGTTCGGCGGACGAGGTGATGCATCCAAATTATGAACGCTCACCTCGCCGTCATCCCCGGACAGTCCGCATCATTCCTAATTCGCGGGACTTTCATTGAGGTGCAGAACGTCTTCTAGCGGCCCGCGAAATCTGGTTTACGCTTTTCAATGAAGGCATTCATGCCTTCCTTCTGGTCGGCCGTGGCGAACATCATTTCGAACAGGCGCCGTTCCATCAGGAGGCCCGTGTCCAGTGCTGCGTCGGCCCCTGCCAACGTGACTTCCTTCGTCAGGCGTATGGAAATCGGTGGTAAGCTCGCGATCTTGCGAGCCATCTCTAACGCGCGATCCAAGACCGCATCATCGGGCACGACTTCGCTAGCTAGTCCCATGGTGAAGGCGTCCCGCCCTGAAATCGGTTCTCCAGTCAGAACGAGTTTCATCGTTTGGTATTTGCCGATAGCGCGGACTAGACGCTGCGTGCCGCCGCCGCCCGGCATGACGCCGACACAGACTTCCGGCTGGGCGAACCGCGCGTTCTCGCCGGCTACGATGATATCTGCGTGCAATGCAAGCTCGCAGCCTCCGCCGAGTGCAACGCCGCGGACTGCAGCGATGACCGGTACCGGGCATGATGAGATGACGTTCCAGAAGCGTCTCACATTCCGGTTCATAATTTCTACCGGCGTGTCGTCGACGATCTCCTTGAGGTCGGCACCCGCCGCGAAGGCTTTGTCATCTCCGGTGATAACGATGCAACGCGCGGTCTCGTCGGAGCTGAGTTCCTGGAAATGGCTGGCGAGTTCTTTTCTCAGCGCAGTGTTGAGCGCGTTTCGTGCATCCGGGCGGTTCAGCCGCAGCAGCTTCACACCTTCGGATGGTTCTTCGCGTAGCACGAGCGCCATAGTTTATTGCCTCCCAGCTTATGATTTATCGTGATGATATCGCTTTCGGGCGAGGCTATCGGTCCAATTTTTATTCAGCCAGTGGATTTGCCGAATATTGTCCATTCGATTTGGTGATGATGCGGGAAATTAAAGCCTCTGGCAGAGATCGAGCAGGGACTGCCGCAGCCATTGGTGGCCGGGGTCCTTCTCCATATTTTTGCTCCAGATCAGGAAGATCGGGATCTTGGGGAAGTCTATTGGCGATTTGAGAACTTTGACCCGGAAGTGCTCCATGTAGAGCATGGCCATCCGGCGCGGCAGGGTGCAGATGAAGTCCGTGCTTTTCACGATCAGCGGCATCGAGATGAAGTGTGGGACGTGCAAGGCGCGATTGCGGGTCAGGCCGCGCACGGCAAGCTCCCGGTCCACCATCGGGGATTTCTGTTCAAGGACCACGTGGGGCAGCGAGATGTACTGTTCCAAGGATAGTGTGTCACGAATGGTTGGGTGATCGACCCGGACCATGGACACCAGTTCGTCCGTCATAAGATGCTGATTTGTAAAACTATTGTCCCTGATCCGGAAGTAGTCGATCACGAGGTCGATCCGTCCATCGCGCAGTTCGTCCTGCAGGGCCAGGCTCTGTTTGAGCCGCACATGCGCCTTGGTATTTGGTGCGACGCCAGTCAGCCAGTCCATGAAGCGCGGGGTGATGACGGCTTCCCCATAGTCCTCAGCAGCGATTGTGAAGACGCGGTCTGATTGGGCGTAGTCGAATTGCTCAGGGCGGTCGCGTAGTGCGCTTGTGATGAGGTCGAGGGCTTGGCGCACCTCCTGGATCATCTGCCGGGCACGTAGCGTTGGGGTCATCCCTCGCGGGGTCCGGAGGAAGAGTTGATCATCAAGAGTGGCGCGCAGCCGGGCCAATGCGTTGCTTACGGCAGGTTGACTCATCGCCAGCTTATCTGCAGCGCGCGTCAGATTTCCTTCGCTGTAGATGACCTCGAAGACGAGCAGAAGGTTCAGGTCGATCGCTCTTAAATTCATGTGCTGAATAATGGTGATTATGGAGTTCAATTAGATTTATAGCATGGCCGCTCCTACGCTCCTTTTCAACCGACAAAAATATGTCGTCCCAGCCAAAAGAAAACGCGGGCGACGCAAAGGGATGAAGGGAGGGTTGTCGTGGCGGAAGCGATTTCGGCTGTAGGTGTCGTTGGTGCGGGGGCCATGGGCCGGGGCATCGCGCAGGTCGCTGCAGTCGGCGGCTACGAAGTTATCCTGATTGACTCCAAGCCGGGCGTTGTGGAAGACGCCAAAGGTTTCATTGCGAAGCTTCTCGCGCGGAGCGTCGAGAAGGGCCGGATGGAGCAGAAAGATGCCGAGATCGTGGTTGGACGGATCACGACCGCGGAGAGCCTTTCCCAATTGAACGGCTGCGATCTCGTCGTTGAGGCGGTGATCGAAGACCTGGATGTGAAGCAGGCGCTGTTGGCTGAATTGGAGGGGATCGTTCGCAGTGACTGCATTCTCGCGAGCAACACTTCGTCTCTATCTATCGCAGCGATTGCCGCTAAGGCCAAGGCGCCTGAGAGAATTGCGGGCTTCCACTTCTTCAATCCGGTTCCGCTCATGCGCCTTGTGGAGGTCATTGACGGCATTCGCACCGCGCCATGGGTTTGCGAAGCGCTGATGGAAGTCGGCCGGCGGATGGGACGTGAGCCGGTACGGGTGAAAGATGCGCCGGGCTTTCTCGTCAACCAGATTGGGCGTGGATACACCATTGAGGCAGCGCATGTGGTTGATGAGAGCATCGCGACGACCGAAGATGTTGATCGGGTCATGCGCGATCTCGTCGGCTTCAGGATGGGCCCGTTTGAGTTGATGGATCTGACCGGGCTGGATGTAACGCATCCGGCGACCGAGATGATCCACCAGCAGTTCTTCTTCGAACCGCGGTACCGTCCTTCGCTATTGATGGCGCAGCGCACGGCGGCCGGCATTCTCGGACGTAAATCGAATGGTGGCTTCTATCTCTACAAAGATGGCCAGCCCATTGGACAGGACGAGCCGGCCGCGCCATCGACGCTCCCTTCCAGCGTCTGGGTCAGTCAAGCCAACCCGGATGGTGCGCGTGCGATTTTGAGCGCACTCGAAGCAAGTGGCGTTAAGGTTGAAGCTGGAGAGCGTCCCAGCGACAGCGCGCTGTGTCTGGTTGCGCCACTTGGCGATGATGCCACGACAACCGCTCTTAAAGAAAACCTCGATCCGGCCCGGACCGTTGCGGTCGAAACGCTGTTTGCGATGGATCGCCGGCGCGTCATCATGCCAACGCCCGCAACGACGGCAGAGATGCTGGAGGCAGCTCATGCCGTGCTTGCAGCCGGCAGGATACCAGTGACCGTTCTTCGTGATAGTCCGGGTTTTGTCGCACAGCGCATCGTGGCGATGATCATCAACATCTGCTGTGCGATTGCGCAATCAGGCGGCGCTTCTCCTGAGGATGTCGATAAGGCGCCGACCCTTGCGCTCAACTATCCGGCTGGTCCGCTCAGTCTTGGTGACCGGATCGGGCCTCAGAAGGTCCATCAGATTCTGAGTGCGTTGTTCGCGACCTATGGCGATCCGCGTTATCGCCCGAGCCCTTGGCTGACACGCAGGGCGCGGCTCGGCCTCTCATTGAAAGCACCGGAACGGATGCCCGTCTAAACGACGGCGAGAATAGCTGACTGATTGAAACAGGGAACGACCCAGGAAACGACTATGCTGGATGCCTATTTATACGACGGATTGCGGACCCCTTTTGGACGCCATGGTGGAGGTCTTGCTCCTGTCCGACCTGATGATCTTCTAGCGGGCGTGATCCGCGATCTTGCTGAGCGCAATAACGGTGCTGTCTCCAAAGTGGAAGACGTTGTCGTCGGGTGCGCTAATCAGGCGGGCGAAGACAGCCGGTGCGTTGCGCGCCATGCGTTGTTGCTTGCTGGATTGCCGATCGAAGTGGGTGGTACTGTTTTACAGCGCAATTGCGGGAGCGGGCTTGGTGCTATTGCAAGTGCCGCTCATGCGATCACTGCTGGAGAGGGTGACCTTTTGTTGAGCGGTGGCGTTGAGAGCATGAGCCGTGCTGCATTTGTCATGAGCAAGGCCGATTCTGCTTACAGCCGGAACATTCAAATCTTTGATTCAGGCGTCGGTGCGCGGTTTCCGAACAAAGTGATCGAAAAGACCTTCGGCGCGGATAGCATGCCGCAGACGGCGGATAATCTCGCGGAAGAGCACCAGATCTCGCGCGAGCAATGCGATCGCTTCGCGCTTCAATCGCAACAGAACTATGCGCGCGCAGAGGCTGAGGGATACTTCGAGGGCGAAATCGCGCCCGTAAAGATTCCACAAAGGCGCGGAGATCCCAAGATTGTCGCCAAGGATGAACATCCGCGTGAGACGACGATGGAAGGGCTGCAAAAGCTCAATGCGATACATGCTGGAGGCGTTACGACTGCCGGCAATGCGTCGGGCATCAACGATGGCGCGGTGGCCTTGTTGTTGGGGAGCCGGGACGCGGGCGAGAAGCTGGGGCTTACGCCGAAAGCGCGCATTCTCTCGTCAGCTGTTGCCGGCGTCGCTCCACGGATTATGGGGTATGGTCCCGTGCCAGCGTCAAAGAAGGCGCTCGAGCGCGCGGGTCTCACCATCAACGATATGGATGTCATTGAAGTCAACGAGGCGTTTTCCGCTCAGGTGCTGGCATGTCTCGCCGGCCTCAGCGTGGACTTTGAAGACAAGCGTGTCAATCCGAACGGTGGCGCGATTGCGCTGGGACATCCGCTCGGTGCATCGGGACCGCGCATTCTTCTGACTGCGGCACGTCAGCTTGAACGTACCGGTGGCCGGTACGGCCTCATCTCCATGTGCATCGGCGTCGGTCAGGGCATTGCCGTCGTTATTGAGCGCACCTGACGCCGATACCGGGAGGATCGACCATGACAGTGACGGACGCCGTAAAGCCCGAAGCCTCAGAGAATTTCTCCGAGTTCACCAATCTTGGGGCAGCATTTCAGTGGGAAGACCCCTTCCGACTAGACGAAGAGCTTAATGACGAAGAACGCTTAGCTCGCGGCAGTGCTCGGCAATACGCGCAGAAGTCGCTGATGCCGCGCATTCTGGAAGCCAACAGGACTGAGACCTTTGATGTTTCCGTCATGCGGGAGATGGGCGAACTCGGATTTCTCGGCGCGCCTATCGACGGCTACGGATGTGCGGGTGTGAGCTACGTCACGTATGGCTTGATCATGCGAGAACTGGAGCGTGTGGACACTGCTTTTCGCTCCGCGTGCGGGGTGCAGACCACGCTCTCTATGACGCCGATTTACGCCTATGGCAGTGAAGCGCAGCGGCGGAAGTATCTGCCGAAGATGGCGACTGGCGAATTGCTCGGCTGTTTTGGATTGACGGAGCCCGATCACGGCTCGGATCCGGGCAGCATGAAGAGCAGGGCGAAAAAGGTCGCCGGCGGATATAGGCTCAGCGGCAGCAAGATCTGGATCACACACTCTCCGATTGCGGATTTGATGGTGGTGTGGGCTAAGGACGATGACGGCGAGATTGGCGGCTTTATTCTCGAACGCGGCATGACCGGGCTCACGACGCCGAAGATTGAAGGCAAATTCTCGGTTCGCGCATCGCCGACAGGCGAGATCGCGATGGACGATGTTTTCGTTCCGGATGAAAACCGCTTGCCCTACGCCAAGGGGCTCAATGCGCCGTTCGGCTGTCTCAACAATGCAAGATTCGGAATCTGCTGGGGCTCGATGGGGGCTGCCGAGTTTTGCTGGCATGCTGCCCGCAGCTACGTGCTGGACCGCAAGCAGTTCGGGCGTCCGCTGGCGGCCAATCAACTCGTACAGAAAAAGCTCGCCGACATGCAGACGGAGATCACGCTCGGTCTCTTGGCGTGCCTTCATTTGAGCCGGTTGCGCGACCGTAAGCTGGCATCACCCGAAATGCTTTCGCTGCTCAAGCGCAATTGCGCCGGGAAGGCCCTGGAAATCGCGCGGGTGGCGCGTGACATGCACGGCGGAAACGGCATTTCGGACGAATACCACGTCATCCGGCACGTCATGAATATGGAGACTGTCAACACGCTCGAGGGCACGCACGATATCCATGCCTTGGTGCTGGGTCGGGCGCAAACCGGCATTCAAGCCTTTCGCTGAAGAGAAACAGCAATACTGACCGTTGGTCCACAACCGGCAGGGGAAACATGAAGACGTCATTGAAGCCGTTGGTGAAGCCAAACGCGATTGCCGTGGTCGGCGCTTCCTCGGATTTTCGCAAGGTGAGCGGCCGGCCCGTCAAATGGCTGATCGAGAAGGGCTACAAGGGGAAGATTTATCCGGTTAATCCGAAGGCGCAGGAGATCGGCGGGCTTCCGGCGATCGCGTCGATCGATGACTTGCCGGATGGTGTTGACCTTGCTGTCGTTGTGTTGCCGGCTAGCGGTGTCGTGCAAGCGATCCGCGATCTCGGACGAAAGGGCGTTCCTGCTGCGGTCGTCTTCGCCTCGGGGTTTTCCGAGATTGGGGAAGAGGGCTGCAAGCTTGAGGCCGAGCTACGTGAAGCGGCGCGGGCCTCCGGCGTCAGGATCTGTGGTCCCAACTGCCTTGGTCTCTTCAATGCTTTCGAGCGCGTGATTGCATCCTTCAGCCAGTACGTGAATGGCGAAGTTCCGGCTGGTCCGATCGCGTTCGTTTCGCAGTCGGGTGCGTTTGGTACGGCGATTTCCGCATTGGCACGCTCGCGCGGTTTGGGGCTTGGGTATTTTGTCAACACGGGCAATGAAGTCGATGTGACCTTTGTCGATGCAATGCGCGAGGTGATCGAAGATGAACGTATTCGCGTCGGTGCGGGATATATCGAGGGACTGAAAGATGGTCCCGGGCTATGTGATCTTGCCGATCGCGCGATGGAGCTCGGTAAGCCGCTCGTGCTGACGAAAGTGGGCCGCACGGGAGCTGGCGCGCGAGCGGCGGCCTCACATACGGGATCTCTTGCGGGCGAAGACATCGTTTTCGATGGTGTTGTTCGCCAGAAGGGAATAATCCGTGCGCGCAACGAAGAGCATATGCTCGATCTTGTCGAGGTGCTCTCTTGCTGCGACCTGCCCGAAGGGGCGGGTATCGGTATTGCTACCCAGTCCGGTGGTGCCGGCGTGCTAATGGCTGATCGTATCGAGGAGTTGGGGCTTTCCGTTCCGCGCCTCAGCGATGCGACCCAGGCGAAGATACAAGAATGCATTCCTGGCTTTGGTGCGACAGCCAACCCAGTCGATGTGACTGGGCAGTTTGTTGCCGATCCCAAGATCCTGAGTGAAAGCGTCCTGCATATGCTGGACGATCCGGACGTTGATGTCGGTATCGTGTGGCTCCAGCTTATGGAAGGGTTTGCCGATACGTTGGTCTCGCTGTTCGAAGACATCAAAGCGCGTGCGACCAAGCCCTTCATTGTGGCGTGGGTTGCGGCACCGGATGAGGCTGTGAAGGCTTTACGCAAACGCGGGATCGCCGTGCTGCGTGGTGCGGAGCCGGCTGTTGATGCCGTTGTCGGTTTGATCCGTTTTGCTGAAGCGCGACGTCAGTGGTCTGCGGATCGTGAGGTGCGGGCGAAGCAGCAGCTTGCGCAGGTGGTTATTCCCTCGGGGGATGGTCCTTTGTCGACCGTCGATGCCGTTCGCGTTCTGAAATCTGCCGGTGTTTCGATTGTTCCCACCGAGTTCGCAGCGAGTGCGGAAGAGGCGGTGCATGCAGCGGAAAGTGTCGGCTTTCCGGTCGTTATGAAAATCGAGTCTGCAGACATCCTGCACAAAACGGAAGTCGATGGCATTCGTCTGGGGCTCAAGATGGCGGAGGATGTGCGTAGCTGCTTTGCGGATCTGGTTTCGTCGGTTGCACAGAAGCGCCCCGATGCAAGTATCGATGGCGTGGTCGTGCAGCCGATGTTCAAGGGCGACGTCGAGGTCGTTATCGGTCTGCAAGATGATCCCGTCTTTGGAAACGTCATCATGGTTGGTCTTGGTGGCGTGCTCGTTGAGGTGCTCAAGGATGTGGCGTTCCGCAAGTGTCCGCTCACGCCTCGCGATGCTTCCAACATGATCGATAGCCTGATGGGCGCGGCGATGTTCGGCGCGTTTCGTGGACGCCAGGGGATCGACCGGGATGCGCTCGTCGCGATGCTCTGCCGCGTTTCCGAGCTGGGTGCGGCGACGGAAGGCGTTCTGCGGGAGTTAGACCTTAATCCGGTGATGCTGACAGGCGAGGCTGCTGCCGCCGTGGATGTCGTGATGGTGCGCCATCCTCGCCAAGTGACTTCAGTGTCGGATAGCAAAGCATCGTCTGGGCTTTCCGCCGCCGCTTTGATGGAGAAATGACGCAAGCTGCTTGGCCAATGAGGTCGAGGATGCTTAGGGCCCACTTTATGTGGCTGCACTATTCATCAATTGCATGAGGCAGATATCGATTATCGATTAGACCAATGATGTGACCAATTTTATGGTTGGATGTAATCTTATAGAATTGGAGGTTTTTACACGGACGCGCTGAAATCTTTCACACAATAGGAGATTGGACGAAGAAGCCAAAATCTCCACGGAGGAAACCCAAATGACGAATGCAATTAAGACAATGATTGCGGCTGGTGCTCTTTTATTGGGCGCAAATGCAGTCCAAGCAGAGAATTACAGTCTGATCTCCGCGCCATTTGGCAGTGGCTCTTATATCCTAGGCTCCGCTCTCGAGCAGATTGTCAGTAAAAACCATCCAACAATTCGCATTAGTCACAGCGAGAGCCCAGGCTTTGCGTTTAATCACGTGAAGCTGCAGAAAGAGCCTGATCTCCGTAAAACCATGATCATTGGATCAGGACGTGGCGTCAGTACACTGGCTGTGCGTGGTGAAGAGCCGTTTAAAGAAACGCTTCCGCCCGTCAAAGCTATCGCGAACTACAATCTGGGCAGCTATTTCCTCGCCACTCTCAATCCCGATATCAAGTCGGTGGCCGACCTGAAGGGAAAGCGGGTCGCTCTGGGCCGCAAACCGCAGATCAACTGGACCATTCAGCCTGAGCGGTTGATGCGCGTCGGTTGGGGTTTGGGTAAGGACGTTCAGATTGAGTATCTAGGTGTGCAGGAAGCCGCCGCCGCGCTGCTCGATGGACAGGTGGAAGCGGCTATCGTTGGTGGCTATTTCGATCCGCTCACGAATACTATGGTTCTTTCTCCGCAAACGACCGAGTTCCTCGCTTCAGGACGCAAGGTCTATTTCCTTCCGTGGGGTGGGGATGCTGTGAAGAAGGCACAGGATTCCGGGATGCCCATGGTGGCTGTGACTATCCCAGCGGAAGCTCTGCCTGGTCGCGATGAGCCGCTTGACGGTTTTGCTGACACGATTTCCTGGACAGCTTCGGAAGAGTTTCCTGAGGAAGCGATTTACCAGATTACGAAGCTGATCATCAATCATGTCGGGGAGTTCAAGAACTACCACGCACTCGGCAAGCTGATGTCGCCAAAGGCTCTCATGTATGGCTGGGAGCCGAGCGAACTGCATCCTGGTGCGCTGCGGGCTTACAAAGAAGCCGGACTGATCGACTGAAGCGCTTCTGATGGGTTGGACCCGGCAATAAGCCCCGCCGGGTCCAGTTGATTAGCCTTCGCCCATTCCGCTCACCTTCGCCGAAAGGGCAAGCTGATGAGCATGTCAAAAATACTCGACTACATCATCGTCGCCGTAGGGATTGCCGCGTTCGGCTATCACATGCTGACGACGCAGGTGCTGATGGTTGGCTCCTATGAGCATCAGACAATCCATCTGATGTTTGTGGTGACGCTTATTTTTCTCGGTGCCGTGCGATTGTCGACATCAGTATCGGCGCGGCTCTGGTATTTGAGCATGCTCGGATTGGGGTTGTTTGCGACGGCCTACATCTATTTGAATTTGTCTCACCTGGAAATGGTGATCGGATTTCCAGAAACAATAGACGTGATCGTCGGCGTCATATTGATGTTGGTGGTTTTGGAAGGGACGCGTCAAGCGTGGGGAAACATTATGCCCTGCGTGATTGTTTTCTTTGTTGCCTATTTCTTCCTCGGTCAGTATTTGCCCGAGCCGTTTTATCATCGTCCGTTTAATTTCAGCTATGTCGTCTCTTATTTGAGTGTTGGTCTTTCTGGTATCTACGGGAATTTTTTATCTATTTCCGCAAACTATGTTTTTCTTTTTGTTATTTTCGGAGCGCTGCTGGAGATTCTCCGAGTTCATGGCCTGTTTCGCGAACTGGGGCAGGCCGCCGGACGCGTATTCCGGGGCGGGCCTGGCCAGACCGCGGTGATATCGAGTGCCATGGTTGGCACGGTCACCGGCGCGGCCGTGGCGAACGTCGCGATCACGGGCGCCTTCACGATCCCTTATATGAAACAGACGGGCTATAAGCCCCACATTGCGGCAGCGATTGAGGCCACGGCGTCAACCGGCGGCCAGCTCATGCCTCCCGTGATGGGCGCTGCGGCGTTTCTGATGGCCTCGTTTATCGGCGTGTCCTACGCAAGCGTGATGGCAGCCTCGCTTATTCCAGCGTTGCTCTATTTCTGGGGTTGTATGCTGAGTGTGCAGCTCATTGCTGTCCGCGAAAATATCCGTGCTCCGCGCGCACCGATCGACGTGCGGCTCATCTTTCGACGGTTACCGCTATTCTTAATCCCTCTCGGCGTTCTTGTCGTTATGCTGCTTATGCAGTACTCGGCAAACCTCGCCGCGTTTTGGGCCATCATCGTTGCCGTTGTGTTGAGCTATATCTCGAGCGACACGCGTCCGACCTTCAAGGAGCTAGCGGAGTGTCTGTCGCGAGGTGCTGTAATCGGCGCGCAAATTGGTATTGCGCTAGCGGGCGTCGGCATGATGGCGCAAGCGCTTATCACGACCGGCATGGGCACCAAAGTTGCGAGTGTGGTCGAAATGTTGAGTGGCGGGAGCCTCGCGCTCGCCCTGGTCATCACGATGATCGTGTCTATTATTCTCGGACTCGGTATTCCAACCAGCGCAGCTTACGCGCTTGTTGCGATTGTGGTTGTGCCCGTGCTGATCGAGATGGGAGTAACCCCCATCAGTGCGCACTTCTTTGCGTTCTACTTCGCGGTCGTATCTGCCATTACGCCACCTGTTGCGCTGGCATCGTTGGCTGGTGCGGGCATAGCGGGGGCCGACTATGTGAAGACGTCGCTCTACGCGTTTATGATTGCCCTGGCGGGATTCATCATTCCGTTTCTGGTGGTCTATAATCCCGTGCTCGTTCTTGAGCCGGATGATTGGGCGCACGGTGTATTTGCCCTGATCGCTGTGCCGATTGGTATGTCGACATTGGCCATGGCCATCTTTAATTGTGCGCTTACGATGTTCAGTTTGTACGAGCGCGTGTTGGCCATCGTCTCAACGGCCCTGATCGTAGCATTCCTGGTTCTTCGCCACGACAGCGGTTTGCCGTTCGAGTATCCAGTGCTTGGGATTGGCTTGTTAATTTTTGCTGTCCTCATGATGGGGCAGATGCGAAAAAGGAAAGCTGAGACCACTGCTTTGCCAAAAGCGCAGCCTATCGGTCAATCTTATGCAGAGCCTGATCCCACACGGTAGACGGTACAACGAAGTTCGTACCGCTAAGGCTATAGACAGACACGTGTTTCTTGCGTTGAGATGGGCGACATACGGGGAAACCTGTTGCCCTCTCTCTTAACGTGGAGCTTTTCTATGAGACTTGTGTTCGCTGCCGCCGTCGCGCTGTCATTGGTTCTGGGTGTGACGCAAAATGTATTCGCTGCTGACGATGAGCTTTCTCCGTACGGAAGTTCGAAGAGTGATATGCATGAGTATCCTATGATCAATGCGGTGTTTGATGCCAACTACACCGATCCCAACAATCTCAACATGCTCTATGCCTTCGTGAAGAACACGATGAAGCCGCTCAAGGGCAAGATGGTCGTCGTGACTCACGGTCCCGAACTCCGGGCGTTCGCTAAAGAGAACTACATCAAGTATCAGGGCCTTATGGATAAGATGAAGGAGCTCGCCGACGCGGGTGTCGAGTTCCGTATGTGCAGCAACGCACTAAAGGCAGCAGGCTACAAGCCAGAAGATTTCCATGGGTTTGTGACCGTTGTTCCGGCCGGTTTTCCTGAAATCGCTTTGCTGCAATCAGAAGGCTACCGCTACATCAATCCGCTTCCCTATTCGCCCAGGGACGTTCGGTATCTTGATCACCCCGAAGCGAAGGCACAATGAGTGCGGATTGATGCCTGGTGCGCTTCGTACCGGGCATCATCCTAAATTACTTATGAAGCTTTGGCTGGTTCCGCGCTGAAGGACAGGTCGTGGTCGGTGGCGAAATGAGCCATCGCCCGTTCGGCCAGCGCTGTAATGGTCAGGAGCGGGTTGACGCCTAACGAGCGGGGAATAATTGATCCATCGATGACGTAGAGCCCCCGATGGACGTCGGTTGAGCCACTTGCTCCTGCGTCGAAGACTTGCCCCTTGTGATTTACGACGCCTGTGGTGCAATCCTCCGCCATTGAGCATCCCCCAAGGGGATGTGCCGTCGCCGGCTGGTGGCCCATGACTGTGCCTGCCAAAGGATTCTTTACGTATGATCCCCCGGCGTCGCCCACGATTTGCGCGAGCGCGGCATCGATGCGGGTGTAGACGGGTTCATCCTTTGCGCCAGGCCACGAGAGGCTCAGGCGATCAGAGTCCAGGATAAAGCGGCCGGAAGCGCTGTCATGCGATACGGCGAATATTGTCTGTAGGTGCGCGAAGGGACCTCGATATACTCCGCTGACCAAGCTTTTCAACGCGCCGAGGATGCGGCCATTCGGAACGAACATCACGGGTAGGATTGGAGCTAGCGCTGATGGCAGGGCTCCGTCCTGAACTGTGAGTTCGTTTTCGAGGGTTTCAGCGTCGCGGACTTCAAGCTGCCCGGTTACGGATGGTCCGACGGCAAAGTCCTCAAGCTTGGGGGGATGGCCAATCCCCACGGCATTTACTTTCGCCTTCAGCCCATAGCCAAAGGCGATGATGTCGCCATTCGCCGAGAAGCGGTGACCCAGGCGGTCTGACACGGCGAGGCCTTTGGCTGCTGCACGGAGTAGAATTTCTGTAGAGCCTAGAGTGCCGGCTGCAAGGATGATGACCGGGGCTGAAAGTTTGAAGCCTTCCTTCTGTCCGTCCTTGCGAAGGTCTTCGACATGCAGTTGCCAAGTGCCGTCTGACTGCTTTTCCAGGCTACTAACCTTGGCGTGCGTAAAGAGTTCGGCGCCATGCGCGACGGCGTCTGGTAGATATGTGACGGCCACAGTCGTTTTGGCGCCAACATTGCAGCCCGCGCAGCAGTCGCCGCATGACGTGCAGGCGGCTTGCGTTCGTCCCGCAGCGTTGATGGTTTCTGAGAAACTCACAGCGACCGGTGTCTCCACCATCGCGTGCCCGAGGCGGTCTGCGGCGGTTTTGAGTGCGTTGAATTTGGTCATGCTTGCGGCGCGAGGATCTTTGGCTGGGCGCAGCCAGTTTTGTGCGCGGACATAGCCCTCCTGCAGCCAGCCGTCCTGCCGAAGCTCTTCGGGCCATGCGTGATCTTCGAAGACACGCGCGGTTGGGCGCAGGGCGACGCCCGCGTTGACAAGGGAACCGCCGCCGAGGCCGCATCCCACAAGAATGTGCATGTGCTCGCCGAGGCGCACGTCATAGAGGCCCGTCGGCGAGCCCGTGCGCACACTTTTACCGGTGACTTGGAGTTCGTTTTTTAGGTCGGGAAATCGGTTGGGAAATTCCCCCGTCAGCACTTCGCGTCCGCGTTCCAGAACGGCGACGCGCTTTCCTGCACGGGCTAAACGGGAGGCCGAGACGCCACCCCCGTACCCGGAGCCGACGATGATGACATCGTAGCAGGGTTTGATTTCGCTGAGGGGTTTGGAAAGACGTGTCATTCGTCAAATTGGTCCTGGTCGGAATAGCGACTTGGCGCGCGAAACCGCCGCCTTGGGACGCTCATTCACATAGTGTTTGCCTATTGCGAGAACATCCATCCCGGTGCGTAGGAAGCAAGAGATGGCATGTTCAGGCCGTGCAACAATGGGCTCGTGCCGGTTGAAGCTGGTGTTGAGCAGAACGGGTACGCCTGTGATCCGTTTGAAGGCATCGATCACGCGATAAAAATGGGGGTTGTTCGTGGCGGAGACGGTCTGGATACGCGCTGTGCCGTCAACGTGAACGGCAGCGGGGATGATGTCGAGCTTTTCTTCGCGGACCCATGGCGCCATCGTCATGAAGGGGTCGGGTTGATCGATGTGGAAGTACTCTGATGCGTGCTCTTCCAAAACTGCGGGTGCGAATGGACGGAAAGGTTCGCGGTGTTTTATTTTCCCGTTGATGACAGCCTTTATCTCTGCACGCCGAGGATCGGCCAGGATTGAACGATTGCCGAGGGCGCGGGGGCCGAGTTCGAAGCGTCCTTGAAAGAAGCCGATGATTTTACCGTCGGCGAGATCGCGGGCGAGGCGTTCGTAAAGCTCGGTTTCTTCCATGATCTCGGAGGGCACGCCCGCCTCTTCGAGTTCGTGGGCGATATCGGCGTCGGCATATTCCATACCGAGTGATGCGTGGCGTAATTCGTAAGAACGCGGTTTTCCAAGTGTTTGGTGGTAGTGCCACAGAGCGCTGCCGAGGGGAGCGCCGGTATCCGACGCGCAGGGTGGGACCCAAACGCGCTTCATTTCCGTATGTTCGAGGATGCGGGCGTTGGCGACACAGTTGAGCGCAAGGCCGCCTGTAAAAACCAGGTTGCGGGAAGGGAAGCGCTTTTCCATCTCGCGCACGACATGGATGATCGCTTCTTCAGTTACAGTTTGTAGCGCATGGGCAATCGCCAGGTGGCGGTCTTCCAGGAGTTCGCCGGTTTTGCGCGGTGGGCCGAAGACATCAAAGAAGCGCTGCTTGAATGGTTTCAGCTCGCCAAACGTTCTATAGCTGAAATAGTCGAAGTTGACGCTATAACGTCCGTCCGGTTTCAGGTGGATGACGTCGCGAAAACGCTCCACGTAGCTGTCGTCGCCGCAGGCTGCGAGCGCCATTACCTTGCCTTCGTCGGAAAAGCCACCGAAGCCCAGGTATTGGGTCAGAAACGTGTAGACGAGGCCCAGCGAATTGGCCATCGGCTCATGCCAATGACGCTCAATGTTATTGTTCCGTCCAGTGAATATCGTCGTGGCAGCGTCATCGCCGAAGCCATCCATAACGAGGATGCTCGCCTCTTCGAACGGTGAAACGAAAAAGGTCGCCGCGTGCGACTCATGGTGGCCAACGCCGATAATGGGCGGCAAGGGAATGCGGTCTTGTGTGAGCCGTTTGAGCTTGCGACGGAGAACGGCAGAGACGCGCACGATTTCATTACGCTGGGGCGTATGAGAACGCTCTAGCAACAGTGCTAGGCTCATAGGAAGATGGCTGGTGATGGCGCGTGCAAATGTTCTGCGCAGGCGCTGTTCATCCCAGGGCGTTGTGATGACGTCGATGCTGCGGAGATCGGCGATATCATCGCCAAGAGCTTCAACAAGAGCGTGCCGTGGAAAAGCTTTCGTGTGCTTTTCGCGGTTGAATCGTTCTTCCTCGACGACAAGCAATGGCTTGCCATCCTCGATCAGGGCGAGGCCGGTGTCGTGAGTTGCTGCAACTAGCCCCAGGATTCGCAAGCCGCTGTCACACCGTCGTTCACATGGTTTCCCGGTGCCGGATGTTGGAGCGTTTCACTATGCTCGCGTCCGGCTGCCGGCGAAACGAGCTTCTCAATCGTGCTTACCGTGGCAGTGCTTGTACTTTTTGCCCGAACCGCATGGGCACGGTGCGTTTCTTGCGACGCGTCCCCACGTTGCAGGATCGGACGGATCAATATCGCGCGAGCCTCGGCGTGTTTGTAAGGGCGCGCGACGTTCTTCTTCGCCGTATCCATCCCGGCCACCAGCTTCGATCGCGGCATCGGCCATTGCGAACTCGTCCAGGCCAGTCGTTGCATCGATATGATGAGCGTGCATGGGTGGTAGTTCTGTTGGCTGCAGGTACTCGTCCTCAGCTTCCTGAGCGAGCTCGATGTGCATGAGCTGACCGGTTACGGCTTCACGCAATCTCGACAACAGGGCTTCGAATAGAACAAAGGCTTCGGACTTGTATTCATTCAGTGGGTCGCGTTGCCCGTAAGCTCGGAAGCCGATGACCTGACGCAGATGCTCAAGCGTCACAAGGTGTTCACGCCAGAGATGATCCAGCGTCTGAAGGAGCACCATCTTTTCGATCTGACGGAACAGGTCGCTTCCGATGTCGGCGGCTTTGTAGGCGGCCTTTTCTTCGACGGCCTTCGAAAGGCGCTCGCGAATTTCTTCGTCGGCGATGCCTTCTTCGTTGGCCCAGTCGGCAATCGGCAAATCGAGGCCGAAGGTGTTGGAAACCGCTTCGGTCAGGCCGGCAACGTCCCATTGTTCCGCATAAGCGTTTTCAGGAATATGTTTCGTAATCAGCTCGTCGATGACCTGGTTGCGCATCTCCTGGATGATTTCAGAGACGTCGTCTTCGCCCATGATTTCAAGGCGTTGCTCGAAGATGACCTTACGCTGGTCGTTCATCACGTCGTCGTATTTGAGAACGTGCTTACGGGCATCGAAGTTGCGCGCTTCAACTTTGCGCTGCGCCATTTCGAGTGATTTGTTCATCCAGCGATGGGTGATCGCCTCGCCTTCTTGAAGGCCGAGAGACTTCAACACGCTCTCCATGCGATCGGACCCAAAGATCCGCATGAGGTCATCGTCAAGAGCGAGGTAAAACTTTGAGCGTCCGGGGTCACCCTGGCGGCCGGAGCGGCCACGCAGCTGGTTATCGATACGACGGCTTTCGTGGCGTTCGGTTGCGATAACGAAAAGGCCACCGGCATCGAGCGCACGTTGCTTGTCTTTGGCGACCCGCGCTTCGATTTCCTCGAATTTCTTCTTCTTTTCGGTCTCTGTCGGCTCGCGACCAGCTTTGGCTTCTTCTGCCAGCCAGTCCTTGAGTTGATACTCGGCGTTGCCGCCCAACTGAATATCGGTACCGCGGCCTGCCATGTTGGTCGCGATGGTGATCGCGCCGGGAATACCCGCTTGGGCGATGATGCTCGCTTCCTGCTCGTGATAGCGGGCATTCAAGACATTGTGCGGAATGACAGCCTCGGAGCCCTTTGCGTTGCGGGCGCGGTCGATGAGGAAGTTTCCAATATCTGTCAGGTAGTTTTTGAGTTCGCTCTCCTTCTCCTTGAGGGGCTTTGCCTGCTCAATGAGTTTATGGCCGAGTTCGGAGATCAACTTCTTGTCTTTGAGCAACTCCGAGAGCTGTTCGGATTTCTCAATGGATACCGTACCGACAAGTGTCGGCTGTCCGCGTCGTACGCTGTCGGCAATGGTTGTTACGATGGCAGAGAGTTTTTCTCGCTGCGTACGATAAACCTCATCATCTTCGTCAATGCGCGCGATGGTTTTGTTGGTCGGGATCTCGATGACATCGAGCCCGTAAATGTCCATGAATTCCGAGGCTTCAGTAAGCGCCGTACCGGTCATGCCGGCCAACTTTTTGTAGAGCCGGAAGTAATTCTGGAAGGTGATCGAGGCCAGCGTCTGGTTTTCAGGCTGGATCTCGACGTGTTCTTTGGCTTCGAGCGCCTGATGCAGGCCTTCCGAGTAGCGACGTCCAGCCATCATACGGCCGGTGAACTCGTCGATAATGACGACCTGGCCACCTTTAACAATGTAGTCCCGGTCGCGCTGGAACAGCTTGTGAGCTTTTAGCGCCTGATTGACGTGGTGGACTACGGTGACGTTATCGATGTCATAAAGCGAGCTGCCCTTAAGCATTCCAGCGGCTTCGAGCAGCTGCTCGATGTGCTCGTTGCCGACATCGGTCAGCGAGACCTGTCGTTGCTTTTCATCGAGTTCATAATCTTCCGCGTTCAATTGCGGCATGAAGCTGTCGATGGCGTTATAAAGTTCGGCGCGGTCGTCAAGCGGACCAGAGATAATGAGTGGCGTGCGGGCTTCGTCGACCAGGATTGAGTCGACCTCGTCGACGATCGCAAAGAAATGATCGCGTTGGACCATTTCATCGCGGCTCATCTTCATGTTGTCGCGTAGATAATCGAAGCCCAGCTCGTTATTGGTGGCGTACGTTACATCACAATTGTAAGCGTCTTTGCGTGCATCATCATCGAGTTCATGGACGATGCAACCGACAGTTAGGCCTAGGAAACGATAGATCTGGCCCATCCAGTCGGCGTCGCGTTGGGCGAGATAGTCGTTGACCGTAACGACGTGGACGCCTTTGCCAGCCAATGCGTTGAGGTAGACGGGTAGTGTCGCCACAAGCGTCTTACCTTCACCGGTCTTCATTTCGGCGATATTGCCACCGTGCAGGACCATGCCGCCGATCAACTGGACGTCGAAGTGACGCTGGCCTAGCGTTCGCTTTGCGGCCTCGCGCACGGTTGCGAAAGCAGGAACCAAAAGGTCGTCGAGTTTGGCCCCTTCTTTGATCTGGCGGCGGAACTCTTCGGTCCGGGCTCGCAGGGCGTCATCCGATAGGGCCTCGATTTCCGGTTCCAGAGCGTTTATTGCCTGAACGCGGGGGCGGTAGCTCTTTACGCGCCTCGCATTGGACGAGCCGAAAATCTTGGTTGCCAGCGTGGCGATTGGGAGCATTCGGTCCTCAAACGTTTTTCAAACGGGAGCCCCTCCGGACATCCCAAAAATTCTCAGCCCCGCTGCCGTCATACGCATCGCAAGCCCGTTCACGCGATGCTCACACCGGTGGTTGGGCGCGATCTTCAACCTTGGGTGGAAGAACGGCCGAGAGTGCGAAGCCGACACGACAAAGTGCGGCCAGACGAACCGGTCCATGCCGTTAGAGGCAGAAATAAGGACCGGCAAGCGTAAATGTCAACGGATCGCCGTGGCTGAGACGGGTCGAAACGCGATCAGCGGTTGACCAATCTATCGAAATCTTCACTTGGCAGCGTCGCATGGGCTGGTCTATCGATGCCGGCAACACATTGAGTTTTAACACTCCTACGATGGCCGGGCCGGTTCAAAAGTCACAACTAAGAGCCGTGGCGGTAGAAGCCAATCGACCGGGAAAGGAACAACGCGTGAAAGTTTCCATGACATCCAAGTCCACAATGAATTTACTCGCGGCGGCCATGCTTGGCGCCCTCGTCTGGCTGCCTGCTGGGCCAATCGCCGCCGAAGATGCACCGCTGGCAACCGTCAATGGCAAGCCCGTTACGGATCGGGATCTGCAACTAGCAGAATCTGAAATCGGCTCCGACCTCGGCAATCTGCCGGAGTCCACGCGACGTCGCGTTTTAGTTGAATACATTATCGAAACGCAACTTATGGCGGATGCCGCGCTTGGCGAAAAGATGGATCAGGCGCCGGGCTTCGATGAGCGGATGGCCTACTACAAGCGCAAAGCGCTACGCGAAGCCTACTTCGATAGCAAAATCAAGGACTCTGTGGGTGAAGCGGCCGCTAAGGCATTTTACGACGACCAGATCAAAGGCATGAAGCCGGAGGAAGAGGTCAAAGCGCGTCACATTCTGGTGAAAACAGAAGAAGAGGCGCGTGATATCAAGGAAAAGATCGCTCGCGGAGCCGACTTTGCGGAGATGGCTAAGGAATTCTCTCAGGACCCTGGGACGAAGGACAACGGTGGGCTTCTTGGCTTCTTCTCGCGCGGTCAGATGGTTCCACAGTTCGAGGAGCCTGCGTTCATGCTAGAGCCGGGCGATATTTCCGATCCGGTCGAGAGCCGGTTCGGCTGGCACCTGATCAAGGTCGAGGAGCGCCGCAAGAAGCCGCTGCCGACATTCGACGAGGTCAAGGACCGCATTCTTAACTCAATGATCCATCGCAAGGCTCAGTCCGTCGCGGAGGATCTCCGTAAAAACGCGAAGATTGAATACGTCGATCCGGAGATCAAAAAGGAAGTGGCGGCGCAAGAGGCTCAAGCCGAGCAGCAGCGCCAAATGATCGAGCAGCAAATCAAGCAGCTTGAGGCGAAAGAAAAGGCAGTCGAGGCGGACAAGAAAGATGCCGAACCGGCTGAGGGCAAGAAAGCCGAATAAGCCGGCGCTCGCTCTAATCTTTGCTGATGTCTCGGGCCGCTTGTTTTTTTGCGGCCCGAACTGTTTTCTGTGCCGGGGTTTCAGTCCTTTCACCTTTTGTTGAATCGCGGAGCCCCCCTTAGCTCTTTGTTTGGTTGTGCTTCTTATCGGAAAGCCGGTTTCCACTTTTCCGGATGCACGCCACCTTCTCATTCGGAGATCCGAGATGGGTTCACCACCACCGCTTTCGCCGTTCGCCCCCAAATCATTGCCGCAGGCTGCTCCGGTGGAAGGCGTGCGTTTGGCGGTCGCTGAAGCGGGTATTCGCTATAAGGGCCGAAAGGATTTGATGGTGGCAGTACTGGACCCTGGCACGGTGGTAGCCGGCGTCCTCACGCAGTCCAAAACAAGATCTGCGCCTGTCGATTGGTGCGCGGCTCAATTGCGTCACGGATGCGCGCGGGCATTGGTGGTCAATTCCGGTAATGCGAATGCTTTTACGGGTAAGCGCGGGCAGGAAGCTGTCGAGATCACGGCAGCCGCAGCGGCGGAGGCGGTTGGGTGTGCTCCAGAAGAGGTGATGCTGGCTTCGACGGGTGTCATCGGAGAGCCGATGGACGCCGGTGCGTTTTCACATCTGCTGAAAGGGCTTGTCGCTGACGCGGCACCTGATGCGCTGTTGCCTGCGGCGCAGGCTATCATGACGACGGACACCTATCCCAAGCTCGTGTCTGTGAGCCTTGATTTGGATGGGGTGCCGGTGCGCATTGCCGGTTTCGCCAAGGGCGCAGGCATGATCGCGCCCGACATGGCGACGATGCTGAGCTTTATTTTTACCGATGCTCCGATCGCACAACCGGTTCTGCAAGCTCTCGTTTCAGATCTCGCCGATCAAACCTTCAACTGCATCACTGTGGATGGTGATACCTCGACCAGCGATACCGTTCTTGTGTTCGCAACGGGTAAAGCTGCGGAGCGCGGTGCGGCGGAGATTGCGGACGCAATGGATCCTCGCGTTCCGGCGTTTTCTGCTGCGCTCAAGGGCGTGATGCATGACCTCGCGATGGCGATCGTTAAAGACGGCGAGGGATTGAGCAAGTTCGTGGAAATCGAGGTGACGGGTGCTGAGAGTGACAAGGCAGCCCGAACAATCGCTTTTTCTATTGCCAATTCACCAATCATGAAGGCCGCGATCGCCGGTGAAGATCCGAACTGGGGACGCGTCGTCATGGCGGTGGGCAAATCCGGAGAGGCTGCTGACCGCGACCGGCTTTCGATCTGGTTCGGGCCGCATCTCGTCGCGAAAGAGGGGGAGCGCGCGCCGGAGTATGTCGAACAGACCGTGGCTCAATATATGAAGAACGCTGAGATTAAGATCTGCGTCGAC
The DNA here is from genome assembly GCF_025698805.1 of Filomicrobium sp. Lineage (NCBI taxonomy): Bacteria > Pseudomonadati > Pseudomonadota > Alphaproteobacteria > Hyphomicrobiales > Hyphomicrobiaceae > Filomicrobium > Filomicrobium sp. The sequence continues at coordinate 296,193 of NZ_JAILWT010000005.1, forward strand.
GTTGGTATCGGCGGCGGTCACGCACGTGTGTGGACTTGCGATTTGACGCACGCGTACATTTCTATCAATGCGGATTATCGCAGCTAGAAACAAACGAGAGGGATGCTGCACGCATCTCCGCGATGAGGTGAGAGCGATGGAACCAGAATTCTGGATCAAGCGCTGGGAAACGGGTGACATCGGCTTTCATCGTGACGAGGTGCAGGCGGGGCTATCCGAATTCTGGCCGCAGATCGCCCAGAACACTGAAACCCGTGTTTTTGTGCCTCTGTGCGGTAAAAGTCTCGATATGCGTTGGCTTGCGGCGCGCGGGCATTCCGTGCTCGGCGTGGAACTCAGTGCACAGGCGGTTGAAGCCTTCTTTGAGAATGAGCGGCTTGAGCCTGAGGTGCGCCGGGAAGAAAGTTTCTCGGTTTATTCTGCGGGGCCATTTGAGATCTGGTGCGGCGATCTGTTTCAATTGCCCGAAGGCGTCCTTGAAAATGTCTCTTATTTTTATGACCGGGCGAGCCTTGTGGCACTCCCTCCCGACATGCGGGCCAAGTATGCGCGGAGGCTGGGGGAGGTGTTGAAGCCTGAGGTCAGTGGGTTGCTCGTTTCGCTTTCCTATAATCCTGCCGAAATGTCTGGCCCGCCTTTTTCGGTGTCGAAGGTCGAAGTGGAAAAGCTGTTTGGCGACCGTTTCGCGATAGATCTACTATCTGAGCGTGATGCTCTTGCAGGAAATGCCAATCTCATAAAACGTGGCCTGACGGGTCTCGTTGAAACTTGTTACAGGCTGCGCTGATGGCTCTTACTACTTTACGTCCTTCATCCGAGGGAGATGCGGCACCGCAGTCCAAAATGCTGCTTGTTGTGGCCGCTGCGCTTGTCGATCCGAACAACCATGTGCTTATCGCGCGACGTCCTGCAGGCAAAAATCTCGCTGGTCTGTGGGAGTTTCCCGGCGGCAAGGTGGACGTCGGGGAAACGCCCGAGGCGGCTCTCGTGCGCGAATTGCGTGAGGAACTGGACATCGAGGTCTGTGAAAGCTGCCTCGCACCGTTCACCTTCGCCAGCCACACTTACGAGCAGTTTCATTTGCTGATGCCCCTTTACCTCTGTCGGAAGTGGGATGGGGACATCGTCGCGCGGGAAGGCCAGGAGTTGGCTTGGGTGCGTGCCAGTCGACTCGGCAAGTATCCGATGCCGCCAGCAGACATTCCGCTTGTCCCCATGCTGAGGGACCTGCTCGGCTGATCAAGTGGTTCGACTAGTCTCGACGTTTTGAATTGCCGACTTGGTCCGGTTTTTCTCCGGTGGAACGTTCCGTCGTGCCTAGGGCGTCTGCCAGACGATGTTGTGCGGAGCCTGGACGCAAGGGCTTCTGCTGACTTTCGTGCGGTGCCCATGCCGTCATCGTGATCAATTCAAAGGTAGCGGGTATCCTTCCGTCAGAGGTTGCGAAGGTGTCTATATAAACCTTGCATGCGCGCGCCAGCAGATGGCGCGTGACGGGGTGTCTGTGCCGCCCTGATAGAGCATTTGCGGCGCCCATTTTCTTGAGTTCCCTCATCAGTGCGAGGGGGGAATCATAGGTCACTGTCAGCGTTTCGGAATCGACGACGGGAAGTGCAAAGCCCGCTCGCTGCAAAAGAGCCCCTACCTCGCGGACATCGGCAAAAGGTGCCACGCGCGGCGAGACGCCACCGGAAACTTCGGACTCAGCAACCAGCCAAGCATGACGCAGTTCTCTCAACGTGGCGCCGCCTAGCAATGTGGCCAGGAGCAGACCGTCAGGCCGCAAAGCCTTGCGGATCTGAATGAGGGTGCCGGGCAAATCGTTGACGAACTGGAACGCTAAGCCAGAGACGACCAGATCAAGGCTTTCGGAAGCAAACGGGAGGGCCTCTTCATCGGCGAGGACGCGGGGGCCCGTGCATTGCATGAGGAGGTTGAGCGATGCGTCGGCGTCTATCACCACGCCGACGTTGTCGAGTTCTCTAATTCTACGGCTTAGCAGACCGTGGTGGGCTCCAAGATTGAGCGCTGCCGGAAATGATCGCGTGACGATGGATAGGCGGTCAACGAGGTCGTCACTCACATAAGCCAGCAGAAAGTCGTGATCGGCGGCACCACCCGCGGCGCGGTTGCGCTGACGGCGAAGCTGGGCACGGTCAAAAACGATATTTGAGGTCTCGGATGCCATTCCTGATTCCGTGGCTTTGCAGGCCTGGGCGATATGAATAGAGGCGTGCACTTCGTTCTACATAGGTCGCGCTGGCTCTCGCCGATTCAAGCTGAGCAGGCTATCCTCGTGTACGGAGGAATTTGCTTATGGTTGTTTCAGGCAAGGGCGAAGGTAACGGCGCAGAGCCGCAGACACGCTCAGCTTTTAGCGCATTTTTTGTCAATGCGCGCGCACTTGCCGGTCGCCTCGCCGACACCATTGTTCCGCCTGTCTGTCTCGCGTGCCAGGCTCCCTTATCCGTACATCATGCGCTTTGCCCGGAATGTTGGTGCCAAATAGATTTTATTCGTGCGCCTTTGTGTGACCGGCTCGGTTTGCCTCTGCCGTTTGATACGGGTGGGGTCATGATTTCGGCGGCGGCCGCGGTGCGCGTGCCGCTCTATCATCGGGCGCGTGCGGTCGCGAGTTATGACGGCGTTATGCGTCAGCTTATCCATCGCTTCAAATATCACGATCGCCACGATATTCGGCGGCTATTCGGTGGTTGGCTGCTGCAGGCGGGGCACGAATTGCTAGATACCGCTGATGTCATTGTCCCCGTTCCGCTCAATCGCTTACGGCTGCTCAAGCGCCGATTCAATCAAGCGGCCATCCTGGGCGGGGAGCTCAGCCGACGGTCGGGGGTAAAGCACTCACCTATGGTCCTGCACCGCGTGCGGGCGACCCGGAGCCAAGTCGGTTTGACCCATGCGCAACGGAGGCAGAATGTGCGGGGGGCGTTTGTTATCGCACCTATGGGGCGGTCCATTGTGCAGGGACGCCGCGTTCTTCTTGTTGACGATGTCGTTACGACCGGCGCCACGGTGGAGGCTTGTGCCAAGGTCTTGCTGGATGCCGGTGCGGTGGCAGTTGATGTTCTGGCCTTGGCGTTGGTCACGGAGCCCGAACGCATGACGACGTAACGTCGCGGTTGTTGAAAGTGCATGGTTAGGGCTTTGCCAGGAACACCTGCTATCGCTAGCTTTTCGGGTTGATCCGGCAGCGTGTGAGACGAGGGAATGGCGCACATAACCATCTACACAACACTGTTGTGTCCATACTGCCATATGGCCACAAACCTGCTCCGCAAAAAGAATGCCCCGTTTGAGGAAATTGATGTTACGGCGCGCGCTGATTTGCGGGAGGCCATGCGTGCGAAGGCGGCGGGTCGCAATACGGTGCCGCAGATCTTTATCGGTGATGAGCATGTTGGCGGCTGGGACGATCTGTTCGCCCTTGAAACCACAGGCCGTCTCGACGCTAAGCTGACCCCCCGGAGTGATTGAGCAGTTTTCGGGGTTTCTCTCGATAGCCGAGCGGCGTATTCCTTTTTGTTAGCGTGGTCAGCGAAGCATATTCGAATACAACGGGCGGCACATGACTAATAACACTATTGCAGGTGCAAAAATTCGGGCGGGCCTCGTACAAATGTGCTCGGGCCGTACGGTCGACGCCAATGTGACGGCAGCGGTTGCGTTGATCCGTGAGGCGGCATCGGGGGGCGCGCAGTATGTTCAGACGCCCGAAGTCACGACGCTGATGGAGCTCGATCGCGAACGTTTGTTTGCCGCTTGTCAGCCGGAGCAAGGAAATGAGGCGTTAGCGGCGTTTCAGTCGGTTGCGCACGCGCTTGGGATTTGGCTGCACATCGGATCGATCCCCGTGCGGGTAACGCCGGACAAGCTGGCGAACAGGTCTTTCCTGATTTCACCCGCTGGCGAGATCGCCGCGCGCTATGACAAGATCCATATGTTCGACGTCGAGCTTGCCAATGGTGAGAGTTACCGCGAAAGCGAGAACTATAAGGCCGGAGAAGAAGCCGTGATCGCGGCCACACCTTGGGGCGGCCTCGGTTTGACGATCTGCTACGACCTACGTTTTCCCTATCTTTTCCGGGCGTTGGCTCATGGCGGGGCTTCGTTGTTAGCCGTGCCTGCGGCGTTCACGCGTACGACGGGTGAGGCGCACTGGCATACCTTGTTGCGTTCGCGGGCGATCGAGGCACAGTGTTTCGTGCTTGCAGCGGCGCAGGGTGGTCAGCATGAGCATGGCCGTTCAACCTATGGTCATAGCGTCATCATTTCGCCTTGGGGTGAAGTTCTGGCCGAAGGCGGGACGGAACCGGGCGTCGTTTTTGCTGACATCGATTTGGGGCAAGTTGCTCAAGTCCGTGCGCGTGTTCCGTCTTTGCGGCATGACCGTTCCTTCACGTTAACGACGCAGGCGATGACGGCGCCGGTGGAGAGCTGAGGGAACCCTGCTCCGCATGACGGACGAGGTACGAGCGCTGGAAGTGGGGCGGGGCCGCGAACCGGAGCGCTCGTGCGCGCGGGAGTTGAAGACAGGTTTCAATTGGTCGGGCCATGCGCGGATACTGCTGCTGACGTTCGCCGTTTCGGCTGTGGCCCTTGTTCTTATTGTGGCGGCGTTGAATCCGTACGGCAATCTGCCGTGGAGTTTCACCGGATCTCATGTCGTCATGGACGACAATCAGCGCTTTCAGTATCCGGCGCTGGTGCGGGAAAAGGACTACGATTCGGTTGTCGTCGGAACGTCAACGTCACGCTTGTTGGATCCAGAGCTTCTTGATGCCCAGTTTGGCGGCCGATTTCTGAACCTAGCGCTCAATGATGGGCGGGCCTGGGAGCAGAGCCAACTCATGCACCTCGTGCAGTCTGAAGGGGCAAAACTCCATACCCTTATTGTCGGCCTTGATGTGGTGTGGTGCGATCAGCGTGCCGATGAGCGGCGTATCACAAAGCGGGGCTTTCCCGATTGGATGTACGACGTCAATCCCTGGAACGATTTCCCGTTCATGCTGAATGGAAAGGCCGTTGAAATCGCCGGCCGGAAGCTTGCTTATCATTTGGGGCTCACAGAGGCTCGCATATCCTCACGCGGGTTCGAGGTCTTTGTTCCGCCGGATGCGAGCTATGACGCTGAAAAGGCCAAACGTAAGATTTGGGGAAATCGCGGGCATCGACGCACTGCTGCCTCAAAACCTTACGTAGCTTCGGATGCAGAGCGGAAGGGATGGGATTTTCCAGCCTTGAAGTGGCTGGACGCCGATTTGGGTGCGCTCGCTGCTCAGCGGGTGATCCTGGTTTTTATGCCGGTTCATATTGCTGCCCAGCCGCGTCTTGGTAGCGACGTTGCCGCCGTCGAAACGGAATGTAAGTCCCGCATAGCCGGCTTAGCACGTCGGCACGACGCCTATCTTATTGATTTTCGGCGCCATTCTCAGCTTACGATCCGCGACGAGAATTATTGGGACAATTTGCACTATCGGTTACCGATAGCCGGACAAATCATCGATAGCCTCGGCGAAGCTCTTAAAACGGGTGGCGCCGCCGCAGACGGAACATGGCATGTTCTGGCGCAACCTGCAGGCAAATAGCCGCAGAATGCTGGGATACCAGGGTGATTTGGGCCTCGTGGAAAGTACAACCGCTGACAAGGGCTTGCCGGAGCGGGCTCGGCGGTGCACAAAATGCGGCCAAACAAGGCGGTAAGTGTTCGCCGCGGCTGGTTCAGTTAAAGAGCCGACACCTCCACGGGATAGCAAGGAGAGATAATTCATGCTCACCGACACGGTTGCAATGGCGCGCGCCGAGACGGCGAAGCGGAGCGATGTGCGTCATGATTGGACACGTGTCGAAGCGCTCGAACTCTATCGGCGCCCGTTTAACGATCTGCTTTTTGAGGCGCACACGCTTCATCGTCGCTACTTCGACGCCAACGCCGTCCAGAAGAGCCAGCTGATTTCGATCAAGACGGCCGGGTGCCCGGAGGATTGCGGATATTGCAGCCAGTCCGCGAAATACGATTCCGGCTTGAAGGCTTCAAAGCTGATGGCGGTCCAGGAGGTGCTCGAAGGCGCGCGTGCGGCCAAGGCTTCGGGCGCTACTCGCTACTGCATGGGGGCAGCATGGCGGAGCCCGAAGGCGCGTGACATGGACACGATCGTGGCCATGGTCGAGGGCGTGAAAGAATTGGGCCTTGAGACGTGCATGACGCTGGGCATGCTCACCGACGACGATGTCGGCCGGCTCAAGGATGCCGGACTCGACTACTACAACCACAACATCGATACATCGGAGCGCTATTACTCCGAGATCATCACAACGCGCAGCTTTGAAAGCCGTATCGACACGATCAATCGGGTGCGCGAAGCGGGCATAAAGGTTTGCTGCGGCGGCATTCTCGGTATGGGCGAGGATAGTCAGGACCGGGTCGACATGCTGGTCACGCTGGCTAATCTCGAACAGCATCCGGAAAGTGTCCCGATCAACATGCTCATACCGATTCCGGGGACGCCGTTGGCGTCGACGGAGAGGATCGATGGTATCGACTTCGTACGCACCATTGCAGTTGCGCGCATCATGATGCCGAAGTCAGTCGTTCGCTTGTCCGCCGGGCGCACGGAGATGAGCGACGAGCTTCAAGCTCTATGCTTCTTTGCCGGAGCGAACTCGATCTTTGTCGGCGAGACATTGCTCACGGCGGACAATCCTGGCGAAGACGCGGATGATGTGCTGTTCGACAAGCTCGGTCTTCAAGGTATGGCACCCGGAACCTGAAGGGGTTCGTTAGCCGGATGACCTGAAAGGCGAAAGGCTCCATGAACGACGCGCGGGCGAAAAGCAGGCACGCAGCTCAGGCGCGCGGTCTTGAAGCGCTGGCCCGTCGCAATCGGTTGCGGCAGCTTTCACCGCGCGCAGGGCTCGACTTTGCCTCAAACGATTATCTCGGCTTGGCTTCGGCTCCTGAGTTGCGGGAAGCGGCGATGGTTGCTTTGGAGCAGGGGGCAAGTATCGGCTCTGGAGGATCGCGTCTCCTACGAGGGAACGATGCTGAACACGAGGCGCTTGAGGCGGAAGCGGCCACGTTCTTCGGAGCTGAGGCTGCGCTCTTCTTCGGCGGCGGATTTGTTGCGAACTACGCACTGTTTTCTACGCTGCCGCAGCGCGAAGACCTTATCATCCATGATGAACTGATCCACGCCAGCGTGCACGATGGTATGAAGGCTTCGCGCGCTCCGCATGTTGCCGTTCCGCATAACGACGTGCAGGCGTTCGGGGATGCCATCGCGAAGTGGCGGTCTCAGGGGCATACGGGACGAGCCTGGATTGCGGTGGAAAGTCTCTACAGCATGGATGGGGACATCGCGCCGCTGGAAGACCTGATGAGCGTCGCGCGCTGGCATGATGCGATACTGGTTGCCGATGAGGCCCATGCGACGGGCGTCTTTGGTCCTCAAGGCCGGGGGCTCTCGGCGAGGTTCGAGGCGACCGAGAATTTCATCGCGCTTCATACCTGTGGCAAAGCGCTGGGCGTTATGGGCGGGATTATTACGGCGCCCAAGGTCTTGTGTGATTTCATCGTCAATCGGGGGCGTCCGTTTATTTATGCGACGGCTCCCTCGCCTCTGCTTGCGGCGGTGGTGCGGGCAAGTCTTCGGCTCATCGCGCGGGGCGACGAGCGCCGGGCGCAGTTGAACCACCTTGTTCAGCGTGTCGGGCGGGCACTTGAAGAGAAATGTGGTATCCAGCCCACGGGCACACAGATCCAGCCGGTGATTGTCGGAAGTGATGCTGAGGCCGTGCGACTTGCGGCGGCAATGCAAACGCGCGGGTATGATATCCGTGCGATCCGCCCACCTACGGTGCCGGAAGGAACCGCGCGGCTGAGGCTGTCGCTTAATCTCAATGTGAGCGAGGACGAGGCGTTGGCCATGGTTGATGACCTCGCGGAAGAACAAGCGCAACGGCTTGCATCATGACATCGGGTTTCATTGTTGCCGGAACCGACACGGGGATCGGAAAAACCGTCTTTTGTGCAGCGCTCACACGTGCGCTCGGCTTCAACTACTGGAAGCCCGTTCAAGCGGGGACGCAGGAGGAGACCGATACGCAGGTCGTGCAGCGGCTTTCAGGTTTGCCTGCGGATCACTTCCTTGAGCCGCGACACAGTTTGCGCACGCCCTGCTCACCTCATCTCGCGGCGGAGATTGACAAGGTTCAAATCGAGCGGTCGCAGTTAGGTCTGCCTGAGACGGCGCGCCCCGTCGTTGTCGAGCTTGCCGGGGGGCTGCTGGTGCCGCTCACACGCGACCTGCTCCAGATCGATGTCATGGCGGATTGGGCGCTTCCGATTATTCTCTGCGCGCGGACGTCGCTGGGTACGATCAACCATACTTTGCTCTCGATCGACGTGTTGAAGACGCGAGGTCTCAACATTCACGGGATCACTTTCATTGGTGAGGAGAACATCGATACGGAACGCACGATATGCGATTTCGCGATGACACGGCGTCTGGGGCGTTTGCCCTTGTTGGCGTCCCTCGATGCGGTAACTCTGCATGCGGCATTCGACGCGCACTTTCGTCGTGAGGTTTTCCAATGAGCGTGCAATCAGAATCGCCCGTTTGGCATCCTTTCACGCAACATGCGCTGCAGGCAGAGTTTCCGGAAATTGCGCGTGCTAAGGGTGCGATCCTGCAAACGGCTTCAGGCCGGAAGATCCTCGATGCCATTTCGTCGTGGTGGGTTGTTACCCACGGTCATCGGCATCCGCACATCATGGACGCGATAAAGCGTCAGTGCGATGTGCTGGATCATGTCATCTTCGCTGGCTTTACGCATGAGCCTGCGGAGCGGCTGGCGCAGGAACTCATCCGTCTTGCTCCCGCAGGCTTGTCGCATGTGTTTTATTCCGATTCCGGATCGACCGCCGTTGAGGTCGGGCTGAAGATGGCGCTCGGGTATTGGCACAACAGAGGGGAACCGCGTTCACGCATCCTTGCGCTGGAGCACGCCTATCATGGCGACACTGTCGGAACGATGTCGGCAGGTGCGCGGGGCGTTTTCAATGAGGCCTATGCGCCTTTGTTGTTCGACGTCGAGCGGTTGCCGTTTCCTGAGCTGGGGAGCGAGCAGGGCACGCTCGATGCGCTTGAAGCAGCATGCCGTGATCAGGCGGTGGCTGCGCTCATCGTGGAACCATTGATCCTTGGGGCCGGAGGTATGCTGACCTGGCCGGCGGAGACGCTCGCAGAGATGAAGCGCATCTGTGAACGGTTTGATGTGCTGTTGATTGCCGACGAGGTCATGACAGGGTGGGGGCGGACGGGCACGTTGTTTGCGTGTGAACAGGCAGGCATCACGCCTGATATTCTGTGTCTGGCAAAGGGGATCACGGGGGGAAGCATGCCGCTAGCGGCGACGCTGGCGACGGCGCCGATATTTGAAGCGCACTATTCTCAAGATCGCACGCGGACCTTTTATCATTCGAGTTCGTATACGGCGAACCCGATCGCCTGCGCCGCTGCGTTGGCCAACGTCGGAATCTGGCAAAGCGAGCCGGTGGGCCAACGTATCTCGACCTTGAGCACGCTACAGTCCGAACGGCTCAACCGGTTTTCCGGTGACCAGCGTTTTTCATCCCTGCGTCAGTGCGGGACGATTGCAGCTATGGATCTGGCTTGCGGGGATCCTGGCTATCTCGCCGGGGTAGGGCCTCGCCTTTATGACTTCTTCCTCGAAAGGGACGTTCTGTTGCGACCGTTGGGCTCCACGATCTATGTGCTTCCGCCGTACTGTGTGACGGCGCAGGATCTCGACAAAATTTATGATGCGATTTCTGATGCCGCCGAGTTGGTTAATGCCGCATGAGTGTCGCGGGCAGTAGGAATAGCATTGGTGTAGAGATCGCTGGGCTTGGGCATTATGCGCCGGAGCGGATCGTTACCAATGCCGAAATCGAGCAGCAGCTTGGGCTCGAAGCTGGGTGGATCGAGCGGCGGACGGGAATCCGGTCCCGCCGATGGGCGCATGATGATCAGGCACTTTCGGACATCGCAATTGCTGCAGGGGAGCGGGCGCTAGAGCGGGCGGGACTCGCACGCAAGGACGTCGGGCTTTTGTTGCTCGCGACGTCTACACCGGATCATTTGTTGCCGCCGTCGGCTCCGCTCGTGGCGCATCGCCTGGGGTTGAGCCGGGCCGGGGGCATTGACATGGCAGGCGCCTGCGCCGGTTTCGTTTATGCTTTGAGCTTGGCGGATTCCTTCGTGAGAACAAGGCGCGTTCCAGTTCTTGTCATCGCTGGCAATATTCTGTCGCGGCGCATAAATCCGGAAGAGCGTGCGAGCGCGATCCTTTTTGCCGATGCTGCAGGCGCCGTTTTGCTGGCTCCGAGTTCCAGAGAAAATGCAGGCGTTATCGGTTGCGAACTGGCGAGTGAGGGTGATGGATACGATCTCATCAAAATCCCGTCAGGAGGAAGCCGGCAGCCATTCCGCATGGGGCTGGATCCAATTGAAACGCTGATGTCGTTGTCTGACGGACGGGCCGTGTTTCAGAAGGCGGTGGCCATGATGACAGATACAAGTCGTGCAGCTTTGACGCAGGCAGGACTGAGTATTTCGGACATCGACCATTGGATTCCACACCAGGCAAATGCCCGCATTATTGAGGCCGTTCGCGGGCGTTTGGGGTGTTCAGCCGACCAAGTTATTTCGACAGTGCCAGACTACGCGAATAGCTCCGCCGCCTCGATTCCGTTCACGCTATCGAAAGGTGCGGAAGCTCGCGACTATCGTTCCTCGCAAGTCGTGCTATTCTCGGCAGCAGGCGCTGGTCTGACAGGTGGCGCGGTCGTCTTCCGTCTCTAGGGAACTGGAAGGCGGGAAGTGCGTCACCTCCGTGACATGCGCTTGCGTGAAGACCGGTTCCAGGGAGATGGAGGAACGTCATGGATCAGGACATGGAGCAGACTGAAGTCATCGCCGCCAACGATCGCTTCTACGCCGCGATCCGCTCAGGTGATTTCGCCACAATGGATGCTCTGTGGTCGGCTCGCGATGTTGTTTCCGTGTACCATCCCAATTGGCCGGGTATCACAGGACGCGAAGAGGTGATGGCCTCCTGGCACGACGTTCTGGTTTTAGCAGAGCCGCCGGAGATCTTTCCGAAGGAGGTAACCGTCATCCGTACGGAGCGGATGGCGTTCGTACTCTGCGTCGAGGAAGTCGGCGGGGCACGGATGACGGCGAGCAACGTCTTCGTGAAGGAGGCCGGCGGATGGCGTCTGACCTGTCATCACGCGCGACCTCTCCCTGTCGGAGCGGAAAGTAAAAAGAGCCGCTGAAGCAGCTTCGCTTTCCTAGCGGGCGCTGATTATCTGCGCCGGCCGTGATCGCCAAAGTTGGTGTAGGGTGCGCAGATATCCTGAACGCGCGTGTCATGTCCGACTAGTCTGCAGACTTCTTCCTTCTTACTCGGGTTGTTACGGATTGCGCGGGCTGAGACGCGGCTACCGTAACTCTGGGCGACCGACGCGAGATAATTATCGCCGCAGTAGGGTGTTGCGATCAGGGACCCGTTGACAATCTGATACGCGCCGTCACATCGGATCTTTGCGGTAGCAGGTGTCGCCGCTGCAAAGATCGGCAGCGTTGCCGCGCATGCCAGTACGAGTGTGGATTTCCAAATTTGCATTACCTGTTCCTCTTCGGGAGCGAAACCTTGTGTCTGATATTCAGATATAAGGTCACGTGCGCCGGTTGGTTCAGTTTCCTAAGGAACACAATTGCTTTTCACTGAATATTGATGCGCCATATTTTCGGTTTCTACCGGCTCGTCCTAGTTGCGATTTGAACGCGCCGTTGCGACACCTGTTTTGCCCTTGGTGGTGCGCACTTGGTAGCTTCGTTGCTGCAAAGCCAGGAAACGGCGACAGCTCGCCAAGCCCAGATTGCACTGAAGACGGGGAAGGGGGGGGGCGGCGGCCACCGCACGCGGAGGACGCGATTTCGTATTGGTAGATTTAGCGGCTAAGTGCTGGGCGGCTATCGTCTCGATCGGTAACGGCAGCAGTGCGACCAGCTTCTGTTCCTCCACGGACAACGTTTTCCAACGGAAGGGCTGGTGGACAATATTTTGTAATGTCTCCTCTGCCTGAAGAACTGCGGCTGTCTCGCCGCACACGGCTAAAGGGGGGTGAGCGCCCCCCTCCCCGGGGGCGGCATCGAGAATGCTGTAGCGACCATTGCACACGCTGATCCGTGGGGGGAGCCGCGTGCGCTCAAAGGAATCGTAGCCTTCCTTCAAGTTGATCCAAAAGTCACGCCACTCACTCTCAACGTGACTTGCGAGATTCTCGTTGGTCATGCGGAAGGGAAAGACATGAACCGGCACGTAGTCCTGTCCCGCCTTTATGGCGTCGTAGACAAGACCGAAGATTTCGGTCATGACCGCGTCGGTCATGGCGTAGCAGCCAACAGAGGAACAGCCTCCGTGAATGAGCAAGTAAGACCCCGTCCGCAGCAGCGAACGGTCTAAAACGTTGGGAAAGCCCAGATTGAAAGACCGCGGCCAGCGTCCGCTGCGGTGGAGGCGCTTGCGGGTTATGGTGTAAAAACCTTCAGGACTTTGCTTGTCGCCTTCCACAAGTTTCGGCCCGAGGTCACCGGACCAATGGCAAATGGGATACGTTGCGAAGTGGACGTAGCGATTGTCCTTCTTCATCCAGATTTCGAATTCGGACTCGTCCTTGAAGATACGCAAGAGGACGGGGTTTCCGCGTGTCAATTGCTTGTTCGCGAGTCGTTCGTCTAGCTTCCCTACATTAGGCGTCGACGGGAGGGGGAGGTCGCCGTTGGCAGCTTGGCGTTGCCGCTCGATGCGGTCAGGCGCTGCACCTTTGAGCTCGATTGAAATTGCGTAAGCGCGCGGTATTGCGCCTAAGAGGATCAGGATGGCGACAGACAAGCCGACCAAGCCGACAGCCAGAGGTTTGACTGAACGCGCATAAGCGAAGCAGGACCATGTGGATCTAGACACTGCCTGTTCCTTCTCATGCCGGTCTGCGCGTAAGGCGGCGTCCGGCGCTATCAAGGGTACTGCCAAGTGCACACCAAATGCTGAAGCATTGTGACGATTTCATTGAACAATGCTTAACGAAGCCGCCGGTTCAATCTATGCGGGCTTCCACACAAGATGCAGCGGGCATGGCGTTCAATTGGTAACGACCGCGTTCTGCGTTGCGCAGGATTCGCCGATCGTGGCTGATCCATCGGAGCGCTCGACGCCGGGTGTGGCGACGTAGCGTTTACGGCAGATGGCCACGCGTGGCGGGATTTGCGTCTTCTCGAAGAGGTCGTGGGCGTGTTTCAAATCACGCCAGAACGGTGCCCATTTGTGATCGGCGCGTGCTTCGATTGCTTCTGAAGTCATGCGGAAAGGAAAAATCTGCACCTGGAAGCGCGGTTGACCGCTTTTCAGCGCCGAGGTGACGATCTCCCAGATCTCATCAATCACATCGTTGGTCATTGCGTAGCATCCGATCGAAGAACATCCGCCGTGGACCATCAGAAAGGTGCCTGTGCGGTCGTGACTGCGATCGAACGCATTGGGAAAGCCGAGGTTGAAGGAGCGATGCCAACGGCTCGCCGGATTAAGCTGACCCAAGGAAACCGTATAGATGCCTTCGGGTGACTGGTGGTCGCCTTGCTTCAGTTTTGGTCCGAGCTGTCCGGAGTATCGGCAGATGGGATATGTGGCGAAGCGCTGAAACTTGCCGTCTCGCTGCATCCAGATTTCGAGCAGAAACTCACGCTTGAAGATCCGCATAAAAATTGGATCGCCGAGTTTTAATCCGGCATCTTGAAGGCGGGCCTCGAGCGAATTCAGGTCCGGGGTTCTCGGGAGCGGTAGCCCGAAGCGGGCAAACGCTTTGCGCCAGAGGCGTTCTCCTTGAAGAACAACGTCGTCGTGATAAGCGGAGAGCGTGGTCCAATGCTGGCGCACGAAAACGGCACCTAGCAATATAAGGATGGTACCAAGGACGAACAGTGCCGCTCCGGGGCGGCGACGGCGCCGTGGTTCTCGATTTTCGGACTTGCGGGTCATCTCTCGAGGAAACCTCGCGGGAATACTCGTCCGCAAAAGAAACATCCCACCCAGGGTAGGTCAAATGACCCTGGGTGGGATTGCGTTGCGAGCGGCTTACTGGTTGAAGCCTAGCGCCGCGGAGGGCGGTGATTGCGTATAGCCACTGGATGCGATGCCAAGGCCAAATTTTGGGCCTGTGCCGATGGCTCCCGTTGCAATTGGCGATTGCGTTTCCGAAGCTGCGGTGCGCATGCGCTGGCCGGGTGCAGTGTACCGTTCCAGCGCGATTTGCTGTTCCGTGGAGCTTCTCGGGACAAACGGCTCAATCTGCGGCCGCATGAAGCGTGGGCAGTGACCGATGGGATCAATCCTGCTGTTTTGGGGCAGGTGAACATTGACGATATAGTTGCGATTACAAACGGCGACCGTCGGCGGGATGCGATGCACTTCGAAGTGGTCGTATCCTTCCTTCAGCGTCCTCCAGAACTTGTACCACTTGTTATCGCGGTGAAGTTCCATGTTGGCGTCGGTCATGCGGAATGGAAACGCGTGAACCTCAATCCTCTCCTGACCTCCGCGGAATGCTTCGCGGGCCAGGGCGTAGATTTCCTCAATCAGCGCGTCTGTCATGGCGTAACAGCCTGCTGAACGGCACTTGCCGTGGACCATGAGGAAGTCTCCGGTCCGGTTGTGAGCGCGGTCGTAGGCGTTGGGGTAACCTAGATTGAACGCGATGTGGAAGCTCGAGTTCGGGTTCATCTGGCCGCTGGCTACGGTGTAGAAGCCCTCCGGCGCTTGTTTGTCGCCCTGCTTCACCTTCGGCCCCAGTTCGCCGGACCAATTACATATTGGGTAAGTTTTGTAATGGTAGAACCGGCCGTCATCGCGGGCCTTCCAGACCTCAAGTTCGGATTCCTGCTTAAAGATCCGAATAAAGATCGGTGAGCCCACTTCCATGCCCTTGTGTCCCATCAACATCATGGCGGGACGTGACAATGGCTGTTCGGCGGGTGGGATTTGAGGTGCATTTGCGCACGCAGCCAATAATAAGCCGCATGCTGCAACGAGCGTGATAGCGCGCAACATTTTCAACATATCAGTGATGATCAGACTCATGACGCAGTGCCCCTGGCGCACGCCGATCACCTTCGATTCGTAACGGTTAACAAAATGTTAACGCGCATGAGATTAGCGATGATTGGGCGGATGCGCAATGATTCGTTCCCTGCTCAGAAATGAGCTTAGGAATGCGGCGGTCTGTAGGCGGAATTGGGGTCAACCCATCACGTAACGCTTTGTAACTTATGAGAATAAGCTACCTCTGGAGGCGCGTTGCTGCAGCTGTTTCGCCTCAGGTAAGGGTATTGTGCGGACTACAGGTTGCGGCCCATTTGCAAGAAGCGGTCGCGACGGTGCCGACGGATCTGGTCGGGCGTCATGGTTTCAAAGCCCGCCAGGGCCAGCGCAATTGCCGTTCCTGTTGCGTCGATGACCCCTTTGGGGTCGCGATGCGCGCCGCCTACGGGTTCGGCAATGATACCGTCGATCACGCCGAGTTCCTCAAGGTCCTGAGCTGTGATTTTCATTGCAGTGGCGGCTTCTTCCTTCTTTTCGGCGTCTCGCCAAATGATTGAAGCGGCACCCTCTGGTGAAATCACCGAGTAAATGGCGTGTTCGAGCATAAGTATGGTGTTGGCCGTCGCGATCGCCACAGCACCGCCGGATCCGCCTTCGCCGATAACGACGCTGACAATCGGAACGCCGAGTTTCAGGCAACAATCGGTGGACCGGGCAATGGCTTCGGCCTGACCGCGCTCTTCCGCCCCGATGCCGGGATAGGCACCGGCTGTGTCCACGAGCGTGATGATGGGAAGCGAGAACTGGTCAGCCATTTCCATTAAGCGGACGGCTTTGCGGTAGCCTTCCGGCATGGCCATGCCGAAATTGTGTTTGATCCGGCTTTCTGTATCCGAGCCCTTTTCGTGGCCCATGACCATGACGGAACGGCCGCGGAAGGTGCCTACGCCACCAACGATTGCTTCGTCTTCCGCGAAGTATCGATCGCCTGCTAGCGGCGTGAAATCTTCGATAAGGCCGTTGATATAGTCGAGGCAGTGTGGCCGCTCGGTGTAGCGGGCCACGAGAGTCTTCTGCCAAGGCGTAAGTTTGGCGTAAGTTTCAGCGAGGGCCGTGCGCGCTTTTTCCTCCAGTTTCTCGATTTCTCCGCGCATAGACTCGTTCGTATCATCCCCGATCAACGTCTTGAGTTCGTGGATCTTTTTATCGAGTTCTGCGATCGGCTTTTCGAAGTCGAGATACGTGCGGACAGGCGAGCTGTTTTCCAACGGAACGGACCTTTCAATGACGTCGCGGAGCCTCAGTTCAGGCTCGCTCATCGTACTTGTGTGCGGGCAGATACACTTTTGTCCGGGGTTGGTGTCAAGACCGAGACCCCGTGAGTGCCGCAACCATTGACATGATAGCATTCGTGCGGCGCAGCATCAGCTTTCTGAGGCGGTGATTTCGACCATGGTAAATCGACTGACCGTCAGGGTTCGCGGCGGGCCAACGGATGGTGTTCCTTGACCAGTTTCTTCAAACGTTCTTCGAGAACGTGGGTGTAGATCTCGGTTGTTGAAATGTCTGCGTGTCCAAGAAGTTGCTGAACGGCGCGCAGATCGGCCCCGCGATCCAGGAGATGGCTGGCGAAGGCGTGGCGTAGAACATGGGGGCTGACGCTCTCGGGCGCCAATCCGGCCGCCACTGCCAGCTCTTTCAAATCTTGAGCGAACCGTTGGCGCGTCAAATGGCCCGTGTCGCTTTTTGATGGAAACAGCCAGCGCGTTGCGACCGTCGCTGAGAGAGCCGCGTGCTCCTCCTCGCCGATGGACAAATAGCGTTGAAGCGCGGTGCGAGCCCCGGAATTCAAAGGCACGAGACGTTCACGGCCGCCTTTGCCCTTGATCGTCAGCATCCGATCATCGCCGCGCAAAACTGTACGCGGAAGTGAGACAAGCTCGCTAACGCGAAGTCCAGTGGCGTACAGCAGTTCGATCAGACAGTGTAACCGCAGAGCGCGCATGCGTTCGATGCCGGATGTGCCTTCCGTTCGACGGCGCGCTGCGTCGATCAGGCCATCGACTTCTTCGACGGTGAGCGTTTTGGGAAGGCGGCGGCCCGATTTGGGGGCGGCAACGCCGTGACTTGGGTCTTCCGGGACCCTGCCTTCCGCCGTCAGGAAGCGAAACAACTGGCGCAACGACGACAGTCGCCGCGCTCTGGAGGCTGGCGATAGCCCTGCAGCTGAAAGGGACGTCAGGTAGGCGCGGATGTTGTCTGGTGAGACTGAGACGAGCCTGCAGTTGTTGGCTGCGAAAAAGTGGCAGGCATCATGCAAGTCGCGCTGGTAGGCGGCCAGGGTGTTTGCTGCAGCCCCACGTTCGGCTGACAGCATTTGCAAAAATTCATCGATCTGGCCGCGGTCTTCAGCGGATATGGGCGCAGTCATTGAGCGCTTCTCCGCAGCCTAGCCGCTGACCTGGCGTGGCCAAGCCGGAAACAGCGCTTCAAAGCCGAGACGGCGGGCTTCAGCCTCCAAGCCCGCACTTTTGAGGGCACGGATGGCATCACCAAGCGCGATCATATGTGCTCCTTCGGCTCCCTTGGGGCCGAGGGCGTTCATAGTTAGGAGTACGGTCCGGCCGAATTCCTTAGCTTTCGCGGCGTTCTGGAGCCTGGAAAGTACGCCGGTTTCGGGTAGATGGCCTGTTGACGGCTGAGGTGTGCGGCTCGCCGCTTCCCAGAGTGGAATGGGGATCTGGTAGTCCAGGGCGTCGAGGACTGTGGCAATACGATGCAACTGATCGGGAACAAAAACGCCGCGTAAAGCGAGATGCTCAAGTGCTGCCAAGCTTTGGCCGTGGCGGGCGCCATTCACGTCTGAAATATCGATCAAGGCGCGCCAATGATTGAGCTGGCCTGCCGCGCGTGGGTCCGCCGGATCGCTCAAGTTCAGCCATGATCGGGCGACTTGAGGTTCATTGCTCGCCAATAGAACTTCAATGGCGGTTTCAGAGAACCAGCTGATTTCCGGCACGGGCCGCATCGATTGGACGGCCGGCCCCATCGTTTGGAGAGCCGGGATATAAAGATTGGCGCGGCGGGCTTCGTCCAGGTACGTGCGGATCGCGCGCACCTTGCGGAATGGCGTCTGCTCTGTTTCCGCCTGAAGGAAGAGTATGGCGCGATAAACTGGCGTTCCGGCCGCAACATGAGGGTTTTGAGAGCCGAACCCTCCACCTGCGGCTTGCGGAGTGGCCTGGGCCGTTGTTGCCGCCGACATCGCGGCTCTGCGGTAAATCGCGCTGAGCTCTTCAGCCGTTATTGCGTTGAGCCGGGCCGCAGCCTCGCCGGCTGACAGATGCACGTCTGAAGAGGCTTGCGGATCGCGCGTGAGGGCGACGAGCAGGGCCGGGGAAGCGCCTGGCAATAGACCGGAGATGTCAGTGTAACCGGCTTTCGCAAGCAGCTTGTAATCAATCAGCGAAACAGGGTGACCAGATTTCAGCTTTGGCTTGCCGCCGTGGGCGATCGCGTCGAGGGCGGCCAGTCCCGCTCCTTCCTCAACGCCTTGTTCGCGGGCAAAACCTGCGGCTACGCCAGCCGCGCTGGAATTGCCTGAGCGGGTCACACAATAGCCTGAGATCATCACCGCTTCGCCGGCAAGCATCCGCGGCATGCGTCCCAGGTCGCGCAAAAAGCCCTGCGTCTGGCTGCAGGCTTCGTCATCATTGCCGTCAGCGATGGCGGCGCGGGCCAAGAGCACGGAGATAGCCGGGCTTGGTGTGCTTGTTGCGGATGATTGCATGAGGCGCTGCATGTCTGCGGTCAGGCCCGAGCGATAGAGCGCTTCCAAACGTATGGCTTCAAATCTCTCTCTTTCGCCTGCTCCGGTGGCGCGAATTTCCGCTGTCATCAACCGGCGCCAGAGGCCGTGGAGTGCGTTTGACCGGGGGGGGATCTCTATGTCTGCGAGCAGCTTTTCGAAGGTTGCTGAATCGAGTTTGTTCCAAAGTTCATAAGGTAAGCCCGAACCATCGCCCGCCATTACCGGTGCCAGATCGGAACTTTCGACTGTGACAGGGGGGCGGAATGCCGGACCTTCTTGATAACTCGCCGGCGGGCGCTGTGAGGGCCCACGTTGTGTTTCGGCAGGTGCCTGCCAGCCGCTGTTGGGCGGTTCTGTCCCCGTCGGCTTCATATACGGAGTGTCGTAATCGGGAACTGTTGGACGTTCCGCAGGCGCGCGTTGACGGTCATATCGCGGCTCGTTCTGCCATGGCCAGCCTTCTTGAGCCTGGGCCGGCAGCACAAATGCGGAAAGAGCTATAAGAGTAAGAACAGAAAGGTTTTTGGGGCCGGCCAGTGACGAATGCACGGTGGTGCTACTCCGTTTGCGCAGGGGGGGGAGTTCCGGCATCCTTTGCACCCTCGTTCTGGTTTGCCGCTCCGGTATTGTCCGCAGACGGCGACTCCCGCGTCGGCATGGGCCCGTTCGTCTTGACGTCCTGGAGACGGTAGACCGTATGGCGTGGTTCGGGCTCGAAGCGGGTCGCCAGAATATAAAGCCCGGCAAACACGGCGGCGACGAGCGTTCCCGTGACGAACAAAAATCGAAAAAGAGTGGGCATTGGATTAGTCTGCTCCCGATCAATTTCTTGTCGGTTTATATTGGCTGCAGTATGGCGCGCCGTCGCGATGGTGGGTTACCATCTTCGGCTGGTGGCGATGAAGAGCCGATCAGCAACAGTTAGGATAGCAATTATGTATTGTCGGTTCGATTCTCGCAAACAGGGCAGCTTAGCATCCGTGCAAGGGGCCAGGATTCGATGATCCGAATCGGTCTGCAGCGACGGGCGAAGCGAATGGATGCGGCGCAAATCGAGAAACTGCGCGTGGCGCTCGGTGAGCGGTCGATCGTGATGGTTGGCATGATGGGATGCGGCAAGACGGCAATTGGCCGCCGTCTGGCTCAGCGGCTCGGTTTGCCTTTTGCTGATGCCGACGACGAAATCGAAAAGGCAGCAGGCAAGAGCATCTCGGAGATATTTCAAGATCACGGTGAAGAGCACTTCCGTGAAGGAGAGCGTAAGGTCATCGCCCGCCTTCTGAGTGGTGGACCCCAGGTGCTTGCAACGGGTGGTGGGGCATTCATGAATGCCCAGACGCGGGATGCCATCCGTGAAAATGGGGTTTCGGTCTGGCTCAAGGCCGATTTACCAGTGCTTTTGCGCCGTGTCGGACGCCGCGACAGCCGACCGCTTCTGCGTGGTGACAACCCGGAAGCTGTTATGAAGCGGCTGCTTAAGGAGCGGTCCCCGATCTATGCCGAGGCGGATCTTGTCGCCGAAAGTCGTGATGAGCCGCATGATCAGATCGTGACCCAGATCATCAATTTACTGCTGAAATCGCCTATTCTGGCAGCGCAGCCCGGTGTCTGATAGGAACAGCTGCCTTATCTCCCTAACTTAAGCTGGTGCCGCTCTGTCGCCAGCCAACTCGGAAACTTTTATGCCGACTGTCGTCAATTCACTCGCTGCAACTCAGAACGTTTCACGGACGGTGAGCGTCGCGCTGCCAGGACGCGCCTATGATATTTTGCTCGGGCCCGGCCAGCTGGGGCAGGGTGGTCGACTGATCGCAGGCCGGCTCGGTAAGGGGCGTTGTGGCATCGTGACCGATGCAAATGTCGCCGCGTACCATCTGGGTGAACTCGAGGCGAGCCTTAAGGCTGAAGGTCGGTGGAAGGGCTCGATCGTCTTGCCGGCCGGTGAGGCGTCGAAGAGTTTCTCGCAATTGGCTCCGCTGTGCGAGCAGCTTCTGGAAATGGAGCTTGAGCGGGGCGATATGGTGGTTGCGCTGGGCGGTGGCGTGATCGGCGATCTCGCTGGTTTCGCTGCTTCTATCCTGCGGCGCGGCGTACGTTTTGTGCAGGTTCCCACCTCTCTGCTTGCCCAGGTCGATTCATCGGTTGGCGGAAAGACCGGGATCAATACGCCGCAGGGCAAGAATCTGATCGGTACGTTTCATCAACCCAGCCTCGTGATCATTGACACCGATGTTTTAGAAACGTTGCCGGATCGAGAGCTTCGCGCAGGTTATGCCGAAGTTGCCAAGTACGGTCTCTTGGGCAACGCGGACTTCTTCGACTGGCTTGAAGCGAATGCGTCAAAGCTGTTCGACGGTGACTTGCCAGCGCGTCTGCATGCGATCGAGACAAGCGTTGCTATGAAGGCGCGTATCGTTATTGCGGATGAACGCGAAGCGGGCGAGCGGGCCTTGCTCAACCTCGGGCACACATTCGGACATGCTTTGGAAGCGTGGACGGGATATTCTGATCGCCTGCTTCATGGCGAAGGCGTTTCGATTGGAATGTGCCTCGCGTTCCGTTTGTCGGAGAAACTGAAGCTTTGTGCTCCAGGAACGGCAGCACGTGTTACTGCGCACCTTGCGGCGGCTGGGTTACCGACGCGGATAAGCGATATTCCCGGTGGGGAGATGCCGACGCCAGCGCGGCTCCTGCAACTCATGGAGCAGGACAAGAAAGTACAAGATGGACTTTTGACATTCGTACTTGTCCGGGGCATCGGCCAAGCGTTCGTTACGCGAGATGTCGGACGTGACGACGTAGCGGCATTCCTGGATGAGAATATCGGGGCACAGGCTTGAACGGCTCTGAGATGTTTGCGGTTCTCAAGGGGCAGACGTCTTCTTTTTCCGGGGCGTAAGCTTGCGAGTTCCGTGCGTGGACCTTACGTCAGTCCGCTACGTACGAATACCGATTATCGCCGACTTTAAACGCATCATGCAAACCCATAAAGAGACATGGCCATAGAACTCCTCCTCACCCTTCTTGCCATATTTCTTCTGTTGGCGCTCTCGGCCTTCTTTTCAGGTTCTGAGACAGCCCTGACGACAGCGTCGCGCGCGCGCATGCATGCTTTGGAGAGCGAAGGTAATGTACGGGCGCAGATGATCAATCAGATGCTGGCTGCACCGGAACGCATCATCGGGACGGTGTTGCTCAGCAATAACCTCGTCAACATTCTTGCTTCGGCGTTGGCGACAAGCCTGCTCATTAATCTGTTCGGGGAAGTAGGCGTCGCTTATGCGACGCTTGCGATCACGTTGCTCGTCGTCATTTTTTCAGAGGTGCTGCCGAAAACGTACGCGCTCGTTTACGCTGACCGTATCTCGCTGGCTGTAGCACCGATCATGAAATTTTTGATCGTGGCTCTCTGGCCTTTTACACGGGCGGTGGAACTTGTTGTCAGCGCTATTCTCTCGCTCACTCCAACACGGGAGGACGACGACGCTAACATTCTTTCGGCGCACCAAGAGATCCGAGGCACGATTCAGCTCCAGACCAAGGGAGGTGCTGTCGCCAAGGGCGATGCTCATATGCTTGGCGGTATCCTTGATCTCAGCAGCTTGCAAGTGGCCGATATCATGATCCATCGGACAAAGATGGAAATGGTAAATGCGGACGATCCGCCGGAAAAGATCGTCGAAGAAGTGGTGAAGGCGCAGTACTCACGCGTTCCTATATGGAAGGATGAGCCCGAGAATATCGTCGGCATTCTGCATACGAAAGATCTTTTGACGGCGCTAAGCGAGGTCGACTGGGATGTCACGAAACTCAATCTTCTGAGTTTCGCTTCGCAGCCCTGGTTTGTTCCCGATACGACGACGCTTAAGGAGCAACTCAATCAGTTCCTGAAACAAAAGTTACAGATGTCTTTGGTCGTGGATGAGTACGGTGAAGTTCAAGGTCTCATTACGCTCGAAGATATTCTTGAGGAGATTGTCGGACAGATCGTTGATGAACACGACGCGCCGGAGATGGGCATTCGCCCGCAAGCCGATGATACCGTCAACGTCGATGGCTCTGTGCCAATCCGCGATCTCAACCGGTTTATGGACTGGGATCTGCCCGACGATGAGGCGACCACGGTTGCTGGACTTGTGATTCACGAGGCGCAGACCATTCCGGAGCCGGGACAAGTTTTCACGTTCTACGGTTATCGCTTCGAAATTCTGCGCAAGAATCGCAACCGGATCGCGGCGCTCAGGGTGAAGCCGCTTGAGTCGGATGCCGGAGCGGTCGGTGGAGCTGAAGCTTCGGTTGAGCCGCCTGCCGCGCGGTAGGCGGCTCAAAGCTTTGCATAAATGTCAGGTGAGCTGTTCGCCCGGCGCATAGGTTTTCATAGCGAGGGCGTGGACGCTGCCGGCGAGTTCATCGGCTAAAATCGTGTTTACTAGACGATGTCGATCAACGCGGCTTTTACCAGCGAAGACGGGGGAGACAATGAGTAGGCGAAAATGGCTGTTTCCGGTGCCTGGTGATGAGCGGTGACCGGCATGCAGTTCGCTCTCGTTTATGATATCTAATCGCGTTGGTTCCAAAGCGATCAACAGCTTCTCACGCATCTGACTTTCGATGCTCATTCTTGTCCTCTTAGTTGTTGTGTAGGAATTACGCGGTCTGAATGCATTTCAGGCACTTACTTCGTCGCTGGGTGTCGCCCCTGTAACCTTGTGCACCCCCTAACGAAAGATCATACTTCGGTCCATGAAGCTCGGTTCGAAATACTTCGATTCAATCCGCGTCGCACCCAAGCGTAGCAGGTCGGCGAACGATCCTGTGCAGCATACTGCCGGGGCCCCGACGTGCCAATGGAAGGGCTGCGACAAGGCCGGCCGCCATCGTGCGCCGATGGGGCGTGGCCGCGACGGTGAATACTATCTCTTCTGCGTCGATCATGTGCGCCAATACAACGCATCATACAACTACTTTGACGGAATGTCGGACACCGAAGTAGCCAAATTCCAGAAGGATGCGATGACAGGCCATCGCCCGACCTGGAAGATGGGTGACAACCCGGCATTTGAAGGGAATGGTGAGCGGGAAGCCGAGCACGCGCCTGAGAGCGCGGAGAGCCGAGCCCGTGATCCGCATGGCTTTTTTGCCTGGCGCGCACAACAAGCGCGCAAGGAGGCACCCGAGCGCCGGCGTAAGCTGAAGCCGATGGAAAAGAAGTCTCTTGATGCTCTGCACCTGACGCAATCTGCAACGAAGGAAGAGATCAAGGCGAAGTTCAAGGCCCTGGTTAAAGAGCACCACCCTGATGCTAATGGCGGAGACCGTCGCTCAGAGGACAAGTTGCGTGAGATCATTCAAGCCTATAACTACTTGAAACAGGTCGGTCTTGTTTAGAGCGCCGTGATGGCTGCCCACGCTCAGGGCCTTCAAACTCAATCTGTCAAGACTTCTCCTTGCCAGTCCCGGAAAACAAACTGGATCGAGCTAATCAATTATGCCCGTGCAATCATTAGATACGAGTTCAGCAGATACACTCTTGCCCGATATGACGGTTTCGGCGCGTCAGGTCTTCGGGATCGATAGCGATCTTGAGGTCCCCGCGTACGCGAAGTCGAATGAACACGTTCCTGACGTTGACGCAGACTATGTCTTCAATCGCGACGTGACGCTCGCCATTCTGGCAGGCTTCAAACACAATCGGCGCGTGATGATCCAGGGCTATCACGGTACGGGTAAGTCTACGCACATCGAGCAGGTTGCGGCACGCCTCAACTGGCCTTGCATCCGGGTGAATCTGGATAGCCATGTTTCGCGTATCGATCTTGTCGGTAAGGATGCGATTGTCCTTAAGGACGGCAAACAAATCACTGAGTTTCGCGAAGGCATCCTGCCGTATGCGCTGCAGTCGAATACGGCTTTGGTCTTCGATGAATACGATGCCGGCCGGCCAGATGTTATGTTCGTTATTCAGCGTGTTTTGGAAGTGTCCGGCAAGCTGACGCTCCTAGATCAGTCGAAAGTGATCCGGCCGCATCCGGCGTTCCGACTGTTCTCGACGACAAACACGATCGGGCTTGGTGACACCTCGGGTCTCTATCACGGTACGCAGCAGATCAACCAAGGTCAGATGGACCGTTGGTCGATCGTTGTCACGTTGAACTATCTGCCGCATGACGATGAGGTCGCGATCATCCTTTCGAAGGTCAAGTCGATGGCCAAGTCGGCTGAGTCGCGTAAGACGATCAGCAACATGGTGCGCGTCGCCGATCTCACACGCCAGGCGTTCATCAACGGTGACCTGTCGACGGTGATGAGTCCGCGTACGGTTATCACGTGGGCTGAGAATGCTGAGATCTTCAATGATGTCGGCTTTGCGTTCCGGCTCTCATTCCTGAACAAATGCGACGAGTTGGAACGTCCTGTGGTGGCTGAATTCTATCAGCGTTCGTTCGGTGAAGACCTGCCGGAAAGCGCCGCCAACGTAGCTTTGGGCTGAGGCGCCAGATGGCAGGCCGCTCGAACAAAAAGCAGGCCCCTGTCGAGCCGCTGAAACGCGCTGTCGCGACGTGCGCGCGTGCGGTTGCGGGGAAGCGCGATATCGGGGTGGATTTTGGTCCGGGTGGGCCGCAGATCACGGAAACCTCGATTAAGCTGCCTGAGCCGTCGCGTTTGCCCGACAAGCGTGAAATCGCGGTTATGCGTGGTTGGGCGGACTCGCTAGCGCTCCAAGCAGCGTGCCACGATCAGCGTTTGCATCTCAAACTCGCGCCGACCCAGGGTGATGCACGGGCCGTCTTTGAGGCTGTGGAACAGGCCCGCGTCGAGGCTGTCGGTGCATCCCGCATGCCCGGTATGGCCAATAATCTCGCCGCCAAGATTGAAGACTTTTATTCGCATGGGCGTTTTGCGGTGCTGCAAAGCCGCGAGGATGGGCCGCTTGATCAAGCGTTGGCGCTGATCGTACGTGAGCGTTTGACAGGTCGTGCACCTCCGGAAAGTACCCGCGGTCTCGTAGAGGCGTGGCGGCCTTGGGTTGAAGGACGCGCTGGGACCGTTCTTGATCGCATGAATGAGCTGGTCGAGGATCAGGAGAATTTTGCGCAGGTGATGCTCGATCTCCTGGAGGCGCTCGATATCGCGGACAACGCTTCGCAATTACAAAGCGAAACGGAAGAGCAGGAAGAGGCTCGCGATAATTCCGAGGGTGGTGAGGAGCAGGACCAGGAGTCTGGGGAAGAAGGCGACGGCCAGGACGAAGCGACACCGCAGCAGCATTCCGACAACGATGTCGGTGACATGCAGGAAAGCGGCGAGCAATCGGCTGCTGAAGAATTCGATGGCGAGTTCGATAGCGAAGAGGAAGCTGATACACCTGACTCGTGGCGTCCGAACGTCTCTGTTCTCGATGATCCGGAATGGTTCGGCTACAAGGTCTTTACGCGCGAGTTCGATGAGGAAGTCGCCGCTGATACCTTGTCGAGCCCGGAAGAGCTCGATCGCCTGAGAGGGTTTCTCGATAAAGAGCTGCGGAGTTTGTCGAGCGTCGTGGCGCGGCTTGCGAACCGTTTGCAACGTCGGCTTCTGGCGCAGCAGAACCGGGCTTGGAACTTTGACCTCGAAGAAGGGGTGCTTGATGTCGCGCGGCTAACGCGCGTTGTCGTGGATCCGATGTTCCCCCTTTCGTTCAAACAGGAAAGCGACACCGAGTTCCGCGACACGGTTGTGACGCTGCTGCTCGACAATTCCGGGTCGATGCGTGGCCGGCCGATCATGGTTGCGGCGATGTGTGCCGACATCCTAGCGCGGACGTTGGAACGGTGTGGGGTCAAAGTCGAAATTCTGGGCTTTACAACGCGAGCCTGGAAGGGTGGTCAGTCGCGTGAGCAATGGTTGAATGATGGCAAACCGGCCAACCCCGGACGTCTCAACGACTTGCGCCATATCGTCTACAAGAAGGCTGATGCTCCGTGGCGGCGCTCAAAGAGAGCGCTCGCGCTGATGATGCGTGAAGGACTTCTCAAGGAAAACATTGACGGTGAAGCGCTGGCCTGGGCGCATAAACGTCTGTTAGCGCGGCCGGAACAACGCCGCATTCTGATGATGATCTCTGACGGTGCGCCGGTTGATGACTCTACGTTGTCCGTGAATGCCGGACAGTATCTGGAGATGCATCTTCGGCGCGTGATCGAGGAGATCGAGACCAAGAGTCCGGTTCAGTTGATCGCTATTGGCATCGGGCATGATGTGACGCGCTATTATCGTCGCGCTGTGACGATTACCGATCCCAGTGAGTTGGCGGGTGCCATGACGGACAAGCTGGTTGAACTCTTTGAAGAAACAGCAGAGAGGCCTTCGCAAGGCTCGCGCGGTTCGCGGCAGCGCACAGGGACCTGAAAAAGTCCGAGGCAGCTGCCCGGTTTCTAAAGAATTGCGCGGGCGTATCCCGACTTGACGGCGTGACGAAGAGGTGATGGCAGCTGATGGCTGACTACGCTGAATGCGCAGGCAAGAAGCCTGTAAGGCCAAGGCTGCTATTGAGTGCCATCATCGTAGGAATGCTTGCTGCTGGTGTGCAATTTGCTGGCATCGGGCGTGTTTCTGCATCTCCCAAGCCCGATACGTTAAAGCTGAGCGTGCGTCCCATGGCTGTGCGCGCCGTGCCGATATCAAGCTTTGATGCCATCGACATAGGCCGGCGGACGTTCGGCAAACTGGAATGGATTGGCGGGCTGCGCCTGATCAGCGAGGACAAGTTGTTCGGGGGCTGGTCCGGGATTGCATTGAATGCTGATGGAAATGGGTTTGTTGCGGTTTCCGATTCCGGATCATGGATGACGGGACGGATTGGATACCGCGAAGGTGTTCCTCACGGGTTGGAGGACGTTCGCGTCGGTCCGCTCAAGGCGCTTGATGGATCGAACTTACGTCGCAACAGAGACCGCGATGCCGAGGCTGTGACGCTTGTCAGTGGCACAGCGAAACGCGGACAACTTCTCATCGCTTTCGAACAGAACCACCGGATCGGCCGCTTTCAGATCGGCCCGAACGGTGTGTCGGCCCCCACATCATATATTCGGCCAGATACGAGCCGTGGACGGATGCCGTCTTTGAAGGGCTTTGAGGCCATTGCTGTGCTTAGAGCAGGCAAATTCAAAGGGGCGCTCGTGGCAATTGGCGAGCGTATGCATGACGAGAAGGGGCGACATACGGGCTGGCTTTGGACGGGGGGCAAGGCGCGTGCGTTTGCGCTCACGGATATCGGTGGCTTCGACATAACCGATGCTGTGAGTTTGCCGGATGGTGATCTTTTGGTTCTCGAACGGCGATTTCGCTGGACCGAGGGCGTCAAAATGAGAATTCGACGGATCGCGTCTGGCGAGCTGACTCCTGGCGCTGCCATTGAAGGAGAGGTTCTCCTTGAGGCGACCATGGCTCAAGTCATCGATAATATGGAGGGAATCGGCGTGCATCGGGACGCGCGAGGCGACACGATCATCACCGTTATTTCCGATGACAACTTCAATCGCGGTTTGCAGAAGACCGTTTTAATACAGTTTCGGCTGCCAGATACCGCTGTGAAATCTACTGCGCGCTGACAATAAGAAATCCGAGAGCAGGCCCAAAAAGGGAAAGGCCAAGCTCGGGGGGAGCTTGGCCCCTTAGGAGAAAAGCTCAGCCCGCTTTAAGCAGCGACGGCTTCGCCTTCGGCGCTTTTCTTTGCCTTTTTGATTTCACGCTTGAGCTTCAGACAGCGGTCTGACAGCTCTTCGTCACGTGCCTTCATCAGGAAGGCGTCCAGGCCACCACGGTGCTCCACGGACTTAAGCGCATGTGCGCTGACCTTAAGGCGGAAGCTGCGGCCCAAAACGTCGCTGATGAGGGTGACCCTGCACAGGTTCGGGCGGAACTTGCGCTTCGTCTTATTTTCGGCGTGGCTGCGGAGCTGCCCCGAAAGCGGAAGCTTGCCCGTCAGCTCGCATTGCCTGGTCATCTTAAAAAGCTCCTTCACTGCGGCAGCCACCCTAGTGTGCTGGGGGCGCGCAGTCTTATTCGTCGCTGCGATTTGGCGAAATTCTTTGGCCCGCGCGGCGAACCGGCGGAACATGACGGGCTCGTATACCGGAGGTGGGGCAATTCCGTCAAGTCGCCTTGTGACGCGGAACGGCGTTAGCCTCACGCAGTTTTAGCTCCGAAATGACGCGTGCGTCAGAGCTTTCTTAATAAGTCTGGGCGAAAATCGAGCATCAAACAGTCGCCGTAAACCCTCGCTACCTATGGTTAGTGGTCGTGAGGCCCGCGTTCGATGGGAAGAACGAGTCATGTTTAAAAGCGTTTCGTGCCGTGCCGCAGGTGGTGCGTTGAGAGTTGTAAGCAAGCGTGATGGTGGCCGATTGTCGGTTGCTACCAAGGGCTTGATCGCCGCAGGGTTCGTTTTTGGCCTGTATGCTCTGCCGCTGGGATCGGTGACCTCCGAACCTGCTAAGGCCACGGGCGGGGAATGGCCCGCCCAGGTGAACGCCGACTACAATATCACCTTCAATGGTTTCGATATCGGCAGTTTTAAATTTCAGTCGGCGATCAGTGGTCGCGGCTATGTGCTCGACGGAGACGCTGAGCTTTCCGCGTTGCTTGGGGCTTTCAAGTGGCGTGGTTTAACCCGGGCGTCGGGGAAGGTTAGTAGCCGCAACCCGCAGCCCGCTGGCTATACATTCACATTCAAAAGCTCTTCCCGATCGGGGTCGGTTAAGCTTGGTTTCAATAAGGATCGGGTGTCCAATGTGTCGTTGGTCCCGCCCATTCCTGATCAGGCAGATACGGTTCCGGTCGAGAAAAAGCATCTTAAGGGCGCGCTTGATCCCTTGACCGCAGTTATGGCGCTGACCCGTCCGGTTGGCGATAAGGGCCCTTGCGAGCGCGTGATCCCCGTTTTCGACGGCAAGCAGCGCTTCGATCTGCGACTTAGCTATCGCCGGCAGGAGCTGATACGCGAAAACCGACGGTCGGGGCAGCCCGGCGTCGCAATCGTGTGCAATGTCCGCTATGTTCCAATCGCGGGCTATAGCCCCAGCGAAGCGGAGCAAATGGCTGAGAATACGGGTATCGAAGTCACCCTGCGCCCGGTGCCAAGTGCTAACCTGTATGTGCCTTATGAGATCCGTATTCCTACGATTGCCGGCTCTGTGACACTTTCATCCAACCGGATCGATATCCGGATTTCGGATAGGGAACGGATCGCGCTGGGGCACTAAAATACGCTTCGTAATCACTTCAGCATTGTGATTGTCCTCAACGAATGGCAGCCTTGGAGGCTGCCATTGCCATGTTGCTGACGCGGTTTGTAACTTAATTCTTCGCACTAGACAGTACGGGCAGAGACGGAACACCTACTGCGGAATGCGCCGTCTCATGATAGGTAGTTCTTGATCTTGACGCGTCCGTGATGCAATGCCACTCGGACCGGCCCGTTTCACGACGCTGTTTCTTCGGGCTCGATCCAGGAGGGCCCTTGCTATGGGCAGCAACCTCGAAACTCGAATCCGCCATGTTACGGCGGTTTTGGGACCGACCAATACGGGTAAGACCCACCTCGCCATTGAACGGATGCTTGGCCATGCTAGTGGCATGATCGGGCTTCCGCTGCGGCTGCTTGCGCGCGAGGTCTACGATAAAATAGGCCATCGTATTGGCTTCCAGAACGTCGCGTTGATCACGGGCGAAGAGAAGATCAAGCCCGAACGCGCGCGCTATTGGGTTTCCACGGTGGAAGCCATGCCGCGTGATATCGACGTTGATTTTTTGGCGATTGACGAAATTCAGCTCGCTGCCGACCCTGAGCGTGGGCATGTTTTCACCGACCGGCTGCTGCATGCGCGGGGCCGCCAAGAGACGCTGCTATTGGGCGCGCAAACTATGCGTGACTGCATTCAGGATCTCATCGACGGTGCCAATTTTATCTCCCGGCCACGCCTGTCAAAGCTCACTTATGCAGGTGAAAAGAAAATTACCCGCTTGCCAACTCGTTCGGCGGTGGTGGCGTTTTCGGCCAGCGAAGTTTATTCGATCGCGGAGTTGATCCGGCGGCAACGTGGGGGCGCGGCGGTCGTTCTCGGTGCTCTTTCGCCGCGTACGCGTAATGCGCAAGTGGAACTCTATCAGTCTGGCGATGTGGATTTCCTGGTGGCGACCGATGCTATCGGTATGGGTCTCAACCTGGACGTCGATCACGTTGCGTTTGCCTCCGTGCGCAAGTTTGACGGTCAAAACCACCGTAATCTGACGCCATCGGAGCTGGCTCAGATCGCCGGTCGCGCCGGCCGGCATATGAATGACGGTACTTTTGGCGTCACGGCCGGGGTTGAACCGTTCGATGCGGACGTTATTGAGCGTCTCGAGTCCCACACCTTCGATCCCGTGAAGGTTCTGCAGTGGCGGACGCGCAATCTCGACTATGGAAGCGTTGATCGATTGCGCGATAGCTTACGAGAGGTGCCAGGCGAACGGCGTCTCACGCGGGCCCGTATGGCTGACGATGTCGAAGCTCTTGAGGCAGTTGCCAACGACCGGGAAGTCGTGGCGCTCGCTCAGGCGCCGGCTGCCGTTGCGAAGCTCTGGGATGTTTGCCAAGTTCCAGATTACCGCAAAATCTCCAGTAGCAGTCACGCTGAATTGGTAGGCGTCATCTATAAGCATTTGATGGGGCCGGGTGAAAAAATCCCCGAAGACTGGTTTGCCAAGCAAGTTCAGTTTGCTGATCGCACAGACGGTGATATCGACACGTTGGCCAACCGGATTGCACATATCCGGACTTGGACGTTCGTTTCCAATCGCTCGGACTGGTTGAAAGACCCTGCGCACTGGCAGGGGCGGACGCGCGAGATCGAGGACAAGCTGTCGGACGCACTACATGAATGTCTGACGCAACGTTTTGTCGATCGGCGAACGAGTGCATTGATGAAGGGTATGCGGGATAAAGACGAGTTGAACGCCGAGATTGCTGAAGACGGCACTATTAAAGTCGAAGATCATTATGTCGGACGCCTCGTTGGCTTCCGCTTTTCTCCTGAGACGCAGGTTGACGGCATCCATGCCAAGGCGACTCGGCATGCTGCTGCGCAGGTTCTGGCCCGTGAGCTCGGGATGCGCGCGCGCCGTGTGGCAGCTGCTAAGCCTGATGCTTTCACGCTCTCGCCCGACGGCAGGATCTTGTGGCGGGATCAAGAAGTCGCGGTGATCGAAGCGGCGGAAGATCAGTTGCGCCCGACCGTCAATCTGCTGGTCGATGAGCATCTGAGTGCGCCGGATAAGGAGAAGATCCAGGCGCGTCTTGATACGTGGATCAGCGAGCATGTACGCGAGAAGCTGAAGCCCCTCGTCGAAATGGCGGAAGCTGAGGATATCACCGGGCTCGCGCGCGGTATCGCGTTCCAGCTCAAGGAGAACTTCGGCATTCTCAAGCGCGAGCTTGTGGCTGATGAGGTCAAAGCCCTTGATCAGACCTCTCGCGCACAATTGCGCCGCCACGGCGTGCGCTTCGGTGCCTTCAACATATATATGCCGCTGCTCTTGAAGCCGGCCGCAGCAGAATTGGCGGCCACTCTTTGGGTTCTGAAAAGCGGTGACGCGCATGGCATCACCCGTTCGAATTTGCCGGTAGCGCCACGTGCCGGTTTGACCTCGATTCCGACCGATGCTGCGACGCCTGAGCCTTTCTATCGGGCTTATGGTTTCCATGTGTGCGGTCCTCGCGCCGTGCGGCTTGATATACTTGAGCGGCTCGCGGATCAGATCCGTCCTCTCCTGGCTTGGCGTAACAAAGGTGAGGAAGCCGTGCCGGATCGTACCCCGCCGAAGGGGGCGACTGGCGACGGTGGTTTCACGGTGACGCCAGAGATGATGTCCATCCTTGGGTGTTCGCCGGATGAACTCGGGAATGTGCTGAAGGCCCTAGGTTTCCGTTCCGAACGGCGGGAAGTCAAACGCGCGAGCGTTGCAGCTGAGATTGAATCGGATTCGGCGTCACCGACGGCGCAGACGTCGCCAGAAGCTGATGAGGCTGAGGCGACGCATGTCGCGGATGCCTCCTTGGAATCGGTCGCGACGCCTGCTTCAGAAATCGACGCATCGCCGGATTCTGCGGAGACCAGCGCAGAATTGGTCGCCTCTACGACGGAGAATGCTGCAGAGGTTGCTGCGGAAGCGGTGCAAACTGAACCGAGCCAGGAGGATACACCATCGGAGTCCGCCACAGAGGCGCCGGTTTCCGAAGCTTCGGGAGAGCCGGAGTTCATCGAGATCTGGCGGCCCAAGCGGCATCATCGGAGCCATGATGGTGGCCATCGTGACCGGCGACGTGGCCGCGGGCGGCATCGTTCCGGCGGCGAGGGCGCGCATGATGCCACCTCCTCTACGGGGGGCGCTGCTAATGGTGCGGGGGCGCAGCATGCAGGGGCTAATTCCGACAAGCCGAAAAGTGGCGAACATGGCGATCGGCGCGGCTCGAGCGACGGTAAAAAGTCTCATGGGCGTGAGGGGCAGGCACGCGGAGACGGGCGCGGGCGCGGGCCC
Source organism: Filomicrobium sp. (assembly GCF_025698805.1). Lineage (NCBI taxonomy): Bacteria > Pseudomonadati > Pseudomonadota > Alphaproteobacteria > Hyphomicrobiales > Hyphomicrobiaceae > Filomicrobium > Filomicrobium sp. Next base: position 329,743 of record NZ_JAILWT010000005.1, read on the forward strand.
AAGCGTGGCAAATGGGAAGGTGGACGTGGCCGTGAGGATCGCCGCAGGCCAGAAGTTCATTCATCGAGCCCACGAGGTAAAGGCGGCTCGGTCGATCCGGATTCTCCGTTTGCGGCACTGGTCGCGCTTAAGGAGGCTTTGCAGAAGCAAGGAGATGAGCCGAACACATGAGCGGGCCGGACACAGCCGATACGCCTTCGGCTGCTGCCTTACCGGGGCAGAGGCTCGATAAGTGGCTGTGGTTTGCGCGGGTTACAAAGTCGCGCACGCTTGCAGCCACGCTCATTGAAGGCGGGAAAGTCCGAGTTAATCGAGCGAAGACAGATAAGCCTAGCTACCAGGTTCGCGTGGGAGATGTGATTACCGCGACGGTGCATCGGAAGGTTCGTATTCTCAAGGTTCTGGAGCCGGGTTTGCGGCGTGGCCCTGCGACCGAGGCACGCACTCTTTATGAAGAGTTGACGCCGCAGTCTGGCAGCGCGATTTCTTCGGAGAGCAAAACTGGAGCTAGTCCGGTGGATTTTGAACCAAGCCCCGTTGAGAGGACGCCCGGTGCGGGGCGGCCTACAAAAAGAGAACGACGGCAGCTAGACAGATTTAAAGGTGGAGAATCTTGATCTCGGTGGGATGAGCGCTTTTAACAGAGCAGCATTCATCCTCTGAAACCCGCCGCCTTGTCCATACGGATCGAGTGGGTTAAGAGCGGGGCATCGCGGTGCCGGATTTGATCCAGCGAAGCATTCGGTTAAGTGAATTCTGATATTCAGACGCGCGCAACACGACAAACGACCATACGGAGCACGATCACTCGCATGACTTACGTTGTTAATGAGAGCTGCATCAAATGCAAGTTCACGGATTGCGTGGAGGTTTGCCCGGTAGACTGCTTCTATGAAGGGGAAAATATGCTCGTCATTCACCCTGACGAGTGCATTGATTGTGGTGTGTGCGAACCGGAATGCCCCGTCGACGCGATCAAGCCCGACACGGAGCCTAACTTGGAGAAATGGCTCGAGGTCAATCGGGAATACGCTGACAAATGGCCGAACATCACTTCCAAAAAGGATGCGCTTCCGGAAGCGGAGGAGCATCGGGATGAGGATGGCAAGTTCGAGAAGTACTTCTCTTCGGAGCCCGGTGACGGCGATTGATGCCGCTTATGGTTGTTCTTGGTGCTCGGTCGGTGTTTTGCGCGCTCGTTGACGAGGCGTGAGCCGTTGATAGATCCATCTTCTACTGGCCCTTAAAGCCTTACTGGCTAGGTCGGGGATCTTATTGTTCCAGCATAATTCCTCAGTTAAAACAGGGCCTTAAGACTATCGTTTGGCCTTCGTTGACCAACAGTAATGTTCGGGCCCTTCTATTTCCGTGAAGATTGTGTTACATTATCTATCGAGTGGCGTAGCTGAACAAAACTGGAACCGTAGCGAACATATAGTGTCCATGCATCGTTAAGAGGCGATTTTCTGGACAAATGCGAACATCGACAACGCGATCGCTGCGAGACACAACCCCGTACAGCAGGGCCATGGTGTCCGACAGGCTGATGAGTAGCCCCGCAAGTGGCTAGTATCGGCCCCTATTGATTTGCCTGGAGTTCGATTTTGAACAATCGAGCGCCGGGGCTTGTTTGCGGCGCCTTATATCAAGGGCGCTGTCCAATACCGTCCGTGTGGTTTCTTGGACGGCTCGTGTGTGTGGCAAAAAGTGAGACGATGCAAATGGCTAAAAAGACCAAAGTCGAGGTCAAGGCGACACCCGCAAAAAGTAAGGCCAAGAGTGCAACGAAGTCGATCAGCAAGTCAACTCCCGTGAGCCCAAAGTCGACCCGCGGTTCGACGGCTGCTTCCGCCTCCAAGAAATCGACAGCTAAGGCTGCCGCGCCTACTGCAAAGAGCAAGTCTGCAACGGCCGCAAAGCCACGCGCTACCGTTGCGCCGACCAATAAGGCTGCTGCGGCTCGTGTGAGCCCGACAGCGTCGAGCAAGGGTCGTGTTTCGGCCGCTGTTGCTTCTACCAAGAAGGCATCATCAGCGAGCCCTGTGAGCGTTACCCGCAGCGTGGCCGCCTCGGTTGCCGAGAAGGCAGCAAAGAAGATCAGCGCTCCTGTGAAGCCGGCGGCTCCGAAAGAGGCGCCTGTGCAGACGGCTGCGCGCGTGAGTGATCAGCAGAAGAAGTCTGTGAGCCAGCGCCATGGCTTTAAGACGAACGAATACGTCGTCTATCCAGCGCATGGTGTGGGCTGCATCATTGGCATCGAAGAGCAGGAAATTGCCGGCATTGCTCTCGAACTCTTCGTCATCAACTTCGAGAAGGAGAAGCTGACGTTGCGGGTGCCGACTGGCAAGCTTGAATCTGTTGGCATGCGTAAGCTTTCGGATGATGGCATCGTCAAACGCGCGATGGAGATCCTGAAGGGCCGTGCGCGCGTCAAACGTACGATGTGGAGCCGCCGTGCTCAGGAGTATGTCGCCAAGATCAACTCAGGCGACCTCGTTTCTATCGCTGAGGTTGTGCGCGACCTTTATCGGTCGGAAGCGCAGCCCGAGCAGTCGTATTCAGAGCGTCAGCTTTATGAAGATGCTCTCGACCGTATGGCACGCGAAATTGCGGCGGTTGAGAAACTCGATGAGCGCGGCGCAGTTCAGCGCATCACTGACGTGCTAAGCAAGAGCGCACGTAGCCGTCGCGCGGCTGCTGAGGAAGAAGCTGCCGATGCGGAAACTCGTGCGGCCTAAGTTAGGTTGCGGTCGCTTCGTTGATATTCAAGAAGGCGCCGAACGTGAAAGACGTTCGGCGCCTTTTGTTTTTTGGGGACCGCTGAGGCCAGACCTTGTCCTCCCGATCTGTCACGATTGATCTTTTTTCAGGAGTTCGATCTGGTTCGGGTGCGTGACCTCAATGTGCGGGCCGTTGTGAATCTCGATCCAGCCGCGTACTCGGATGCGGCGACCCTTTAGAGTTTTGAGGTCCTTGGCCCAGTCGCGTTGGCCGGTTAGTGATGCGCGCGCAATGAATGCCGTGAAGGCAAAGCGACGATTTCGACCGAAGTTGAGATAAACGTTGCCGCGAGAGCTTCCTACGCCTGTTATGCGTCCCTCAACGAGTTGGAATGTTTCCTTGAGCCGTCGTAGATGCTCAGTGCGCGATGAAGCAATGGGGCGGTAGGCTGCGAGAGACCAAAGTCCAAGCCCGGCGTTTCGTGCCCGGTTCTCGGCCTCAGCGAGTGCATCAACACATTCGGCATTCCCCGGTATCACGTAGGTGCGCGCGTGGCCGTTGGTGACGAGATGCCTTTGGACCCACGTGCGTCCCTGTGAGCTGTCTTCTCGAACCACGTGGGCCAGGGTCAGTCCGTATCGGTCGCGATCAATCGCGGGATAATAAAGACGTACGCTGTGACCGAGTACGAGTTCGGTGAGAGCTCTTGCGGCACGCTCTTGGAGTGTTTCTCGATATCCGGCGGCGGTGCTGGACGGGGCCGGTGTTCGTGCTCCTATCAGTCGGACGAGACGGCCATCATCGAGGCGGATGGTTTCTGCATCAACGACATCGGTAACGGTATGGAGCGCACCGCGTTTAAGACGACAGGGTGGGGAGAAGCCCGTCTGATCAATGTCGTAGCCTGGGGTATTGCTCTCCGTTGATCCTGTTGCGGAGGTGGCGAGATGAAAAGACAACGCCAGCACCGCTAAAGTGCAGGTCCGTATTGCCGATTGTGCTGCAGGTTTTCGAAGCCGATTCACACGAGGCGCCTGCATTCATTCGGCCTCCTAAAAGCGGCTTACCGTTGCGCTGTTCTGCGGGGGACCATCCAAACGCGGATTTTGCCATCGTCGCCGGCACTGATCAGGCGGCTTCCGTCGGGTGAAAAGTCGACGGCTGTCACTTCGCCGGGGTGGCTTGCAAAGGTCTTTACTGTTCTTGAGCGTTCGACGTCCCAGAGGCGGACGGTTCCATCTGCGCTGGAGGAGGCTAGTAGACCGCCGGAGCCGCTAAACGCCAAAGCCGTGACGCTATCTTTGTGACCACGCAGCCGCCGGTAGGTCCTCTGGGAGGAGGTCGACCAGAGGCGTATGTCTCCGTTGAGCGTCGCGGACGCAACCCTTGATGCGTCGGGAGAGAACTTGACGGCCGTTACGAAGTCAGGGTGCCGCCTGTAGGTGCGTACGAGATCGAGCGTATTGAGGTTCCACAGTTTGACCGTTCGGTCGGCGCCGCCGGAGGCGAGAAAGGGGCCTTGGGGTGCGAAGGCGATGGCCTGCACCGCGTTTTCGTGTCCTTCGAAGATGTGGACGGGACTACTTGGAGCGCGCAGATCCCATAGGGCAACTTTCCAATCGTGTGCTGCTGCGAGCAGGCGACCAGGCACGTTCGTAAACGCGAGCGACCAAATGCTCGCTTCATTCCGCTGCAAGTCAGCAACCTTGTGGCCCGAGGTTTTGTCCCAGACCGCAACGTATCCGTCCGCGTGTCCGGTCGCGATGTACTCGCCCTGTAACGCAATTGATGTGGCGGCTCCATGGTCCATCGGAATGATACGGGAGAGGCTGCCGTTGCTGGCATTCCAAATTCGGACCGTCGCGTCGGCACCCGCAGATACGATGCTGTAGCCGCCGGGGGAGTACGCTAACGCTGTGACAGCGCCGGTGTGGCCCACGAGCTGTTGGAGCAACGGGTTCGCCGGGCCATCGTCTTCGGCAGGGCGCTGTTGAAGGGATGCTGTCGTCTCAGGTCGTTGTCGCGGCTTTGGGAGAGTGCTGCTTTTTGTTGTTGCCGCGCTGTGTTCGCCCATGGACGGCAGGTACGCCGCGACGTCGATTTCCGGAAACTGATCGCGTGCCGCAATCACGCCTGTTCCGAGCCCGCCAACCAAAATGAGCTTGAGGAAGAGCGAGACCCATCCCGAGCGGCCCGCACGATTGGCGCGGGGACGCGCGGGTTTGCGTGTTTCCACTGGCACAGGAAGTGCGGCGGCTTTGCGCTCCTTGCGCTGCCGACTGCTTGCTGCGCCTTTTTGTGGCGCCGCCTTCTTCGCTTTCTTTGCGAACAGCGGGGGCGGTGCCGTGTTCAGCTTTACTGTTTTGGCAAGAGGCGATTGAGCCGCTTCTTCGTTTGCATTTATTTCGGCTGGAGCGGTATCGGCTTCATCGGCAGCAGGGTTGTCGGCCTCGACATTCGCCAACGCCTCAGCTAGCGGCTTGCGCTTCAAGCCGTCTACGAAATCAAGGATACCACCATGCGGTCCTGGGGCGTCCGGAGGTGGAGGCATTCCGGGATCGGGTGTTACCACGTCAAAGGCCCGTTCGGCTGCTTCCTCTTTCGATTGTGCGGCGCGACCCCGCGAGAGCCAGCTACCCCGCTGAGCAGGAGGGGTATCGGGCGCGAGAAGTTCGCCGCGCCAAGCTGCGATCGAACGTGGCCGAGCATCGATATTGAGGGCCATTGCGGCATCGATCGCGCGGAGAAAACGTGTGCGATAGGAGCTAAGTGCGGCCTGACGTGCAGGAATATACTCGTCGTTGACCATGCGCGAAGGCGCGTCCGGAGGCCGCTTTCCTGTAACGGCATGGTAGAGAGTGGCGCCGAGGGCGTAGATATCCGTCCAAGGGCCCTGCTGTCTGCTTGTCTCAGCATATTGCTCATAGGGACTGTAGCCCGGCTTCACGAGAGCGGAGACCGTCTTCGAATGACTCGCGATTTCGCCGCGCGCTGAGCCAAAGTCTATGAGAACCGGGTTGCCATCCTTGCGGATGATAATGTTGTCCGGCGCGATGTCGCGATGGAGAAAATCCGCCTTGTGAATGAGTTCGAGCGCTTGGAGCAACGGCTCCAGAATGCGATCCAGCTCTTTCTGGCGAGGTGCGCGCCCGAGGCCTTTGAGCCAGTTTTTAAGGCTTTGGCCCTCCTCGAAATGGAGAACCATGTAGGCAGTGTTGTTCGCGCGGAAATAACGGTACACGCGCACAATGTGCGGGTGGTTGAATTTTGCGAGCGTCTGGGCCTCTTCGATGAAGCGGTCCAGCCCCCAACGGTAATCGCCATCGCAATCTTGCGAGCGCGGGCTCGCGTTGATGCTATTGGCGCGGGCGGCAAAATCCGAGGGGAAATATTCCTTGATGGTTACGCGACGCTCAAGCGCAAGCTCGTCGGCAAGATAGGTGATGCCGAAGCCGCCGGCTCCGAGCACACGTTCTATCCTGTAGTCACCGACAAGCTCAGTGCCATCTGGAAGCGCTATCAGGTTGGTCATCGTCCCCGTTAAGTCCAGTCTACCGATATTGGCGATGCCATAATCGTCTTACATGACACGCGCCGATTCTTTCACCAGTTTTCCGAGGCGTAAAACCTTGCTCATGCCATCTTTGCAGCACGATTGTGGCGTTCGCGCGTGCGCGCATGCATGTAGCACGGATAAAGTTTGACACTGACGCGATTGGGCGGAAAGGCCAAGAGGGGACGGGGACGTGCGGGGCGGAATTGCGTATGAAGTCGGAGTGAATGCCACAGTGGCAGGGGATCGTTGCCGCCGTTTGACGGCTATACCGACATTTTTGAGGTTCCGACGATCGTTGTTGTGGATAAACAAGACGGCGTGGCAGTGCTCAGTGATCGCTTTGAGCGCTAGATTGCTGGCGGCTGATTCGGCTCTAGCCAACGAGGTTTCAATGCCAATCTGGGATATCGCCGCCGATTGGCAGGGTGATTTGCTGAGCTGGTGGCAGCGCGTGACTTCCGACTTTGGTGATCTTCTTGGTCAGGGCTATGGACAGGCTCCAGCGTTGCTGTTGGGATTGAGCCTTGTGGTCATTGTGCCGCTGTTCGTTGCTGCGGGTTTGATTTTGCGGCGGTCCGGGAGTGTCATCGAGCCCGACCGAACGGTGCGATATCCGGCGGCGCAAAAGCTGCCGACGACTAACCCACCGCCCTATTCACACAGGGTGATCGTCCCAGGAGATGCGTTTGTGCAGATTCAGGAGACGTCTGACGCGGAGGTTTCGGAGTTCCGATTCAGCGGTGCGCTGATGGTTCGGATTGGCCGGGAGGAGGATAACGACGTGCGACTAACCGATCCTACCGTGCATCGTTACCATGCGGTCATAAGTCGGTCCGCAGATGTTGGTTATGTCGTTTCTGATTTATCCAGTTCGGATGGTAATGGCGTCATCGTCAACGGAGAGAGGATTCGGCGGCAACGCTTGAAGGACGGCGACGTCATCACCCTGGGGACGGCGAAATTGACGTTTCGACTGCAATAGATAGTCAGCGCCGGATGCTGGCGCGGAGGAGACAAGTGGCGAAGAGGAGCGACGCGATATGGCCAACGAATCGAAGCCGGTAGCCGGTGGGAAATCTGGTTTTTTGGGAACATTGAAAGATGCGTTGGTGGCGGCGAGCCGAGACGAAACCGGTAAACCGCAAAAGCCTGCAGAAAGCGCCGCCCCTGAGGCAAGTCCGGCGACCATAGCTTTGCCACCGCCTGTTGCGCCCTCGGAGCCTGCGCCTGCCGCTGAGCCTCCTCCTGTCACCACCCGTGTAAAAGACGGCAATACGGGATTGAGTGCAGCGGAAGCCGCGCGCGAAGCGCGCACCCGTGGCCCGCAGCATGCAACGCCTCCTGATGCGCATGTGGAAGCCGATGCACCGCCTACGACGCGGGTCGTGAAGACGCCGAGTGCGCCGAAGGCTGAAGAGAACTCCGAGCGCACCCAGCTGGTACGCGGTCGCCAGCAGGTCAAACGCGGTGAATTTGAGCGTGATCCGGTGGTGGGGTGGCTAGTCGTTGTAGGCGGCCCTGGGATCGGTTCATACCGGCCGGTGTTCGAGGGAAACAATACGCTGGGACGCTCGCCCAACCAACGCATTCCGCTCGACTTCGGTGATGATGCGATTTCGTCGGAAGAGCAGGCTTACATTCGCTACGATTCCAGCGACCGGTCTTTCCTGTTCGTGCCAAATCTTGCTAAGACAAATGTGGTTTCGGTGAACGATAAGCGCCCGACTGGCGCCGTTGAACTCACCGCAATGGATGTCATTACGGTCGGTCGCACGCAGCTTGTCTTCGTGCCCTTCTGTGGGCCAGAATTCGATTGGTCTGAACTTGCCGAAAACAAGGATTGAATGAACGCCTTTGAACACGCCTGGCAGACAACGCGCGGGGCCAGGGAGTATCAAGAAGACAGCGCTGCCGTCGCAAACGGATCGAGCCCGGCTGGAGGTGTGCCTCTCGTAGCTGTGCTGGCCGATGGAATGGGTGGTCACACTGGCGGCGCGTTGGCCAGCCGCGTTTGCTGCGAGCAATTTCTCGAAGCCTTCACGAAGCGTAACGGGCCGGTGCCGGACCGGTTGCGCGATGCGTTGGATGCAGCCAATGGCGCGGTAGCGCAAACGGTGATCTCAAATCCGGTGCTATCAGGGATGGGTTCGACGCTGATCGGCGTGGCCTTCTCCGAGGGCGGTGTCGAGTGGGTCAGTGTCGGAGACAGTCCCTTGTGGCTGTTCCGCAGGGGCGAAATTGCTCTGCTCAACGAGGATCACTCGTTAGCCCCGGAGCTGGACCGGTTGGCTGAGATTGGACGGATGACCGTCGAAGAGGCGCGTTCTGATCCGCGTAGGCATATGCTGCGTTCGGCGGTGACGGGCGATGAACTTGATCTTGTCGACCAATCTCAACGACCTTTGACGCTGGAAGATGGCGATTACATTATTCTGGCGAGTGACGGTTTGCAGACTCTTGAAGAGAGTGAGGTCGAACGCATTATCGCAGCCTACGCGGAGGATGGACCGGACGCAGTGGCGAGCGCGCTTATCCGTGCTGTTGAGGCTGTCCGTGATCCGCATCAAGACAATGCTACGGTCGTCGCTGTGCGTGTTGTGGCCGCTGAACAAATCAGCTCCGTTTAATGCCGTAAGCGCGTGCGGAGATTGCATGGGCTTGCGCCATTACCCTGCAGGGCGGTGAACTCGGTCGTTGGCTACAGCGTTGTTCCCTCGCGTTTCACAGAGCTTGAAACGTAGGCTTGATGCTCGTGAGCTTGCGTGTGTGGTGTATCGGGAGTCCAACTTGACCGGTTTAAATGAAGGGCAGCAAGCCAGGGCCGACGGTGGTGCTGGCGGCTGGCGTGCCGGTCTCAAGGCAAGTGGGCGGCCCGGGGCTGCCAACGATCCTCTCCTCGGGGCGATTTTCGTTATTGTCGCCATGGCTTTGTTGGCGGGCCTTCTCTCGTTGGGCCGGTACTTAGCATTGCAGGGTATGAATCCGCTGCAGGTTCTTTTTTTTCGCAATGCGTTCTGTGTCGTATGGATGCTGCCGCTGCTTGCCTGGCGCGGACCCTCGCTATTCCAGACCAAGCAACCGAAACTCTACGGCGCGCGTGTTGTGCTGAGTTTCATCTCGATGATGGCCATGTTCCAGGCCGTGGCTTTAATCCCCATCGGGGAGGTGACGGCAATCGGATTTCTGTCACCACTGTTCGGCACGGCCGTCGCAATAATGGTTCTCGGCGAACGCGTCCATTTCCGCCGCTGGGCGGCTCTGGGGATTGGGTTTCTTGGCGCCATGATTATCCTTCGGCCAGGGCTTTCCGAACCGGGCTGGGGGCAGTGGGCGGCGCTGATATCCGCTCTCGCGGTCGGTGGCATCGGACCTCTCGTCAAACAGCTGACTCAACAGGACGATGCTGATCGCGTGGTTTTCATCACCAATGCGATTATGACGCCGTTGGCACTCGTGCCGGCGTTGTTTGTTTGGCAGTGGCCATCACTGGAACTGTGGCCGTATCTGGCAGCTATGGGGCTTTGCGCGGTGCTTGGGCATATGGCGCTCGTACGAGGCTACGCCGTGGCGGAGGCGTCTTTGGTCATGACGTTCAAGTTCGTACGTTTGCCGTTCGCGGTCGCAATCGGGTTTCTCGCATTCGGAGAGGCGATTGACGCTTTAACGTGGGTGGGCGGGCTCATCATTTTTGCAGCTTCGGCTTACGTTACGCGGCGGGAGGCGCAGTTGAAACTCAGGGCGTCATCGCGGCCAGCGGCGGGGCTCTAAGGGAGGCGGGGCTCTAAGGGAAACGGCCGCGCTTTGGGCGCGGCCGCATTGTGCGTTTAATTCTTCCAGACCAACGCGTCGTATCAGTCGACCGAGTTGGTGGCCTCTTCCGGTGCCGCGTCTGGGAAGACTGGGTAGACGTTGGCTACGCGACCCATCTGTTGCGTGAGGGCGAGGACAGTGTCGATGGTCGGTGTGTTCACATCGACCAGGCGACCCATTTCCTGGACCACCGTCAGCAAGGCGTCGAGCTCGATTGGCCGGCCGCGTTCAAGATCCTGCAGCATGCTCGTGCGGTGTGCACCAACCGACGCTGCTCCGTTGATGCGGCGCTCGATGTCGACGCGGAAATGCGCACCAATTCTACGCGCGATGGTTTCAGCTTCTTCCATCATCCGGCGTGCGACGGAGCGTGTGCCGGGATCTGTGGCTACGATATCGAGCGTGGCGTGGGTCAGGGCCGAGATTGGATTGAAGCAGAGGTTGCCCCACAACTTAAGCCAGATATCGTTCCGGATTTCGGGATAGATCTTCGGCTTCAGACCCGCGGCTTCAAAGGCGCCGGCCAGAGCTTTGACGCGGTCTGTTTCTTTGCGTGTCGGTTCGCCCAGGCCATAGCGATCGCCGTAGGTGTGCTTGACGACGCCCGGCTCTACGATTTCGGCGGCGGGATAAACCGTGCACCCGATGGCGCGTTGGGGCCCGATCGCGTTCCACTGCCGTCCGCCGGGGTCGACACTTTCGAGCTGGAGGTTCGCGTACTGGCCTTCGAAGCCATAGAAGTACCACCAAGGGATGCCATTTTGTGCGGTGACGACCGCTGTATCGGGTCCTAGGAGAGGTGCCATCTGTTCGGCGACTTCCCACGCTTGGTGTGTCTTGAGCGCGATGATCACATAGTCTTGAGGCCCCAGGTCGGCAGGGTTCTTGCTCGCCGGCATACGGGCGACCTTTTCCTCGCCGTTGATAAGTAGCTTGAGGCCATTGTTTTGGATCGCTTCCAGGTGCGCGCCACGCGCGATCAACGAAACATCAACGCCGGCAAGTTTCAAAAGAACGCCGATATGGGCGCCGATGGCACCCGCTCCGTAGATACAAACTTTCATTTATTCCTCCCGGAATGTGTTGGGCACGCGCTGCTCTTTTTTGCAGCTTTGCGATCGTGATCTTGGTCCACGTAGGGTTGGTCCGATCTGGTATACCAAGTCAAGGGGGTCTGGGTGCGACCATCAGGACGCGGTAAACTGCCTGACCCCGTCGTTTTCGCAAAATTGGTCAGGCGGCTGCCGATTTGAGAGCAGCGGTTAGCTTTTGGATCGCATCCTTCATGTCGGTGGCATCGATAAATTCGATGCCAGAACCGGCGAGCCGCGTGCGCGCGAAATCAGCGTTGTTGCCCGCGAGACGGACGACGAGAGGAACGCGTCGTGTGGTTTGCCGCATTGCAATGGCGATACCCTCGGCGATCGTATCGCATCGCTGCATGCCGCCGCCGTGGACGTTCACGAGCATGGCCTGCGTCCTGGGATTGTTGAGTACGAGGCCCATCCCGTGGGCGATGTCGAGGCTGGATGCTGTCGCGCGGACGTCCATGAAGTTGGCGGGCCGACAGCCAGCTTCGCGGAGCATGTCGAGTGTCGCGAGCGCGAGGCCGGCACCGTTGACGACGACCCCGATATCACCGTCTAGAGCGGTGTAATTGAGCTGGTGGCGGTCGGCGGCCAGTTCGTGTGGGTCACCATCCTCGAGTTCCAGCGCTTGGCGGAATGCCGCAAGGGCAGGGTGGCGAAACAGAGCGTGAGTATCGAGCTCAAGTTTGGCGTCGAGGGCCCGGAACTGACCGGTTGCAGTTATTGCCAGAGGGTTGATCTCGACCTGGGTGGCGTCGAGTTCGACGGCGAGGCGCGCCATTTGGCGAAAGATGCGTGCCGCCTCTTCGGCTGCCGCCCCTTTAAGTTCAATTGCTTCGGCGGCGCTTTTGAAATCGGCAGAGGGACCGTCGCTTGTCAGGTCTATAGGCGTTTGCCGGATCAACTCGGGCTCGGCCGCAATGCGCGCCTCGATACCCGTACCGGCTACCCGGCTGGTCAGCAATTTCAGCCGGCCGGCGCTCCCGTCGAGCACAACGGCGGCATAAACTTGCTGTACGGCCGCGACGGATTCCTCGACGAGCAGCCAACGAGCTTTTTCGCCGTCGGGACGTGTTTGGTTTGTTGTGAAGATCTGGCCAATAAGCTGTTCGGCCGTCGCCTCCACGCCCTCCTTCGAAGCTGCAAATCGGATAGCGCCAACGTCTATACGATTGCCCGATAGAATCTGCGCCTTCACCGCATAACGGGCGCATTGCAGTCGTGCCGCGGCGCGCCCAGCTCCGGCGACATCGTCAACAACCCGCCCGGCGGGAACCGGAATTTCGTAGCGCTGGAGAAGTTCCTTAGCCTGAAATTCGTACAAGCGCATTGCGGGTGTCCAAGTCTCTTGATCTCGTTGTCCGTGGGCATGTCGCGCGTCAGGGCGCTTACCCCGTTTGAACGACTTGCTGTCTCTTTTTGAGATGTAGCAGAGTCGTAGAGGGAGACCTCATAGGCGACACTCAAAAAACGAGCGTTATCCTGCAATATGCCGATTGCGTAGCGCGATTATTTGGCATATTGTATGCCATGCACGGCGCAAGCAAGGATCCTCTCCGATCACCGGATTTGGACCCAGAAGAAGACGCCACAGAATTCTTGGGGTCAACGGGCTCTCGCCGGCTTGCTGACCTTCGGATAAGCGGCAGGAAACGTGGGCAATGACAGAACCAACCCATGACATCACTTGAAGGGAGCACTATAGTTCGGTATCTGGTATACCAGATGCCGGAGGTTTGTTGGGTTCACCTACCAATGGTCATGGTCGCCGCAGGCGACATCGAGCGGCCAAACGATGGTGCAGCCACGCTCTTGAAGGCGAATGTCATGGCGTTCGTTTTACGTCATTTTGCAACAACATCCGTTTCCGGAGGGCAAGGATCGATGACCGCATCTGAAACCTTTTCCGGACGGCGCCCAGGTATTTTATGGCTGTGACTTCCATCAAAATCGATCTCATCGGCGAGAATCAAAGTCTCAAAGCGAGAGCTTATGAGGCGCTGAAATCCGCCATTACGAATATGAACATTTACGATGCTGATGCCCAACTAAAGCTCGATGAACGCGATCTTTCCGCGCGCTTCGGCATCAGCCGAACGCCGTTGCGGGAGGCCTTGGCTCAGCTTGATCAAGAAGGCCTCGTCAAGGTCGTCGCGCGGCGCGGTATCTTTATCGTGCGCAAGACTAAGGCCGAAGTGCTCGACATGATCACGGTTTGGGCAGCGTTGGAGGGTATGGCCGCGCGGCTTGCGTGCTCGGCGGCCAGCGCCGACGACATCGCCGCATTGCATCGTCTCGTCGATGACTACGGACAAGACGAAGTGGCCATGCGGCTCGGCGAATATTCAGACGCCAATATCACGTTCCATCAGGCAATTCTCAGTCTCAGTGGAAACCCTCTGATTCAGGGCATCGCCGACAGTCTTTTCCTGCACGTTCGCGCGATCAGGAACCGGACGATTATCGAGCAGGATCGGGCCAAACGGTCCGTCGCAGACCACAAGGAGATCATTGAGGCGCTTGAAGCACGAGATCCGGACCGGGCTGAACGCTTGGTGCGGGAACACACGATGAAGCTGCGAGATCACGTCGAACGCTTTGTGGACATCGACTGAAGAAGCCACAGAGCCAACAGCCACAACCATATGACCGGGGGATATTCTCCAAAGCCGGTCGAACTCGAAGGGAGCTGAGACATGGCGACACCGGCGATAGCGAACACGGCCGACGACACTCTGGCCAAAAAGAGTTCGGATCCAAACATTGTTTCGGGTGGGCGCCTCGTCGCCAAAGCACTCAAGAATGAAGGCGTCGATACGATCTTTACGCTGTGTGGTGGGCACATCATCGACATCTATGATGGGTGCATCGATGAAGGTATTCGCATCATCGACGTACGCCACGAGCAAGTGGCAGCCCACGCCGCTGATGGTTATGCACGCCAAACCGGTAAGCTCGGCTGTGTGGTTACGACTGCGGGGCCAGGTTGCACGAATGCCGTAACCGGCGTCGCGACGGCATTACGTTCTGAGAGCCCCATTTTGCACATTGGTGGCCAGGGAGCATTAACGCAGCACCGTATGGGGTCGCTACAGGATCTGCCGCACGTCGATATGATGCGTCCGATTACGAAGTTTGCGGAATCGGTTCGTTCGACGGAACGGATCGCTGACATGATTTCGATGGCCGCACGTGAAAGCTTCTCGGGCGCTTACGGTCCTTCGTATCTCGAAATTCCGCGCGATGTTCTCGATCGCGAAGTGCATATCGACAATGCGGTTATTCCGAAGTCAGGTCACTACCGTGCGTCGGTCAAATCGATCGGAGATCCCACGGATATCGAAAAGCTCGCAGATCTGCTCGTGAAGGCGGAGCGTCCGGCTATTCTTTATGGTCAGCAGGTCTGGAGTTCGCGTGGGCATAATGAGGCCATTGCACTGCTGCGCGGTCTCGATATTCCCGGATACTTCAACGGTGCGAGCCGCGGTCTCTTGCCGCCGGGCGATGAGCACCACTTCGACCGTACGCGGTCGCTGGCGTTTAAGAATGCGGACGTCATCGTCGTTGTGGGTACGCCATTTGATTTCCGCATGGGCTATGGCAAGCGCATCTCCAACGAACTCACTCTTGTGCAGATAGACCAGGACTACCGGACGGTCGGTAAGAACCGCGATATCTCGCTTGGGCTCGTCGGTGATCCAGGTGCTATCCTCGGTGCTGTTCTTGATGCGGCCTCCGCCAAGATCGACAACGGCAAGCGCCAAGCGCGTAAGCAGTGGATGGAGAAGCTTCGCGAGGCCGAGCAAATGGCGCTTGAAAAGCTAATGCCGCTGTTCACATCGGACCAGTCGCCTATTCACCCCTTCCGGGTTGCTTGGGAACTGAATGAATTCCTTGGTGATGACACCATCTACATCGGTGACGGTGGTGACGTTGTCACGATCTCAGCGCAAGCGGTGCGTCCGCGCGCGCCTGGGCAGTGGATGGATCCGGGTGCGCTGGGCTCCTTGGGTGTCGGTACAGGCTTTGCCATGGCGGCCAAGCTCGCCAATCCCGATAAGGAAGTCATGTGCTACTACGGCGATGGGTCGTTCGGCATGACGGGCTTCGATATGGAAACGGCAAATCGCTTCGGCGCGCCTTATCTGGCGGTCATTGGGAACAATTCCGCGATGAACCAGATCCGTTACGGCCAGATCTCGAAGTACGGCGAACAGCGGGGCAATGTTGGCAACCTACTTGGCGACATTCCATTCTCGCAGTTTGCACAGATGCTCGGTGGATATGGAGAAGAAGTTCGCGAAGCGTCGGATATTCAGCCGGCTCTGCAGCGGGCGCGCGAGGCCATCCAGAAGACCGGGCGTTCGGCAATCGTCAATATCTGGGTCGATCCGCGCGAATATGCGCCGGGCACCAAAAACCAGACGATGTACAAGTAAAACTTGATGCGTCCCGCGTGGGCCCTCGCGCGGGACGCACGCATAATCAACACCGGTATCATCCGGGATAAATAAAGAGAGACAGACATGGTGAAGGCACTGGAAGGCGTAAAGGTTTTGGATTTCACGCACGTGCAATCGGGGCCGACTTGCACGCAGCTGTTGGCTTGGTTCGGCGCAGACGTGATCAAGGTCGAAAGGCCGGGCGTTGGTGATGCGACGCGCAAGCAACTCGTCGACGTCGACGGTGCTGACAGCCTCTACTTCACGATGCTCAACCACAATAAGCGCTCGATTACTCTCGATACTAAGAATCCAAAAGGCAAAGAGGTGCTTGAGCGGCTGGTCAAGGCTTGCGACGTGTTGGTCGAAAACTTTGCGCCAGGCGCTTTGGACCGGATGGGCTTTACGTGGGAGCGTATCCAGGAGCTCAATCCGCGCATGATCATGGCGTCGGTTAAAGGTTTTGGTCCCGGACCGTTCGAAGATAGCAAGGTCTACGAGAACATTGCGCAGTGTGCGGGTGGTTCAGCTTCTACGACCGGTTTTCTCGATGGACCGCCGACGGTCACTGGTGCTCAGATTGGCGATAGCGGTACGGGATTGCACTTGGCGCTGGGCATCATGACGGCGCTTTTCCAGCGCGAGAAGACTGGCCGCGGTCAGAAAGTTCTGGCGCCGATGCAGGATGGTGTTCTCAACCTGTGCCGCGTGAAGCTGCGCGACCAGCAGCGCCTCGAGCGCGGTCCTCTCACGGAATACTCTCAATACGGCGAAGACATTCCGTTTGGGGATGCGGTTCCTCGGGCTGGAAATGACTCAGGTGGTGGTCAGCCCGGCCGTATTTTGAAGTGCAAAGGGTGGGAAACCGATCCTAACGCTTACACCTATTTCATCACACAGGCTCCGGTGTGGGAGAAGATCTGCGATGTGATCAATAAGCCTGAGTGGAAGGAAGATCCTGAGTATAAAACGCCGAAGGCACGCCTCAACAAGTTGTCACATATCTTCAATACGATTGAGGAGTGGACCATGACCAAGACGAAGTTCGAGGTCATGGAAATCTGCAATCCGCTCGACATTCCTGTTGGTCCGATCCTTTCCATGAAGGAGTTGGCTGAGGATCAAGCTCTTCGGGCTGCGGGCACGATTGTCGAGGTGGACCATCCTGAGCGCGGGAAATATCTGACGGTCGGCTGCCCGATCAAGCTCTCTGACAGTCCGGTGGAGGTGCTTCGTTCTCCGCTGCTCGGTGAGCATACGGATCAGATTTTGTCCGATGTTCTGGGATATTCCGCTGCAGAAGTTGAAGAACTGAAGAATGCAGGGGCGACCGAGCCTGCTAAGAAAATGGCCGCTGAATAGTCTGACGCGGTGGCCTTTCAGTTCGGTCTTTCGCGTCCATAAATTCTTACCTTAACACTTGGAGCGGCTGGCGGTGACACCGCGCCAGCCGAAGGGAGGGATCATGCGTATCGTCGTTCATGGCCAACAGGCATTCGGCAAGGCTGTACTGGAACGATTGCTGGAGCGCGGCGAAGATGTTGTTGCGGTTTGCTGTGCGCCAACAAAGGAAGGCAAGCCAGAAGACCCATTAGCTGAACTGGCTCGTGAACGGGGGTTGCCGCTTTATCAGCCCAGTTCATGGAAAACGCCTGAAGCGCTTGAGCTCATGAAGTCTTTCGACGCGGATGTATGCATGATGGCATATGTCTTGTTGTTTGTGCCGAAGGACGTTCGGGATGCGCCACGGTACGGGACGTTCCAGTATCACCCCTCCTTATGTCCGATGCATCGCGGACCATCCTCAATTAACTGGCCCATCGCGATGGGTGAAAAGCGTACAGGGTTGACGATTTTCTGGCCTGACGATGGTCTCGACGAAGGACCGATCATGTTGCAAAAGACATGTGAAATCGGACCGGACGAGACTATTGGCGATGTGTACTTCAACAAATTATTCCCGATGGGCGTCGATGCGATGATGGAAGGCCTCGATTTGGTCAAGGCCGGCATCATTCTCAAGCACTCACAGGATTTGGCGGCGGGTTCTTACGAGGGGTGGTTTAAGAAAGAGATCGCGCGAATTGATTGGTCTAAGCCGGTCGATGAGGTCTACAACCTGATACGCGCGGCGAATCCCGCTCCGGGTGCATGGACGGAAATCGACGGCCAACGGCTGGATATCTTTGACGTCGCCAAATCGGATGGAAGCGGCGAACCGGGAGAAGTCGTAGAGGTCTCGAAAGAAGGCATCACCATTGCGGCGCAAGGTGGAACGATTCTCGTTAAACGTGTCCGAGCAGGTAAAGCGCCCAAAGTCGCAGCGTCAGAATTTGCGGAAACGGCAGGCTTGAAGGCTGGTAATAGGTTCACGCTTCAGGCCGCGGAATGAATCATAACCGGTGTTAACAAAAAAAGCCGCTAGGCGGCGGAGGAAGACAACGCATGACCGTCAAGTCAGACATTGAGATCGCACGCGAAGCCAAGATGAAGCCGATCTCTCAGGTGGGCGAGAAGATCGCGGTGCCGGGT